>JBOHWK010000047.1:0-1855 GCA_050736715.1 Binataceae bacterium (SeqCode) | reverse complement strand
CTGGTCGCCGCCCTGCGCGCTCACGACGCCGAAATCGACCCAGAACCAAGGATTGACGATGCGGAGAAAGCCGCTTAAATAACTATGTTGCCGTCACTCAATTCCAACAACCAACCGGACATCCCCGCATTGGAGTGGAACATCTGCCAGTCCGCTCCTTCGGTCGGAGGCGCCCACGCGCGCGGCGGGAACCCAATGATCGCGAATGCAACGAGCGCGAACGCGATCGCGCCCACGATTGCGATTGCGCCGAGTTGAATTTTCCCCGCCGGCTCTTTCATCGCCCACCCTCCCTGAATGGAGCGAAACTAGCAGGCTGTTGATGGATCACAGCCTGCTCCCTCTCTCTTATCTCCCCCGCAAAAGCGCGGGGGAGAAGATTGAGGAATGCAGCCAACTCCTTCGCAGGGTGTTGAAACCGTAGCTTCCGTCCACCTTGCGTCTTTTCCTTTTCTCAACACCCTGCCAGATCAGCCTCATGCTACGGCAAACCCGACGCCCGCGATAATAGCGGATTGCCAGCTATGAGGCAAATTCATTCGATATGAGCGGTTCCGCTAACTCCAGAAGTAATTTCATAGCTGTTTGATCTGGGATTGTGGCAGCGAGGGGCAACCTCACCCCCTGTTCCCCAAATCCCGCCGAATCCGGCATAGAGCGGGAGCGCATGGCGGCAGTTTCATAAATGCCGGTTGAACAGAACCGGAATCGCGCGGCACAGTTTCGATGGGGATCTGTCATCTCCGGGGCGCGCCAACGGCGCGCCAGGAAATTAGCCCAGGGCCACGCCCTGGGTTATCGGGTAATTTGAAAAGTTCGCGCCCTGTAAGGGCGCGGGGAAGCTCCCGCCCATACAGGGCGGGATTGTTTTGGTTCGTGTTAACCCAGGGCGTTGCCCTGGGCTAATATCCATCGGCGCTTTCAGCGCCGAGGCCGCTTCCGCCCACTCCCGGCAAAACGGCAATTAAACCATTTATGAGACTGCTTCTAACGCCGCTTGGCAATCCGCCCCTCGAAGAGCCAGTCGGAATCGACTTGCCGCGCGGTCAAATCGGCGGCCTGAATCGAATCGCGCACGCGGCGGAAATCGAGGCCCGAAATCGCCGGAATCCCGTCTCCGATTATCCGCGGCGCGACGAATAGTGCGATCCGATCGACGATTCCGGCGGCGAGCGCCGACCCCGCCAGATGCGCGCCGCCCTCGAGCATGACCTGCCGCCATCCACGCCGCCCGAATTCACGCATCAGCGCCATAAGATCGATTTCGCCGCGATGCGCCGGCATCCCCAGCACTTCGACTCCGGACCGCGCGTATTTCCGGCGCGCGCGGGAGAGATTTGCGCGGGTGGTAACGAGGATCGCTCCCGCTTTCGATTCGATTCGATAGACGCGCGCATCGGCGGGCGTGCGCAGGCGGCCATCGACGACTACGCGGATCGGATCGCGTCCGCCCGCGACGCGGGACGTGAGCCGCGGATTGTCGGCAATTACCGTGCCCGCGCCGACCATTACGGCGTCGCATTCGGAGCGCCATCGATGGACGAGGTCGCGGGATTTGGCCGAACTGATCCATTTTGAGTCGCCGCTTGAGGCCGCGATTTTCCCGTCGAGCGACATCGCGAGCTTGAGCACAACCAGCGGCCGCCCGCGCGTTACGCGCGTAATGAAGCCCGCGTTTAGCGCGCGCGCATCCTTTTCCATCACGCCCACGGTGACGGAAACGCCCGCGCGCCGGAGAATTGCGATGCCGCGGCCTCTTACCGGCGGATAGGGATCGACGCACGCGATTACGACGCGAGCGATTCCCGCTTCGGCGAGCGATTTTGCGCATGGCGGCGTGCGCCCGGAATGGGCG
>JBOHWK010000046.1:0-3068 GCA_050736715.1 Binataceae bacterium (SeqCode) | reverse complement strand
GAATCGCGCCCGGGAAGGGCGCGGGGAATCCTCCCGCCCCTACAGGGCGGGAACGGTTTGGTTCGTTTTAACCCAGGGCGTTGCCCTGGGCTGGAATCCTTCGGCGCTTTCAGCGCCGAGGTCACGGCGGAATTTCCCGGAAAGCTGCGGCCGGAACCATTCTTATGAGACGAGTTCTAGCGATCGGGCATTAGATTCCCAAAATGTTGAACAGGAACGCGAAGATGCCGCAGGCGACGACTACATAGACGATTCCGGTTACGACCGCCTGCGTCGCCGCGTCGCCCACCGCCGACGAACTGTTGCCGCACTCGAAGCCGCGCAGGCATCCCGCCACCGCGATAATCACGCCATAGACCATGCTCTTGATTACGCCGCCGAAAACGCTGGTCAGGGTCACCGCGTGCCAAGTCTCGTGCATGTACGCCAATGGCCCGATTCCCATCATGGTCGCCGCGACGAATCCGCCGCCGATCATTCCCACGAAATCGGAATAGATGCAGAGCAGCGGAATCATCAGGAACAGGGCGAGGACGCGCGGCACCACCAAAAATTCCAGCGGCGATACGCCCATCGTGGTGAGCGCGTCAATCTCCTGCGTCACCTTCATCGTGCCGAGTTGCGCCGCGTATGCCGCGCCGGTGCGGCCCGCCATGATGATCGCGGTCATCATCGCGCCCATGTCATGCGTCATCGCGATTCCGACCAGGTCGGCGATAAAGATGGTGGCGCCGAACTGCTGCAACTGAATCGCGCCCATGAAGGCGAGGATGGTTCCGACCATAAAGCTGATCAGGGTTACGATGCCGAGCGCGTTGACGCCGCAATCCTGAATCAACACCATCAGGTCGGATCGCCTAAAACGCGCCTGGCCCGTCAGCGTCCGGCCGAGCGCGATCGTCACCTCGCCCAGAAAGCGCAGAAAATCGTCAACCCCGCGCACATACAGGATCGTCGCCTGGCCCAGCGCCACGACGAACGAAGCGTGGGCGGCCTGGGAACGCGCGCCGAATTTTTCCGGCACGGATTGCGCAAGTTCGAGCAGCTTGCGCGCCCCTTCGGGCAGCCCGGCGAAGTCCGGTTGAACGCCGCTTTCGCGGCACACCTCGCTGACGCCCGCCAGGAACGCGACCAATCCGCTGTCCCATCCGGAGAGCCGGCTCGCGTCGAACACGATTCGCCGCGGCCGCGGTTCGGCGGCAAGCACGCCGGCAACGGCGCTGGACGACGGCAAGCCGTGGCGCAACTGCCAGTTTCCCGCGATTCGGACGGTGAGCGTCGCGGGCGCCTCGCGCGAGAAGCTCAACTCTCCGGGAGCCACGGCCTGTTGGTTTGCCAGCATTGGGGCGATTTTACAGCCGGACTACGCTACCATAATTTCCCGCCGCAACCGTAGCGCGCGACTTGTCCCGATAATTGGCGCGATACGCGGCGGCTTATCGATGGCGTCCGCGATGAAAGCGATGGCAATCGAGCGGCCCGCGCCGATCGAATCCGAGCCGCTCCGGGCGATCGAAACCGAGGTGCCCGAACCGGCGCGCGGCGAGATTCTGGTCAAGGTAAAGACTTGCGGCGTATGCCGAACCGATCTGCACGTCGCCGAGGGCGACCTGCCGCCGCGCCGCCCGCGAATTATCCCCGGCCACGAAATCGTCGGCGTCGTCGAGAAGTGCGGAAAGGACGCCGCGCGGTTCAATCCGGGCGAGCGCGTGGGAATCGCGTGGCTGCGCGAAACGTGTGGAAGCTGCGCCTATTGCCGCCGCGGCCGCGAGAACCTCTGCCCCAATGCCCGCTTCACCGGCTACGACCATGACGGCGGATACGCCGAATACGCGATTGCGCGTGAGGATTACGCCCATCCGATTCCGCCCGCGCTCGGCGATGAGGAAGCGGCCCCGCTCCTGTGCGCGGGCATCATCGGTTACCGTGCGATCAAGCGGGCGGAAGTAAAACCCGGTGCGACGGTCGGCCTCTACGGCTTCGGCGGCTCCGCGCATATCGCGATTCAGGTGCTTCGATACTGGGGATGCCGGGTGTTTGTGATGAGCCGCGGCGGGCCTCATCGCAAGCTTGCGGCGGGGCTGGGCGCGGAATGGATCGGTGAATCGGACGATCGGCCGCCCGCGTCGCTCGACGCCGCGATTCTGTTCGCGCCGGCGGGCGAGTTGGTGCCGCCCGCGCTCGCGGCGCTCGATCGCGGAGGCATCCTCGCCGTGGCGGGAATCTACCTCAGCGAAATTCCTCCGCTCGATTACGAGAAGCACGTCTTCTATGAAAAGGAATTGCGCAGCGTGACCGCGAACACTCGCGCCGATGCCGAAGAGTTTCTCAAGATCGCAGCCGAGGCGAATATCCGGACGCATACGTCCTCCTTCAGCCTGAATGAGGCTAACCTTGCGCTCAAAATGTTAAAGCAGGACGAGATTCAAGGCGCGGCAGTGCTGAAAATTTGCTGAACGAATGCGGCCGGTAAAATAATCAGCCTGCCGATCCGCGCCGCGCCATCGCTTGGCGGCAAATGAATGCCGCAATTCGATGCCCACCGCCATCGCGATGGCGGCGGGCCGCAAGAATCTTCCCGGCGCGCCAATCTTCGCGCAATACAGACAACGATTGAATGCATGTTCTGTTTCCGGGTCCGTGGTCCTCAACTTGCTATTAACATCGCGGCCCAGGATGCCGCGATGGAGGGGCTTGAGGCAACAGTCAAGCGAAGGGACGCCGGCCGGAAATGGATACTCACCAGAGTTTGGTTAAAGGGAAATCAGGAAAACCCTAAATTATCGCAACTTGGTGAATTTAACTAATGGCTTGCAAGCTCCCGGTTCTTCCTTTTCGACAAGGTGGGGAAATTTCAGCCCGCGAGCGGTCTTCGGTCGCGGGCGGCTAAATGGAAACCGCAAAACGCATAATCGTTTCGGCCCTGCTATTTTGTGCGACTGCGGTGGCGCCGGTGAGCGCGGGGGCGGCGAACCTGACGATTACGCCGCAGAAGCTTTCCTTTGGAACAACCGCGGCTGGGACGACTTCGGCGCCGCAGCCGGTCACGATTTCGAATTCTAAGCCGG
>JBOHWK010000045.1:0-20378 GCA_050736715.1 Binataceae bacterium (SeqCode) | reverse complement strand
ACTGAACATCCCGCTCTGCTGCTCGTCCGTCCCGCGCATCCCCGCTTCCTCCTCAACCCACAACGGTCACCTATCTATCTACCTCGGTGCGGAGCGAAAAGCGATCATTTTTCCGCACCCTGCTAGGACATCCTCTTTCTTCAAGCTCTCATGGAATCGCCGTGCTTCAGGCGAATTCATCAGAGCACGGACTGCGGCTATTTCCTTATGGATCAGATTGGCCACGGTTCTCTCGGCTGAGAGCGGAGAAGTTCGGTTTCGTCGGCGACCAACGCTCTAGCGAATGCCCCTACTCGCGCCTGTTTTACAGGTTTGCCCTTGACGAACTTACGGTAAGGTGTCCTCCACATCGGAGCATCGGATCACTTTCCATACACGTGCCACGTCCACCACGATGACACCGCCAGCATCGCCAACCCGAGCAGCATCCGCGCAATCGCCACGTCCGTTTCGCCGCCTGGGACCGTGCCGCCCATTTCGGACCGTAAACGTATTGTCAGCACCTCGGCGACCCCCATTGGCAGTTCCTGTGCACCGCTTGCAAACAGCATCCATAGTGCTGTCAACCCGATCGTCTCAAATCGCGTGAAAATTCCGCTGTAAACAAAGCAGGCGCGTATGCAATATCCAAAGCCGACGAAAAGGATCATCCAAGTCCACGTCATCCCGAACCATCTAAGCGCCTTTATGAGATTGAAGCGACGAATCGGTGGGAGACGTGTACCGGAGTCTTCGAGCATGAGAACAAGGCCTTTTAGGCGCGCGTCCTGCTTCACTGTTGAGGCCATCTCAAACCAGAATTCAAACGGATTCCAACCGGAAAGGCCGACTGCAATCAGAAACAGCGCGCTGGCATTGCCTAAGCCGATCGCTAGTTCTGGCTCCTGCCGAATCGCTACTAAGCCGAACCACAGTCCCAAGATGATGATAAGGGATCGCCACGCGAATGACAGTGATTTCAAAATCCGCATGAACGTTTCAATCACGATGCCGAGCGCGAACGATATCGTCAAGCCCATGTAACGCCCGAAGTCAACGCGGCGGACGTCTCCGACACTCGACCGGAATGGCCAGACGCGATAGAATTCCTTCCCATGCGAGTGGCCACAGGCAAAGTTGTCGGCGGAAAGGTTGTAGTTGACGGTGCTCCATTATCGTGCGCAACACTGGCTTCGGAGGAGTGTTACTCGGCTCAGGCGGTTTCTTTGTGCCACCGCCCGGTCCATGAGCGCATAGTCTCTCAAGTGCGGCGATCACGCGGCCATCTTTAATCCTGCTCAGGCCGTTGCTGAACTTGAGCGTTTGCTTGAGCAACCTTCTGAACCACGGGAGGTTCGTCACCTCGATAGGACGGTCATTTGCTTCGGCTACGAAAAGTATTCGTGCCCCATTCTCTAGTCGCTTTCTAAAATCCGCGTTTGGCGCTAACCTTTTCCCAGGCTCCAAATTCTTGATGATCCCGAAGCTCATCAGTCGGTAGTGCTTGGGCGAACCTGCCCCCTCGAACACCCCAAGGCGGTTTTCCACCAGCGTCTCTTTTCGGAACCGCTTGGCGGTAACGAACGTATCGATTTTCCCTTTCGCTGGGGGAGCATAGCGGTGTTTCATCCATTCGCGGTTGTGATACGCAACAAAATGTTTCATGGCATCCTCGGGATCGTGGCTTTTCACTTACGAATTTGACGCTTCGATCGGTCCGAACGCGGCTTTCGCGCCTTGTGGCAGGGAAATCGGAACGAAAAAGCTCGCAGGGTAAAGGTAGTCTTCGGCGGATTCGTCGATTACCCGGATCAGACCGTGCCGGATGGCTTGAGAATCGGGAAGCACGCGATAGACCTTGCGCACCTCCAGCGACGCTGGATATTCGTCGTTCTTGATGCAGAGGACGTATTTCGGCTGCGATCCCAAGACGCTAATTTCCTTCTTGGACGATGCGTTTGATTTTGAATTCTTTTCCGCCAATGCCATGCGCCTCATACCAATGAATTTCGGCGGAGCACACGGTTCTATCCGCCAATCGTATCGTAGCGATTCCCTTTGCGTTTTCTCCATCGTCCGCGTCCGTATGCTTTTTCGAGGCGCCGCAACTCCCGAATCGACCGGACCTCGGCAATGGTCCCGGCTTGGCCGATGCGGCCGATTATCTCAAAATTCATTCTGTATGCGACGCGGAAATTTTGCCGTTGCACGCCCGAAATGGCAGTTGCGGCTCAGGAACCCGGCGAAGCCGGAATGGCGAGCGCGCCACTCCGTTGGCATCGCGGCTCGCGCCGGGGCTATTATGCCCCATTCGTCCGAAAGGGCTATCCCCATGCGACGCCTGCCCCCGACACGATGAAGGTCTCCCGCACTGCGATACCGGCGGTAAAACGAAAGCCGCCTCCCAAAGGCGGGCGCAAACTCTCCGCGCTGGTCCGCGCGGAGCGGCTCGGCGAAAACGCCCGCCGCGCCGGATTCGATTGGGCGGACATCCGGGAAGTGCTCGCCAAGGTGCGCGAAGAGACCGCGGAGATCGAGGACGCGCTCGATTGCGGCGACCTCGATTCCGCGGCGGGCGAAATCGGCGACCTGATGCTCGCGATTGCCAACGCGCCCCGCTTCATCGGCCATCGCGCCGAGGCGACGCTCGCCCGCGCCTGCGGCAAATTCGCCGCGCGCTTTAGCGAGGTCGAACGGATCGCGGCGGCGCACGGGCGAAAGCTCAAGTCGATGCGCCCGGCGGAACTCGATTCGCTCTGGAACGAAGCAAAGCGAACGCTGGGCGGCCGGGATTGACGGCGCGCGCGATCGCTCACGACTTTGCCCGCTGGGAGACGGGAGCCAGTGCGGCGGCGCGGTCAGCTTGCGGCGGGCGCCGTGCCGGACTCGTTGAGCGAGTCCTTCAACTGCTTGCCGGGCTTGAACTTGGCCGAGCGGCTGGCCGCGATCTCGATCGTTTCTCCCGTCTTGGGATTGCGGCCGGTGCGCGCCTTGCGCTCCGACACCGCAAAGGTGCCGAAGCCGGAGATGTTCACCCGCTCGCCCTTTTGCAGCGCCGCGATAATGTCGCCGAGCAGGATGTTGATCGCGTGTTCGGCGTCCGCCTTGTTGATCGGAAGCTGGTTGGACAGCGCCTCAATGAGTTCGGCCTTGGTCATGATGCTCTTCCCCTCGAATCAGCCCGGTACGAAAACCCGCCCCCGGACGGCATAGTTAGCCGGGTAATCCGGCTCGCGTCAAGGACTTTACGGATGAATCTTTGGCAGCCCGTTTAGGACAGATGCGGCGATACCGGCTGCTCGTCCTCGTCATCGGGCGCGATTTCGTCCTTCGGCGCCGGCTCGCGCATGAACGCCAGCCCATCCTCCGCCTTGCCCGGCTTGAAGAACAATTCCGGATCGGATAGCACGAGCGCGTGCTTTAACACCTCGTCCACGTGTTCGACCTGCACCAAGGTGACGTTCTTCAGGATCGCCTGCGGAATCTCCTCGATGTCCTTGGCGTTCTCCTTGGGAATGAGGACGGTCTTGATGCCGCCGCGATGGGCCGCGAGCACCTTTTCCTTAAGCCCGCCGATCGGCAGGATGCGGCCGCGCAGCGTGATTTCCCCGGTCATCGCGAGATCGTTGCGCACCTGAATCCGGGTGAGCGCCGAGACCAACGCGGTCGCGAGCGTGATCCCCGCCGACGGGCCGTCCTTAGGCGTGGCGCCTTCGGGAATGTGGATGTGGATGTCGATGCGATGGTAAAAACCGCGGTCCAATCCGAGTATCTCGGCGCGCGACCGCACGTAGGACAGCGCGGCTTGGGCCGACTCGCGCATCACGTCGCCCAATTGCCCGGTAATTGTGAGCTTGCCGCGGCCCGGAACGATCGTCACCTCGACGTTTAGAAGTTCGCCGCCCATTTCGGTCCACGCCAATCCCGTCGCGACGCCGATTTGCGGAACCGACTCGGCTATGCCGAAACGGAACTTAGGCGGTCCCAAGTATTTGGCGAGGCTCGAACTCGATACCTTGACGTGCGCGTTGCGGTCGGTCTTGACGACTTCGACCGCGGTCTTGCGGCAAACCGAGGCCATTTCGCGCTCCAAATTTCGGACTCCCGCTTCGCGCGTGTAATGGCGGATGATGCCGAGGATCGCGCCGTCGGAAAACTCGATGTTCTCCGGCTTGAGGCCGTTGGCCTGCAACTGCTTCTTCAGCAGGTAGCGCTTGGCGATATTGAGCTTCTCCGCCTCGGTGTAGCCCGGAATCCGAATCACTTCCATCCGATCCTGAAGCGGGCGCGGGATGCGATCGAGGGTATTGGCGGTCGTGATGAACATCACCTTGGACAGGTCGTAGTCGCAATCGAGGTAATGGTCGTTGAAGGTGCAATTCTGCTCCGGGTCGAGGACTTCCAACAGCGCCGACGACGGATCGCCGCGGAAATCGGTGGACATCTTGTCCACCTCGTCGAACAGCATGACCGGATTCGACGACCCCGCCTTGCGCAGCGATTGAATCACCTTGCCGGGCAGGGCGCCGATGTAGGTCCGGCGATGGCCGCGGACTTCGGCCTCGTCGCGCACGCCGCCCAGCGACACGCGGACGAACTTGCGCCCGGTCGCGCGCGCGACCGATTTGCCCAGCGAAGTCTTGCCGACGCCCGGCGGTCCGACCAGGCACAGGATCGGGCCTTTCATCTGGCCGACCAGCGTCTCGACCGCGAGGTATTCGAGGATGCGCTGCTTGACCTTATCCAGCCCGTAATGGTCTTCCTCAAGGATGCGCTCCGCCGCCTTGATGTCGAGCTTGTCCTCGGTGTACTCGAACCACGGAAGCGACAGGAACCAATCGAGGTAGTTGCGCACGACGGTCGCCTCAGCGGACATCGGCGACATCATCTTGAGCTTCTTGATCTCGCGCTCGCATTTCTCGCGCGCTTCGGCCGGCATCTTCTTCTGCCGCAGCCGTTCCTCCAACTCCTGGATTTCGTTCTTGAACTCATCTTTTTCGCCGAGTTCCTTCTGAATCGCGCGCATTTGCTCGTTCAGGTAGTACTCCTTGGAGGTCTTTTCCATCTGCTTCTTGACGCGGGAGCGGATGCGCTTTTCGACTTCCAGGATTTCCAATTCCGACCGCATATAGCCGAGGATCTTTTCGAGACGCTCCGCCGGGTCGGCCGATTCCAGCAGCGCCTGCTTGTCTTCGATTTTGATGCCGAGGTGGCCAACGAGCTTGTCGGCCAGGAATGCCGGGTCGTCCACCGCCGCGATCGAGGTGACCATCTCGGGCGGAACCTTCTTATTGAGCCGGGCGTAATTGTCGAAGGTGGCGGCGACCGAGCGCATCAGCGCCTCGACCTCCGCCGAACGCGGTGCGGTTTCCTCGATTTCCTCAGCTTCGACCTGGAAGTAGTCATTGCCGGAGACGAACTTGGCGACGCGCGCGCGCTTCTTGCCTTCGAGCAGCGCCTTGACCGTTCCGTCGGGCAGGCGCAGAAGTTGCACCACCACGGCGAGCGTGCCGACGGCGTAGAGATCGGCGGGCGCCGGATCGGCGACCTTGGCGTCGCGCTGGGCGACGAGCAGGATGGGCGTCTTGTGCGCCTCGGCGGCTTCGAGCGCCTTGATGGATTTATTGCGGCCGACGAAGATCGGATAGACTTCGTGCGGGAAAACGATCAGTTCGCGCAGCGGCAGCAACGGGACCGAGCTTGCGCCGCCGCCGCCATCTTTTTTGCCGGTATTGTCGTTGCGAAAAAGCATCTTTGAGGTTCCGATCCTTGCCGCCCTACGCGGTCTCCGCGGTCTTTTGATAGACCAACAGCGGCTGTTCCTTTTGCGTCACCACTTCCTCCGAAATCAAAACCTCCTTGATGTTCGGCTGCGACGGAATCTCGTACATCAGGTCCACCATGATGCTTTCCAGGATGGCGCGCAGCCCCCGCGCCCCGGACTTACGCTTTAACGCCTCCCGCGCGATCGCCTTGAGCGCGCCGGCGGTGAACTTCAGGTGTACGTTTTCCATGTCGAACAGCTTCTGGTACTGCCGCACCAGCGCGTTCTTCGGCTCGTTCAGGATGCGCACCAGCGCCTCTTCGTCCAGTTCGCCGAGCGTCGCGATCACCGGCAGGCGGCCGACAAACTCCGGAATCAGCCCGAACCGAAGCAGGTCCTCTGGCTGCACTTCGTATAGTAGTTCGGATATCGTCTTTGGGTCGCGATGGCTCAAGTCGGCGCGGAAGCCCATCGTCTTACCCGAAATGCGCCGGCGGATGAGGTCGTCCAGGCCCACGAAAGCGCCGCCGCAGATGAACAGGATGTTGGTCGTATCGACCTGCAGGAATTCCTGCTGCGGATGCTTGCGGCCGCCCTTGGGCGGCACCGAGGCCATCGTGCCTTCGATAATTTTCAACAGCGCCTGCTGGACGCCTTCGCCCGACACGTCGCGCGTAATCGAGGGGTTGTCGCCCTTGCGCGCGATCTTGTCGATCTCGTCGATATAGACGATCCCGCGCTGGCATTTCTCAATGTCGTAGTCGGCGTTCTGAAGCAGCGACAGGATGATGTTCTCGACGTCCTCGCCGACGTAACCGGCCTCGGTGAGCGAGGTCGCGTCGGCAATCGTGAAGGGAACCTGCAGGAAGCGTGCGAGCGTCTGCGCGAGCAGCGTCTTGCCGACGCCGGTCGGGCCGATCAGCAGGATGTTCGACTTTTGCAGTTCGACGTCGCCCGTCACCACCTGCGAATCGATGCGCTTGTAATGGTTGTGGACGGCGACCGATAGAATCTTTTTGGCGCGCTCCTGGCCGATCACGTATTGATCGAGCACGCGCTTGATTTCGGCGGGCTTGGGGACGGCGGAGGATTGGCTGAACGCCTCTTCGGAGTCGGTCTCCTCGGCGATGATGTCGTTGCACAGGTCGATGCATTCGTCGCAGATATAAACCGTCGGTCCCGCGATCAGCTTGCGGACCTCGTCCTGGCTCTTCCCGCAAAAGGAACAGACCAGGTTGCCGGTGCGGTCGTCATGCTTCGGCATACTGGTTCCTCGAACTCACTGCACAGGCCTCCGATTTACGATTACCTCATCAATCAAACCGTATTCAACCGCCTGCGCCGGAGACATGAACAGATCGCGGTCGGTGTCCCGCTCGATCTTCCGCAGGTCTTGGCCGGTGTGCTTCATGATGATGTTGTTGATCTCTTCGCGTGCGCGCAGAATCTCCTTCGCGTGGATCTCGATGTCGGTCGCCTGACCCTGCGCGCCTCCCAGCGGCTGATGGAGCATGATGCGCGAGTTGGGCAGCGCGAAACGCTTGCCCTTGGCGCCCGCGGCTAAGAGGACCGCGCCCATGCTCGCGGCTTGTCCGAGGGCGAGAGTGGAGACCGGCGGCCGGATGAATTGCATCGTGTCGTAAACCGCCAGCCCCGCGGTAATCGAGCCGCCGGGCGTGTTGATGTAAAAGTTGATCTCCTTGTCGGGGTCTTCCGATTCGAGGAACAGGAACTGCGCCGTGATCAGGTTGGCCACATCGTCGTTGATCTCGGTGCCGAGAAAGACGATGCGGTCCTTCAGCAGGCGCGAAAAGATGTCGTAGGCGCGTTCCCCGCGGCCGGTCTGCTCGACGACGATCGGGACCAGGCCGCTCATCGGCTGCCTCCCGCCACGCCGCCGGACCTCCGGCTCGAATTACAAACCCCCGCCGACACAATCAAAATTTTAACGGTTGCGATATGACGGAGCAACCGGCAATTTACGCGGCGGAAATGCCCGCCGTGCCGCTAGGATTTTTCGCCGCCATCCGCTTCGCGCTTGGCGCGGCTTAAGATGAAATCGAGCGCCTTGTCGCGGCGCATCGACTGGCGCAGCGCCTCGCGGTTGGCCTCATCGCGATAGAATTCCGCCGCGCGGTCGCGGCTTCGTCCGCTGCCGGTCACGATGCTCGCGACGCGATTGCCGAGTTCCTCATCGTTGATCTCGATCTTTTCCTGCTCCGCGAGCGCATCGACAATAAGCGAGGTGCGCGCCCGCTTCTCCGCCCGCGAGCGCAGGTCCTCGGCGTTTTCCTTGACGCGGGCACCGGCTTCCTCGTGGCTCATCCCGCCCGATTCCAGGGTCTTGTGCAGTTCGGCCTCCATCGCTGCCGCTTCCCGTGTCACGAGCGATTCGGGCAATTCGACCGGGTTGCGCTCGATCACGAGGTCGAGGAGTCCGTTGCGCACGCGCGCGTCGGCCTCGTGCTTGGCGTGTTCGAGCAGGTCCGCGCGGACGCGCTCGCGCAGCGCGGCGAGGCTATCGTTGCCCTGGTCCTTGGCGAAATCGTCGTCGAGCGCGGGGATTTCGCGCCGGTAGATTTCCTTCACCGCCGCGCGCCATTCCACGGTCTTGCCCGCGAGGTCTTTCTGCGCGTAATCGGCGGCGTAGCTCTTGACGGTTTTCGACGGCTGGCCGATTTCCGCGCCGATTACGGCCTCGTCCACGCCATGAGCCAGCGCGCGCTTGCTCGCCTCGATCAGCCGATCTTCGGAGCGCACGCTCGATAGCGGTTTGCCGTCCACGAACGCCTCGACGGAGGCGAGCACGTAGTCGCCGTCGTTGACGACGGTGCGGCCCTCAACCTGCTTGAGCGACGCGGCCCGTTCGCGCAAATGCTCGATCGCCTCGTCAACCTCTTGGTCCGTGACTTCGGCGGCGGCCTCCGGCACCTTGAGATCCGCGTAGTCCTTGACGACGATCTGGGGCCGCAAATCGAAGGTGGCGCTGAATTTGAGCGATTTCTTGAGGTCGGCCTCCTCGGTGACGATTTCCGGCGGCACGATCGGCTTGAGATCGTTCTCTTCCAGCGCCTTGCCGGTGTACTCCTTGATCAGCTTTTCGATCACCTCGCCGCGCACCTGCTCGCCGAAGAATCGTTCCAGCAGATGGCGCGGCGCATGGCCGGGCCGGAAGCCCTTGAGCACGACGCCGCGCTTCAGTTCGTTGTAGGACTTGTCCAATTCGCGGGTAATCTCATCGGGTTCGACTTCGATCGTGAGCTTGCGCCGCAGTTCCGAGGGGGTCTCTATGTTTACGTTCATGGCAATAGAATTGTACACTTAAACACAGGAATCCGGGCGGAATCAACCATTGACAGCGCCCGCGGCCCCGTCCAACTATCCCGAATCCCGATGGCGCCAGAGCCGCAACCCGCCGCATCCGCCCATTGGCTGAATCCCACGGTCTTGGGAATTGGCCTCGCGAGCCTGTTTTCCGACATCGGCCACGAAATGGCGACGGCGGCAATGCCCGCGTTTCTCGCCTCGCTCGGCGCCAACGCCGCCATGCTCGGATTGATCGAAGGGCTGGCCGACGGAGCGTCGAGCTTCGCCAAGCTCCTTTCCGGCCTTTACAGCGACAAGCTGGCGCGCCGCAAACCGATCGCCGTGGTTGGCTACACGATCACGGCGCTTGCGATGGGGAGCTTTGCGCTGGCGGCGAGTTGGTGGGACGTGCTCGCGGGCCGCGTCACGGGATGGATCGCGCGCGGCGCGCGCGGTCCGGTCCGCAACGTCCTGATGGCCGATGCGACGACGCCGGCGACTTACGGACGGGCATTCGGATTCGAGCGTTCGATGGACAGCGTCGGCGCATTCATCGGCCCGGTCATCGCGCTGATTCTGGTGGGGATAATCGGCTTTCGGGGAGTCTTCGCGGTTTCGCTAATCCCCGGCTTGATTGCCGCGCTCCTAATCGGGACGCTCGTGCGCGAACGGCCCCATCCGGTGCGACCGCAGGCGCGGCTGTTTTCGAGCATGGCGGCGTTGCCGCGTCCGTTCCGCCGGTTTTTGATCGGCGTGGGAATCGCGGGCGTGGGCGATTTCTCGAACACGCTCCTGATTCTGTGGGCGACGCAGGCGTGGACGCCCGCCTACGGAATCGCGCGGGCCGCCCAACTCGCGATGCTCTTCTATGTCGGGTACAACGCCGTCTATGCGGCGTCGTGCTACGGCTTCGGAATGCTGGCCGACCGCTTCCCGAAGCGCCACGTACTCGCGGCCGGCTACGCGCTGGCGATCGTGCCCGCGATCGCCTTGATGACGCCGGGCGCGTCGCTCCTAAAATTCGCCGTGGTCTTTGCGATGTCGGGCGTTTACATGGGCGGCTGGGAGACCGTGGAGAGTTCGGCCGCCGCCGAGTCGATCCCGGCCGAATTGCGCGGCACGGGCTTCGGCGTGCTCGCGACCGTCAACGGAATCGGCGACTTCTTGTCCAGTACGATTGTGGGCCTGCTCTGGACGATTCACCCGCACCTTGCGATGTCGTTCGTGATCGCGGCGGCCCTGTTCGGCTCGGCCATCGTCGCTGCAAACCGCCCGGAATAAACCTCATCAGACGCCGCTTAGGGCGTTCGGTGCCGCGGTGCTATCGCGCCCAGGTGTGGGAAATTTTCTTCGACGGGATATATTCCTCAATGCGCTGGTTGCCGGTATCGACCAGCAGGATGCGATCGGGCGTATCGACGGCGATGCCGGCCGGTTCGCGAGTCGGGATGCAAATCGGATCCATGCAGATGAAATCGGTGCCGAAGTCGGAGACCTCGCGCGTTTTCAGGTTCAATTCGCGGATCGCGCTGTTGTAGGTGTCGGCGACCAGAATCAGGTTGCCGTCCACGGCGACTCCGAGGGGATGCTGCAAGCGCGCCTTGTGGAAGCTGCCGTTGATCCAGCCGAAATCGAACAGGCCCGCGCCCACCAGAGTAGTGACGCGCGGCGCGCCGGTGAGATCGATCGCACGAATCGCGGAGTCCTCGGCGTCGGCGACGTAGAGCGTCTTGCCGTCCGGGCTAATCGCAAGGCCGCTTGGCTGCGCGAGTTCCGCTTCGTCGGCGCTGCCATCGACGAGGCCCTCGCCGCCGGTTCCCGCAAAGGGGCGGACGGTGTCCGTTTTCAAATCGAGCACACCGATCTGATGCGTCCCGGCGTTGGCGAAAAACAATCGATCGCCTTGAAGCGCCAAGTCCCACGGCGAAGCGAGCGCGGTCTCCTTGCCGGGCGTGGAATCGTCGAGCGCGCGGCCGCGCTTCCCGGTTCCCGCCAGCGTGGTGACTTGGCCAGTGGCGAGATCGATTCGGCGAATCGCGTGGTTCCCCGTGTCCGCGGTATAGATTGTGTCCGCCGATGCGATCAGCCCCTGTGGCGAAGTGAATTGCGCCGTGTTTGTGGGACCATCGAGGAGTCCGGCCGCGCCGCTGCCGAAGCGCCGCAATTCGCGCCCGTTATCGTCCAGCAGCACAATCTGGTTGTGGCCGCCGTCGGCGAGCGCCCATCGCGTTTGCGCGCCCGGGACACGCTTGAGCTTGCCTGGATAAAGGAAGTGGCCTTTCGGCTCCGGCAGCAACTTGAGCGCGAGAGATTGCGGCTTCAGGATGCCGTCCTTCCGGTAATCGGCGGCGAGCTTGCCGATCGATGCGATCAGATCGTTGGGGTTCGGCTCACCCGCGATTCGGCCCACGATCGTTCCATCCGCGCCGATTACGACGATCGTCGGCCAGGCGTCGATTCCATAGGCGCGCCACAGCGTCATTTCGGGGTCGTGGACGATCGGATGGTGAAGGTGGTAGCGGCGGATCGCATCCTCGACGCTGGCCGGGTTCTTTTCACGGGCGAATTTAGGGGAATGGACGCCGATTATTACGACTTGGTCCGGGAATTTCTCCTCGATTTTTCGCAGCGTCGGTATTATCTGGATGCAGTTGATGCAGCCCTCGGTCCAAAAGTCCAGCAAAACGATCCGGCCCCGCAGACTTGCGAGCGGAATCGGCGCGGCGACGTTGAACCATCGCAAGCCCGGCCGCGCGATCTCCGGGGCCATCGTTGCGGCGTCCGCTCTTCGATCACCGGCCATGATTACCGTTAATAATACCAGCAATCCGCAAAGGGTTCCGGCCGCAAATTGGGAAGATTTAGGCACAATCGATTCTCGCCGCTACAACTTTAGCATTTTCCGGCGGTTCGCCGCGCTCCGGATGCGCCCGGGATCGGGCGCCGGGCACTCATTATGACGATGCGCCCGCTGCTAGACTTCATGCGCAAGAAAACCTAGACTGCGCCAGATAATCTCAAGGGTGCGCCCCGGCTATGGATCGAGCAGCTTGCCGATCGCGGCTGGTCCGGCCTTGGGAAATGCCCCAAACCGCCAGGAGAATCTGATTAACGATGAGCGAATCCACTATCGTTCTGCCACCTTTAACCAGCGGACAGGTGATGCTGTTGTGGCTGGTGCTGGTCTCGGCGCTGATCGCGCTGGGATACGGCTTGGTTCTAATCCGCGTCGTGCTTGCCGCGGACCCCGGACCCAAGTCGATGACCGATGTGTCGGACGCGGTCGAACAGGGCGCGATGGCCTATCTCGGCCGCCAGGTCAAAACGATGATCTGGTTCGTCGCCGCGATTTTTATCGTGCTGTTCCTAATGTACCGCAACGTCTATCACGGGCTTGAACTTCCCATAGGAATTGCGGTCGCCTTTCTGATGGGCGTGACGGCCTCTTACAGCGCGGGTTACGTCGGGATGTGGCTGGCGGTCAAGGGCAACGTTCGCAGCGCCAACGCCGCGCTCACCAGCTTTAAGGACGCGATGGAACTGGCGTTCAAGGCCGGGGGCGTATCGGGGATGTTCACCGTCGGCTTGGGCCTGCTCGGCGCGACGATCATCTTCCTGGTGTTCCAGGAAAACGCGATGAAGGTGCTGATCTGATTCGGCTTCGGCGGCTCGCTGGCGGCGCTGTTTATGCGCGTCGGCGGAGGAATCTACACCAAGGCGGCCGACGTCGGCGGCGATCTGGTCGGCAAGATCGAACAGGACCTGCCGGAAGACGATCCGCGCAACGCGGCGACGATCGCCGACAACGTCGGCGACAACGTCGGCGATTGCGCCGGGATGGCGGCCGACGTGTTCGAGTCTTACGAAGTCACCCTGGTCGCGGCGATTATCCTGGCCGCATACGCCGTGGGTGCGCCGGACTTCATCGCGGTTTACGGAGCGGGTGCGGGAGCGTTCGCGATCAAGCTCATCATGTTCGCGCTGATTCTGCGCGCCGTCGGCGTGTTTTCGTCGATTCTCGGCATCATGGCGGTCCGGGTGCCGGCGGGCACCAAGATGCTCGATCCGATGCGTCCAATCAACATCGGATACATGACCTCCGCGATCGCCTCGGTCGCCGGCTTTTTCATCGTCAACTACTTCTACCTCACCGACCCGCGCACCGGCGCGGTCGATTGGCGGTTCGCCTGGTGCGCCTCGCTCGGCATCATCCTCGCCGTCGTCACGCTGTGGCTGACGAATTATTTCACCCATCCCGACAAGGGTCCGGTGACGGAGACCGCGATGGCGGCGCGCACCGGCCCCGCGACTCTGATTCTGTCCGGCATGGCGGAGGGGCTGGAGTCGTCGGTGTGGGCGCTGCTCGTAATCGCCGCCTCGATTATCGGCGCGATGGCGATTTTCCATGAATCGCTCGCGCTGCAATTTTACGGGATCGCGCTGACCGGCCTGGGCCTGCTGACCACCACCGGCTTCATCCTCGCGATGGATACCTACGGCCCGATTACCGACAACGCCCACGGCATCTTCGAGATGGGCGGAATCCATCAGGAGGAAGCCTCCAAGACGCTCTCCTGGATGGACGCGATCGGCAACACGACCAAGGCGCTGACGAAGGGCTTGGCGATCGCGACCGCGGTGTTGGCCGCGATTTCCCTGTTCCGCTCGTTTATCGACGAAGCGCATCTGGGCGCGCTCGGCGTGCAAATCAACATGCCGACGGTCTTTGTGGGCCTGATGATCGGCGGCGCGGTGCCGTTCTTGTTCAGCGCATTCGCGATTAAGGCGGTCAGCCGGGCGGCCTATCAGGTTGTCTTCGAGGTGCGCCGCCAGTTGCGCCTCCATCCGGGAATCATGGAGGGCAAAGAGCTGCCCGATTACAGCGCATGCGTCGATATCGTGACGGCGACGGCGCAAAAGGAGTTGCTCGGTCCCGGCATCCTCGCGATTTTTTCGCCGCTGTTGGTCGGCTTCGGATTGGGCGCCGGCGCACTCGGCGGTTTCCTGGGCGGGACGATTCTCACCGGACAATTGCTGGCAGTGTTCATGTCGAACGCGGGCGCCAATTGGGACAACGCCAAGAAAAAAGTCGAAGACGGCTTTCTCGGCGGCAAGGGCACCGACATTCACAAGGCGTCGGTGGTGGGCGATACGGTGGGCGATCCCTTCAAGGACACCGCCGGCCCGGCGCTCAACCCAATGATCAAAGTGATGAACCTGGTCGGAATTCTTGCCGCGCCCTTCACGACGGTTTCGATGGGAGGCGTGACGCCGCTCCGCGTCGTGGTGGTTCTGATTTCGCTCGCGGCGCTGGCGATCGCGGTGATCTTCTCCAAACGCGGCTCGATCGCCGAGGAAAGCCTCGCGGACGAGACCAAGGAAGCCGCGTAACCGCGGCCTGTTGCCCCAATAGGAGGCCGTCTGTATTGCACGGCGAACCAAACTTGAGGGACAGGTAACGAGATCTCGCAGGCCAAATCCGCGAAACCAGGCAAACCTGCTGGCCTTTTCGCTTTATTTTGGTCTTTCGCTGCTGCTTTTCGGCCGCCCGCTTTTCGGCCATTTCCGGGAATGTTATCTCGGCACCGGACCGGATGCCTCGATGTTCATGTGGTATCTGGTGTGGTGGCCCTACGCGCTTGCGCATCGCATAAACCCGGTTATTACCAATTATATTTGGGCTCCCGGTGGCATCAACCTGGCCTGGACAACCTCAATTCCTCTGCCATCGCTGCTCATGTGGCCCGTAACCGCGATGCTCGGCCCGATCGCGGCCTTCAATCTCTTGGGCCTGCTTGCACTTCCGCTGGCAGCATCGAGCGCGTACCTCCTTTGCCAATATGTTTCGAGGGCGTGGTGGCCGTCGCTGATAGGCGGGTATATCTTTGGATTCTCACCATACCTCATTTACGAACAGCACAGCGGCCATCTGTTCGCCACACTCGTATTTCCGGTGCCGCTGGCAGTGCTGATTGTAGCGCGCACAATCAACGGCGAGCTCGGTCTTCGCAGATCTGCGCTTATGCTCGCGGCGATTTTAGGCATTGAATTCCTGATTTCAACCGAAGTCTTCGCGACGATGACTATGTTCGGCGCCATTACGCTGTGTATCGGCTGGCTATTTGCACCGGCGGCGATTTCCCGGCGTATCACCCAAGCCATGACTGCGACACTGGGCGCCTATCTCTTAGCCGCATTCGCGCTACTCCCGTACATCTGTTGCCTGTTCGCTTGGGGCCTGCCGCACGGCGAAATTTGGCCGCAATTTGGCGGAAGGAACGCAATTGGCAGTTTACCTCTTTTACCTCCGGTCGGCCTTCAATTGGCCGCAATCGAACTGCTCTATCTATGGAAAGAGTGGCGAAACGCACTTTGCAGGACACTGGTTTGTTCATTGATCGCGATCTCCGTGCTCATGATGCCGGGGCGGGTCAGAGTCTTCGGCATCGTAGTGCCTACACCGTCGCGGATCGTGATGGCTCTGCCGCTCATCGAAAAGGCGCTGCAAGGCCGGTTTGTCCTATACGCGTATCTCATTTTCGCGGTCATCGCCGCGGTATGGTTCTGCAAAAGCCGCTTCGGCACGAGGATCGACATCGCCATTGCCGCGCTCGTCGTTATCGCCCCACTTCGGCCATCGTATTTCCGGTTTCCCTGCACTCCGGCCGTCACTCCTGCCTTTTTCACGAGCGGAACGTACGCGAGCTACGTAAGGCGGGGCGAAATTGCTCTGGTGTTGCCATTCGGTTTTCGCGGCAATAGCTCCCTGTGGCAGGCGGAGACCGCAATGTACTTCCGCACGGCCGGCGGAAATACCGGCTTGTACCCTCAAAATTATAACGACTGGCCGATTTTCGATGCCTTTCACGAAGCTAACTATATGCCGGATGCCGCCGGTCAACTGGCGGCTTTCCTGGCGCATCACGACGTCGCTGCGGCGATTGTCGCGGACAACGATCCGAGCGCAAAGCAGTGGGACGGGATATTCGCCAAGTTTTCCCGTGTTGAGTACCGCAGTGGCGGCGTGAGCGCCTTCCGTATCGACCCTTCCCTGCTCCGGCCGTACGGGAAGTCTTCGGCGGCTGAAATGCGCCGGAAAGCTCTATCGATTGCCGTCGATAGTCTTCTGATTGCGGCGGGGCAATGGATCGCCGCCGGGAACGACCCATCGAAGCTGACGCCGTTTGCCGCGCTTCAACGCGGCTTGCTCAAACCTTCATGGTTTGTCGGATCGACGATTAATCCATATAGTCTCAAGCCGATGGGCGCGCCTTTGGGCCAGCCCGGCTTTTTGTATAAGGGTGCGTGGTTCGGCGGAACCCGCGGCGGCAACCTCAGAATCGTGATACACGGTTCATATGCGGACCTCGAACCGGTCATCGCCCGGTTTCGCGGTACCGCACTACATATATACTTTCCATACCCAAACGACTTGCTGTCACCCACTGCTGCCGAGCCCGGCCCGAATCATAAGTGGGAGTTGGAGATGGATTTCAACCCGAAACGCGTTGCTGCGATAGCGGCGCAACTCTGTGCTGCGCAACCATAGCGCAACCGGCAAGCGTATCGCCGCCGATTAAGTGTCACCCCGGCGCGGAGACATGATACCCAGGAACTTCATCACTTCCTGGATGTCCGCCCACACCAGTTTCTTGTCGCCCGGATTGCGCAGCAGATAGGCCGGATGAAACGTCGGCATCATGCGGATGCCGCGGAACTCCTGCCAATTTCCGCGCAGCTTGCCGATGGGCGTTTTCACCTTGAGCAGCGCCTGTACCGCGAAGGTTCCCAATCCCACGATCGCGCGCGGATGCACGATTTCGATTTGGCGCATCAGGAACGGCTCGCACGCCGCCACTTCGTCTGGCTCCGGGTTCCGGTTCCCCGGCGGGCGGCATTTGATCACGTTGCAGATGTAAACCTCCGCGCGCTTAAGGCCCATCCCGCGCTCGATGATGTCGGTCAGCAATTGTCCCGCGCGGCCGACGAACGGTTCTCCCTGCGCGTCCTCGTCGGCGCCCGGCCCCTCGCCGACGAACATCAGTTCGGCTTTTGGATTGCCCACGCCGAACACGAGATTGGTGCGCAGCGGCGCGAGCTTGCAGCGCTGGCAATCGCCAATGAACGCGCGCAACTCCTCGAGCGTCGCGGTCCTTTCGAGACCGGGATATTTCGAGAATAGTCCGATCGCAACCCCACCCTTAGCCCCTCCCCCTTCAGGAGAGGGGAACGAGGAGGAGGAAGATAGGTCCCTTCCGGCGTTGCGTTCACCCTTCCCTAAAGGGGAAGGGGGACAGGGGGTTAGGTTTGTCGCCGCCACACCGCCAGGGAGTCCCTCCAATCCCTCCTCGCGCAACTGTGCGACGTAATCCACAAGCGTCGCCGCGATTGTCGTGCGATCCGGCCGCTCGGAGGTTCTGCTCATGTGCGATCTCGCGGGACTGAGGGGCGCGGAGGCTCAACGCACCGCGCGCAGGTGGCGCGATTTACCCTTGGCCGTGCGCATCGCAACGATTCGATCCAGAATCAGATCGGCGACGGCGTCCTTGGAAAGAATCGGATGGCTCTCCACGCGCCCATCGGGTCCGATAAGCGTCACGATATTGGTATCGCCGCCGAAGCCGGCGCCTTCGCGCGTCACATCGTTCGCGACAATCAGATCGAGCCGTTTGCGGCGGAGCTTGCCGCGGGCGTTGGCTTCGAGGTCATCGGTCTCGGCCGCGAATCCGATCAAAAGCCGCGCGCCTTTCTTCGCCGCAAGCTTCGGTATTTCGTCCGCAATCGCTTCCATCTGAAGCGCTATACCGCGCAAATCCTTTTTGATTTTGCCGCGCGCCGGATGCGCCGGCCGAAAGTCCGCAATCGCCGCCGCCATCACGAGCGTCGTACACCACGGGAAATTCCGCGCCGCCACGGCGAGCATCTCCCTCGCGTTCACCGCGTCGATTCGTTCAACGCCATGAGGCGTTGCCAAGGCGGACGGTCCGGCCACCAGCCGCACCTCCGCGCCGCGCCGCCATGCCGCCCGCGCGATCGCGAAGCCCATCTTTCCCGACGAACGGTTCGAGACGAAGCGCACCGGATCGATCGCCTCCTGCGTCGGCCCGGCGGTGATTAGAATCCGCTCCCCGTTGAGGTCATCGGCGGAGAGCATCCGCTCGATCTCGGCAACGATAACCGCCGGATCGGCAAGCCGGCCCGCGCCCTCGTAGCCGCAGGCGAGTTCGCCGACGCCCGGCTCGATAATCGTCGTGCCGCGCGCGCGAAGCTTGGCGACGTTCTCCACCGTCGCCGGATGCTCCCACATATGGACGTTCATCGCCGGTGCGAAGGCCACCTTGGCGCGCGTCGCGAGCAGCACGGTGGTGACGATATCGTCGGCGATTCCCGCAGCGGCCTTTGCGATTACGTCGGCGGTAGCGGGCGCGATCAGGATCGCATCGGCACAATCGGCGAGCCGGATATGTCCGATTTCGGATTCCTGAGTAAGCGAAAACGTATCGGTCGCGATCGGATTCCCGCTAAGCGTCTGGAGCGTGAGCGGGGTAATGAACTCCTGCGCGTTGCGCGTCATCGTCACGCAAACTTTTGCGCCCGCTCCGGTGAGCAGCCGCACGATCTCCGCCGCCTTGTAAGCCGCGATTCCGCCGCTCACGCCGAGCACGATCGTCTTGCCGTTAAGTACGCTCATCGGAGACCGATTTTATCGCAAATCAATCGTAATATTCGAGGCCGAGGTGGGTGATAAGCTCTTCGCCACGCATCCAGCGCAGCGTGTTCTTGAGCTTCATCAATTGGATGAAAATGTCGTGCTCGGGATAGACCGCGGGCGCGTGCATCGGCGCCTTGAAGTAGAACGATAGCCATTCCTGAATTCCGCGCAGACCCGCGCGATTAGCCAAGTCGAGGAACAACACCAAGTCGAGGACGAGCGGCGCGGCCAGAATCGAATCCCGGCATAGGAAGTTGATTTTAATTTGCATCGGATAGCCGAGCCAGCCGAAGATGTCGATATTGTCCCATCCCTCCTTGGCGTCGCCGCGCGGAGGATAGTAGTTGATTCGCACCGAATGGTAGAGGTTGCCGTACAGTTTGGGATGCAACTCCGGCTGGAGAATCCGGTCGAGCACGGACAACTTCGTTTCTTCTTTCGACTTGAACGACCCCGGATCGTCGAGCACCTCGCCGTCGCGATTCCCCAGGATGTTGGTCGAGTACCAACCGGCCATCCCGAGCATCCGCGCCTTCAGCCCCGGCGCGATCAGCGTCTTCATGAAGGTCTGCCCGGTCTTGAAGTCCTTGCCGCAAACCGGGACGCCGCGGTCGCGCGCGAGTTCCATTAGCGCGGGCGTATCGGTGGTAAGATTGGGCGCGCCGTTGGCGTGCGGGATGCCGAGCTTGAGCGCGGCGTAGGCGTAAATCTGGCTCGGCGCGATCGCGGGGTCATTCTTCGCCAGGCCGGCCTCGAAGTCTTTGAGCGTTTGATGGACCGGCGCCGGGCGCTGGAACACCTCCGTCGAGCCGCACCATACCATTACCGTGCGCGCGACTCCCGTCCGCTTCTGAAAGTTGCGGATGTCGTCCATCAGCAGCTCGGCCTTGTACATTTTGGACTTCGCTTCCTTGACGTTGGGGCCTTTGATGCGGCGGACGTAATCCTGGTCGAACACGGCCTCCATCGGATGGATTCGTTCGAGCGGTTCGCGGACTTTTTCGAGCAAGGCCGGATCGAGGACGGCGGCCTTGCGCGCGGCCTCGTAGGCATTGTCCTCGAAGATGTCCCAGCCGCCGAATTCGAGGTCGTTCAGATTGGCGAGCGGGACGAATTCCTTAATCAGCGGCGAGCGGCCTTCGGTCCGTTTGCCGAGGCGGACGGTGGCAAGCTGCGTGAGCGATCCGATCGGCTCGCCAAGGCCGCGGCGGATCGCTTCGACACCCGCGATGAATGTCGTCGTGACGGCGCCCATCCCCGGCAACAGCACGCCGAGCTTTCCACCGGCGGGGGCGATGTTAGCGGGCGGTTGATTGGACAAAGCTGGACTCCTCGCGGGGACTCAAAGGATCGGAATTACGCGGCCGGTTATGGATTCGGCCAATGGCCAAGAATATCGGCGGCGGCGCGGCGGGGCAAGGTGGTTGGCGTCGTCACAATGCGCTAATGAATTCCTCCTCGCTGAGGTCGGCCTGTTTCAGAATAGAGCGTAGCACGGCGAGCTTTAGCAGGGTGCGGAAAAATGGCTGAATAGCAAGAACTTGGCTTCCTTTTGGAGCGTTAGGATGGATTGTTCGAGGGTTGGTTTGCGGTTCAGTTGCGCGATCGGGTCAGCGT
>JBOHWK010000044.1:0-17108 GCA_050736715.1 Binataceae bacterium (SeqCode) | reverse complement strand
ACGCTGACCCGATCGCGCAACTGAACCGCAAACCAACCCTCGAACAATCCATCCTAACGCTCCAAAAGGAAGCCAAGTTCTTGCTATTCAGCCATTTTTCCGCACCCTGCTAGGACAACCGCGAACGCCGCGAGCGGTACCGCGAACGCCAGCGCGGAACCGGGATGGCCGCCGTACAACTCAAGGACAAAGAACGACGATGCGCCGAATATGAAGCCGCCAAAGAGCGATGCCAGCCACGAGCCGGAAAGCGCCCGGCAGAGCAGGAACGCGGTCCATTCCGCCAGCGGCACGCATAGCAGCATCATGACGTTGTACGCGGCGATCGGGCCGAAGGCGGCGGTAATTGGCCACATGACCAACGACGGCAATGGAAGAGATTTTGTCCAGGTCAGGTTTATGCCGATTGGCGCCCAAATCGCTTTGCAGAGAAACGGATTCAGGCCGTGAGTCAGTGCATGCGGCCACCAGACCAGGCACCACATGAATTGCGCCGGATCGACGCCGTTGCCAATATGTGCGGTGTGGAATCGGCCCCAGAGCGGGGAAAGGCATACCGAGATCGTCAGCGCCAGATATACAAAAAGCGCCAATAACCCGGCCGGATCGCGCCGGGCCCACGAGCGAATGCGTTCAACCGAAACTTTCACCATCGATTCGATCGGAGAAGCGGCCTGAATGCTTCCCCCCGCACGCTAACGGACCGGTGCGCCGCGCTCAAGCGCGTGCAACAGCGCCAGCGCTTGCCGGTTACCGGGATCGGTTTGCAGCACTTGGCGCAAAGCATTTTCCGCGCCGACTTTGTCGCCGGCGGAGGCGGCGGCGACTGCGTATTCGATGAAGGCGGCGGGCGGCGGACGCGCAATTCGCCTGAGACCCTCGGCCATCGCGCGCGCCGCCGCGGTGCGATCGTTAAGCCGCCGGTCGATGCGTCCCAACTGAAAATAAACCTCTCCGCCGGCCTTGGGATCGAGATCGATCGCGGTGTTCAACTCGTTGCGCGCCGGCTCAAGTTCGCCGCGCTCTTCCAGCACGGTTGCCAGCAGATTGTGGCAGAACGGCCGTTTGGGACTGTTCTCGATGCAGCGCCGATCGAGCGTTACGTCATCGTGCCAGAAATGCTGCACGGGAATTAGTACGGCCGCGTACAAAAGCAGCATCGCGATCGCGCCGCTTCGGATCGCCCAAGCGATCGCCCGATCGGCGCGTCCGTATGACACCGCAAGATCGGCGGCCATCAGGCAAAATCCGGCCGAGGGAAGATAGAGGTAACGATCCTGAATATCGAACGGAGCGACGTAAAGGATCGGGATGAGCGGGACCAGCATCAGCGCGGCGCAGAACAGATACAACCGCCGGCGCGGATTTTTTCTCAGCGCCGCAATTGCCGTGGCGGCGATCGCGATTAGCCCGATAAGCGGCAGGTAAAATTCCGGCGAGGCGATGCTTCCCGGCCCGATTTGCGGATGCGCCGGGCCGGCCAGCCACGGAATCGCCAGCAGCTTTGCGTAATCCGCCACGGTGAATGGCGCCAGCGCCATCACTGAGAAAATCGGGAGGTAGCTGCGGGGTATCGGTGAGCCGGTAGAGTGCAACACCCACGATCTCACGCCGAGATAGACGGCCGCCTCGATCGCGTAGGGCAGCGTGGCAACTACCGCATCGCGTGCGCCGGCCGCATAGGTCCTATAGGCCGTATCGGACCTATTTTCCGCGAGCAAAAAAGCGTGGGCCGCAACCAAGAGTGGAAACACCACCGCGCTGTCATGGCTCAGCAGTGCGCCCGCCAACCACCCCATCGAGAGCGCGATTCTGCGCGTGCGATGCGCTCCGCTGCGAAGATACAACGCGAATGCCGCCAACTCGAACACTGCGCCGAGCGGTTCCGGAACTCCCGACGGCCATGCGATCGCTTCCGCATGAACGGGCATCAGCGCGAACAGCGCCGCGGCCAGCAACGTGGTCAACTCATCGCCGGACAATAGTTCAGCCACCCGATAAAGCAGCCACACCGCGATCAAATGGAGCGCGATCGTCGCCGCGTGCCATCCGATCGGATCGCGGCCGAACAGATGGAGATTCAGCGCCATCCAGGTGTCCTGCAGGGGACGATAGAACTGGCTGTAGGGAAGATGGTTCGGATCCATGAACCACCACACGTCGTGCGCGAACGATTTCCAGATGAACGGCCACTGGCGGACCAGAGGATAGTTGGTCCAGTAATGGTCGTCGAAGACGAAGCCGTTGCCGAGCGACCGCGCGTAAGCGAGCGCGGTAACCGCGAGGATCGCCATGATTCCCGCACCGCCGCGGTTTGGGAACCACGGCGGGCGCACGGGCCGTCCGCCGGTCTCGCCGCTTGCCGATGCCATCCGCCGCAAAGCTATCAGGCGGCGCTCATTTCGGAAAACTCGGAGTCAGGCGGCCTCTGGGATGCGCAGCGAGATGATTCGAGAAACCCCTGGCCGGTCCATCGTCACGCCATGAATCTGATCGGCGCGCTGCATCGTGCGCTGATTGTGCGTGATCACGATAAACTGCGAACGCGCTTTAAGCTCGCCGAGCAACCCGGTGAACGCCGCGAGGCTGAACTCGTCGAGCGGAGCGTCAACCTCGTCCATTACGCAGAACGGGCACGGATTCAGCAGGAACAGCGAAAAGATCAGCGCCATCGCGGAGAGCGCCTTCTCACCGCCGGAGAGCAGCCCGATTTCCTTGACCTTCTTGCCGGCCGGCTGGACGAGGATATTGACGCCCGCTTCGAGGATGTCGCCGCCCTCGGTCAATTCGAGCCGGCCCTTGCCGCCGCGCAGCAACTTCGGGAACAGTTCTGCGAAATTTTTCGCGGCGCCCTCGAACGTTTCGGCGAAGCGGCGGCGCGCTTCGCGGTTGAGATGCACGATCGTCTTGGTCAATTCGTCGAGCGCCGACTGAAGATCGGCGCGCTCCGCGCCGAGCAGGGCGCCGCGTTCTTCCAATTCCTTGACCTCGCTCTCTGCCGCGAGGTTGACCTCGCCGATTCGCTCCAGCTTGGCGCGCAACTCGCCGATTCGCGCGTCGTCAGCGGACGGATCGCGCCCGTCGAGCGCGGGAACGATCTCCACGGCGAGCGCGTCGAACGCGGCGCCGAACTTTTCCGCGAAGCCGCGATCGAGTTCTTCGCAGAGCGTGCGGGCGCGCTCGCGCTTAAGGGCGCATTCGCTGACGGCGGCTTCCGCGGCGGTAAGCGCGTCATGCGCATTTTTGTAATCGGCGCGGCGCGCTTCCAAGGTGCGCTCAATTTGGGCGCATTCCTCCGTCAGCCGCGCGAGCTCCGCGCCGAACGCCGCTTCGCGTTCGCGGGCGGACGCATCCTGCACCGCAAGCGCTTCCAGTTCGCGCT
Source organism: Binataceae bacterium (SeqCode) (assembly GCA_050736715.1). Classification (GTDB taxonomy): domain Bacteria; phylum Desulfobacterota; class Binatia; order Binatales; family Binataceae; genus Binatus. Next base: position 13,726 of record JBOHWK010000044.1, on the reverse strand, counting down.
CGAATTCCGCGCGTTCGGCGTGGGCGCGAGCGAGACCCGCGGAATGCTCCGCGATTTGCGCGTCGAGCTCGGCGGCTTCGCGGCGCGCGTGGGCAAGTTCGCTTTCCAGCGCCTCAAGGCGGGAGCGGCGGGCTTCGGCGCGTGCGGCGGCCTCCATCATCGCGGCGCCGGCCTCCTCGGCGGCAATGCGGCGCGCCGCGGCTTCACCGTTGATTTCCGCAAGGCGCGCCCGGGTCTGCCGTTCGGCGAGCGCCAATTCTTCCAGCCGTGCATTTGCGGCGGCGACCGATTCCGCGATTTCTCCGATTCGGCGGAGCGCGGCGGTTGAGTGCGAATCGGCCAGTGCGGCGGATTGTTCCGCGCGAGCGAGAGCGCTTCGGCATTCGTTCGCAAGCTTTTCGGACTGGTGCGCGGTCTCTCGCGCCGCGCCCAAGTCCGCATCGGCGCGCTCGCGCTCGGCGCGAACCTCAGCCAACTCCTTTCCGCGCGTCTGCTCATCGAGTTCGGCACGGGCCAACTCGCGGGCCGCGCCGCCGATTCCTCCCGGCGCCGATGCTGCCCGGCTCTCGTCGGCGCTGCCGCCGCTGATCATCCGGCCGGGCCATACGAGATCGCCCTCGCGGGTGACGAATATCGTCCCGTGGCCGTTCAGATTCGACGCGGCCATCGCCGCGCGCAAATCGTCGGCGACCATCACATGGCCGAGCATCATTTCGGCTACCGGCGCAAAGCGTGGTTCGATTTCGAGCATATCGATGAGGCGGCCCGCGATTCCGGGTGCATCGATCGCACCGTGGGCGGCGGCCGCACCGGCCGGTTCCGGGACGAAATTCAGCCGCCCGGCGTGATTTTCCTTGAGCACCTCGATCGCGCGGAGCGCGAATTGGGGCGATTCGACGATCACCGCTTCCATCTGATCGCCGAGCACCGCGCGCATCGCCGGTTCGAGCGGACGCGGCGCGCGAATCACTTGGCTGAGCAGCGACGGGTCAACCTTGGGCCGGTCGCCGTTCAGCGATTCGAGAACCGAACGCAAGCGCGTGCCGGCTTTCGCGGCGCGATCCGAATCGTCACCGGCTCCCGCCTCGATCGCCGCGCGCAGCGCCGCGATTCGGGTGGCGATATGCTCCAGCGCCGCGCGCGCTTCGATCTCGCGGTCGGCGGCTTCGCGGCGCACGCCCTCGATTTCGGCGGCAGTCGCGCGGCTCGATTCAAGATTGGCTTCCGCAACGGCCATTGAATTCCGGGCGTTCTCCATTGCAGCCGCAAGTTTCGGCGAATCGGCGGCCGATGCGGCAAGCCGCGCTTCGAGTTCGGCGCGCTCGCCCGCAAGATCGCCCAGCCGGCCGCGGATCACCGCGGCCTCGCGAATCAGATCGGAGAGTTCGTCCTTCGTATCTTCAATCGCACGCGAGGTTTCCTTGAGTTCCCGCTGCGCCGCCTCGTGCCGCAGCGTCGCATCGCGCAAACCCGCGTCACCAGCGCCGCCATCCGCGATATCCCGCGCAAGGATTGCGCCGGCGCAGGCGCGGGCGGCGCGCGCGAAGGTAGCCTTTTCCTCGAGTTCGGCCAGCCGCGCGCGGAGGTTTGGTTCCAGTTCGGCGATCGCGGCAAGCCGGCGCTCCAGGAATTCGCGCGTACGGGCGCGATCGGCGGCCCCGGAACGGAGATTTTCCAGTTCGCGCTGCGCGCCGCCCAGTTCCGCGCGGGCCGATTGCGCCGCGGATTGCACGGCATCCAGTTCGGATTGCATCGCGGCGGACGAATCGCGCGCGGCATCGAGCGCGGCGCGCAATTCCGAATCGCGCAAAGTTTGCTCTTCCAGTTCCTCGCGCTGGCCGATAAGCCGGCGGGCGGCGGAGAATCGTTCCAATTCGCCAAGTTCGGATTTGGCGATCTTGAACGCCTCAGCCTTCTTGGCTTGGCGGCGCGCAAATGCAAGCTGGCGCTCGATTTCGGCGATCACGTCGTCCACGCGCGCCAAGTTTTCCTTGACCCGCGCGAGCTTGCGCTCGCTCATCTCGCGCCGCCCCTTGAAGAGCGAAAGGCCCGCGGCCTCCTCGATAAGCGTGCGAATCTCCTCGGGCTTGGATTGAATGACCTCCTCGATGCGCCCCTGTTCGACAATCGCGTAGCCGCGGCTATGGATTTGCGCGGCCATGAAAAATTCGGTGATGTCCTTCAAGCGGCAGGGAATTTTATTAAGGAGATATTCCGATTCGCCGTCGCGATAGACGCGGCGCGTGATCGCGACTTCGCTGAGCGCGGAGTAGGGTTCGGGCAGGAGGCTCCCATCCTCGGCCTCCAGGATGAGCGACACTTCGGCCATCCCGGCCGCGGGATTGGAATCGTTGCCGGCATAGATCAGGTCTTCCGTGCTCTTGCCGCGCAGCCGCGTGGGCGCTTGCTCGCCCAACACCCAGCGAATCGCATCGACGACGTTCGATTTGCCGCATCCGTTTGGGCCGACCACGGCGGTCATCCCGGGCGCGAAGCCAATCGTCGTCGGTTCGAGAAATGACTTGAAGCCTACGAGTTCCAGGCTTTTAAGACGCATACTGCCATCGCCTCCACCGCATCCACCTCTTCATCGCAGCTTCCCAAAGTCCATCCATTCGGTCAAGAGGAGCGCGGCCTGTCCCGCGCCGGTTATCCACTATTCTTCGGCGTCCATGTGCCCGATCTTTGCGGGGAACGCGCGGAGTACAATATAGAAATGGAGGCTCCATCGTTCGCCAAATAATGCCACGCTTGGCCGGGTGTTTGTGCCAGCAAATGCCATCCAAAGTGTTGCAGGTAACCACGTCCGAGCAATTTTCGAGCGAGACCCGCGCATCAACCGAGGATCGCATCCTAAGTTCTCGGCGCTGTAAGCGCCGATGCATACTAGCCCAGGGCAACGCCCTGGGTTAAAAATCAGTTACAATTTCGCGCCCTGTAGGGGCGCGGGGAAGCCGATATGCCCCAATCTTTTGCTAAAAATCTTGTCCACCTCGTCTTCAGCACCAAGAACCGTGAGCCGGTTCTGACCAGGCCTATCTGCGCGCCGCTATGCGCCTACGCAACCGGTGTTTTCAGCGACTTGGGCTCGCCCGTCACGGCCATCAACGCATTTCGCGATCATGTTCATGTATTGTTCACGTTGGACAAAAACCGTGCCCTGTCGCAAGTCGTGATGGAAGTGAAGCGCGCGACCTCAAAGTGGGTCAAAACGCGTGGCGCGAAATTCGCGAAGTTCCATTGGCAGGCGGGATACGGCGCGTTTTCAATCGGGCAATCGGGGGTGGGAGAAGTCAAGACCTACATCGCCAGGCAAGCGGAGCATCATCGGACGAGAAGCTTCGAGGACGAATTTCGGGCGTTATTGAGGCGCTACGAAATCAAATTCGACGAGCAATATATATGGGATTGAACCGATCTGCGCCGCCACCGGATCGGGATTCCCCGCGCCCCTACAGGGCGCGCGATGTGATACGGCTCGTAAACCCAGGGCGTTGCCCTGGGCTATTATGCTTCGGCGCTTTCAGCGCCGACAGTTCAAAATCGCTCCGCCCCGCCCGTACCCATCCGTGTCCGATCCTGCTTCCGATTCGCATTGGTTCCACCTATCACAGGTGTCACCAATGTTTCTGGACGAACACAGTCCAACTGCAACCAGTGCAGCAGGTCATTTGAAGACGCTCTCGACCCCTCCATCCGAGAAAGTAGCGTGGAAGCTCTTGCCGCACGAGTGGCACTGAAAGCCGGTCGTGACGCTAGCCCTGCCACCTTCCGGGCAGTCGAATTCCTCATACGAACCGGTTGATCCACAGTGAGGGCAGACCATCGTAAACTTGTTGTTTGCCATTTGGCAATAGTCCTCCTTCCGCGGACCCTAATGGTGTGCTGGTTCCGCTGCAACGAGGACTCTGAGGCCATCAGCGTGGAGCGTGTGGCGCTCGATTGACAAGAATCAAACCGAGAGGCATGGGAGGTCGATCTTCCTAGCCTCCAGTTGTCTGCGGAAATCGATCAGATTCTGTCTCGAAATTTTTCCAACAATCTTCTTTTCTAAGTAAAGGACCCCGGTCCCGAGGTGCATCTTATGGCCTGACTCATAGTTATGCGCGTGGGGAGCAGAGGGAAAGGGGTCGGCGTCGCACCTGTGAACCTCCCAGACTTCGCCCTTCATCTTAATTCTGGTTTCATCGAGGCGCCGCTGCGTGCCCTCTGGAACGATTGAAGTTTCCAGCCCAACGGTCGCCAAGACCTTGGGCTTGAGGGCCGAGAAGTTGAAATCTTTTAACGTTTGAACGATCTCTTCTGGGGTCCAATCATGCTCAAGGAGGTCAACCGGGTTTTCTAATCCGAGGATGCATATCAGGCCGTCTTCAACCTGTTCCGCATCCACAGCGAATTCACGAACCGCAGCGAGCAAACACGCTGCCTGCTCTACGGCGGCGCAGTGCAACGAGATCCGCTTGCTCATCTCCGAGGCTTTATTCACTTAAATACACTTCGTTTAGAGTTTCGCCACACAAATGTAATTTTATGCGAATGAATGATGCTGATCAACGGCTAGCAGCGATTTTCGCGCTCCCAGTAGTTTCTGAACGACAGCATCAAAGGACTCCCGGTCCACGGCCGCGATCGGACTATTCGGAATCTTCCGATGCGCCGTTGCCGCCGTTGCCGTCGTCTTCTTCGCGCTCGGCGAGTCCCGCCACCGCGCGGACTTTTTCGATCTCTTCGAGCCGCACCAGATGCACGCCCTGGGCGTTGCGCCCTGTTATGCGCACGTCTTTGACCTTCAACCGGATTATCTTGCCGGCGTCGGTAATCAGCATCACCTGATCGTCGGCGCCGACCTGCCGGACGTTGATCACCTTGCCGGTCTTGTCGGTCAGATTCATCGTGATGACGCCCTTGCCGCCGCGATGCGTCAGCCGGTAATCGGAGGCCGGGGTGCGCTTGCCGTAGCCGAGTTCGGAAACCGTCAGCAGCGTCTCGTCGTCGCGACCGGTGCACATCGAGACCACTTCGTCCTCGATCAAGGTGACGGTCTTGCCCTCCTTGATCGGCTGCGATTCCATCTGCATCCCGGCGACGCCGCCGGTCGCGCGGCCCATCGGGCGCGCCTCCGCTTCCTTGAAGCGAATCGCCTGGCCCTCGCGCGTCGATAGAACGATCTGCTGGTTGCCGTCGGTGATGCGGACATCGACCAGCGAATCGCCGCCGTCGAGGTTGATCGCGATGATTCCGGTGGAGCGGATGTTCGCGTATTCGCCGAGCGCGGTCTTCTTCACGCGGCCGCGGCGGGTGGCGAAAAAGACGAATTTGCCCTCGGTCTCGTGCGGCACGAGCATAAAGGCCGAGAGCGTTTCGTCGGCCGCCAGGCTTAAGAGGTTGGCGATCGAACGGCCCTTGGCCGCGCGCCCGCCTTCGGGCAGTTCGTAGGCTTTTAGCGCATACACCTTGCCCGCGCTGGTGAAGAACATCAGGGCGTCGTGGGTGGAAACGCGCTCCAGCCGTTCGACGAAATCCTCCTCGGTGGTGGTCGCGCCGATCTTGCCGCGCCCGCCCCGTTTCTGCGTGCGATAGAGCGAGAGTGGGGTGCGCTTGATATACCCGCCGTGGGTGACGGTGACGAGGACGTCTTCCTCGACGATTAGGTCCTCGATCGAAAAATCGCCCTCCGCCTCGACGATCTGGGTGCGGCGCGCGTCGCCGAACTCTTCCCTGATTTCCTTGAGATCGCCGGAAACGAGCTTCATCAATTCGCGTTCATCGGCGAGGATTTTCTTGTACTTGGTAATGAGCGCGAGGGTTTCCTTGTGCTCGGTCTCGATCTTCTCGCGTTCCAACCCGGTCAGCCGGCGGAGCGTCAGGTCCAGGATCGCCTGCGCCTGAATCTGCGTCAGATCGAACTGCTTCATCAGGCCCGACCGGGCGGATTCGGCATCCTTCGACGCGCGAATCAGCTTGATCACCGCGTCGAGGTTCTTGAGCGCGATCAGCAAACCTTCCAAGACGTGCAGGCGCGCTTCGGCCTCGCGCAATTCGTAGCGCGTGCGGCGCGTCAGCACGATCTTGCGATGGTCGAGGAACGCGTGGAGCATCCGCAGCAGGTTCATCTCCTGCGGGCGGCCGTCGTGGATGCCGAGCATGATGAGGCCGTAGCCCTGCTGCATTTGCGTTAGCTTGTAAAGCTGGTTGAGCACGACACGCGGCTCGGCGTCACGCTTCAACTCGATAACGATTCGCATCCCGTCGCGGTCGGATTCGTCACGCAAGTCGCTGATTCCGTCGATGCGCTTTTCGTTCACCAGTTCCGCGATCCGCTCGATTAGCCGCGCCTTGTTCACCTGATAGGGAATCTCGCGCACGATAATCGACGCGCGAGAACTGCGCTTGTCGGTTTCGATAGCGGCCAGTGCGCGCATCAGGATCGAGCCGCGCCCGGTGAGATACGCCTGCCGAATCGCCTGCGGACCGAGGATTTGTCCGCCGGTCGGGAAGTCGGGGCCGGGAACGATGTCGAGGATTTTTTCCAGCGTCAGATCGGGCTGGTCGATTAGCGCGAGCAGCGCGTCGCAGACTTCGGTCAGGTTGTGCGGCGGGATATTCGTCGCCATTCCAACCGCGATTCCGTCCGAGCCGTTGATCAGGAGATTCGGAACCTGCGCGGGCAGGACTTCCGGCTCCTCGTGGGAACCATCGTAATTGGGAACGAAATCGACCGTGTCCTTGTCGATATCGGTGAGCAACCGCTCGGCAAGGCGCGTGAGCTTGCATTCGGTGTAGCGCATCGCGGCGGGCGGGTCGCCATCGACGGAGCCGAAGTTCCCCTGCCCGTCGATAAGCGGGTAGCGCATGCTGAACGGCTGCGCCATTCGGGCGAGCGCGTCGTACACCGCCATGTCGCCGTGGGGATGGTATTTGCCGAGCACTTCGCCGACGACCGCGGCGCATTTGATGTAGCGCTTGTTCGGCAGCAGCCCCGCGCGGAACATCGCGTAGAGAATCCGCCGATGGACGGGCTTCAAGCCGTCGCGAATCATCGGCAGCGCGCGACCGATATTCACCGACATCGCGTAGTCCAGGTAGGACTGCCGCATGTCGTCTTCGATATTCAGGAGCGTGGGTTCGTTGCGAATCGGTTCGTTGCCGTTGGGATCAGCCATTGGTCATCCTTCCGCCCCTTCCCCTCATCGGCATATTGTACTTGAGAGGGGATGGTGCGGGCCAGTATCGGATCGGAAATGGCGGCGCGGCTGTGGATAATTTCACATCTTCCCAGCTTCGTCCCGGCCGTTGCGCCACGCTCGATTTTGGGTTACATGTAATCAAGGTTTAATTGCAAATGGCCACCTCGATCCACCCGAAGCCGCGCCGGCCGCGATCTTCGCGGGACAAGGTGCGGGCGCATCGCGAGCGGCTGCGCAAGAATGGACTCCGGCCGATTCAAATCTGGGTCGCCGACGTGCGTTCTCCCGCCTTCAAGGCCGAGGCGCATCGGCAATCGCTCGCGGTGGCGCACAGCAGCCATGCCGGCGAGGACCAGGAGTTCATCGACGCGATTTCGGACTTTGCCGCCGAATGAAGCGAGGCGATATCTGGACCGTCGCGGGCGGCAAAGACTACGCGGGCAAGCCGCGCCCGGCGGTAATTCTTCAGGACGATCGTTTCGACGCGACAAATTCAGTCACGATCTGCGCATTCACGACCGATCCCACGGTAGCTCCCTTTTTGCGACTCCCCGTCGAGCCGAACGAGCGCAACGGATTGCGCGCGCGATGCAGCCTGATGGTGGACAAGATCGCCACGGTTCCACGGTCAAAGCTCGGAGCGCGGGTCGGGCGCCTTGACGATAAGGATATGGTCCGGCTCGTCAGAGCGATAATGGTCTTTCTCGGCATGGCCGGGGCCACAATTGACGATTAGCACCCGCATCCCAAGGATTTGACGCGATGGATAGACGAAAAGATAACGCCATGCCAAACGAAAAAGACAAATTGGTAGTCCAGAAAAGGGTGCGGAGGTCCTTGCTCGCTGTGCTAGCGGCGCTCAAGCCGCTCGACGAGGATTTCCCGCTGATTCCCGACATACCGCCAAGCCCGTCGAGCTTTGATTCACCGTCGTCACCGGCAACGAGGGCGAATTCTCCCGCATCGCCGGGCTGCATCGCGAGAATTGGATACGTTAGAGGCGCCGCGGCCCGAATCCGAGACGATGGATCGGCAGGTCCACGGATTCGGCGCTGAAAGCGCCGGCGCATACTAGCCCAGGGCAACGCCCTGGGTTAAGAATCAACCATAATTCGCGCCCTGAAAGGGCCGGGGATGCGGCCATTATCGGACAATCGGGCGTGGAGGAAGTGAAGCCTACATTGAAAGACAAGCCGAGCATCACCGGACAAAAAGCTTCGCGGATGAATTCCGCGCATTATTGAAGCGCTATAAAATCGAATTCGACGAGCGGTATGTTTGGGATTGAAGAGGCCGGGGCGGTCGCCGGGCCGAGTTTCCTCCCGCCCCTTCAGGGCGGGATTATTTTATTCGCTCACAACCCAGGGCGTTGCCCTGGGCTAGTATGCTTCGGCGCTTTCAGCGCCGATCCGGTCGCGAAGTTGGCACCGATCGCTACCGGCAGTGAAGGTGAATTCTCCCGCATCGTGGGACTGCGCCGCGAGAATTGGCTGCGGTGAGGCGAGGAGCGTCGTTTTTGCATTCAATGGTGAAATTAAAATCAGCGGCGGAACCTTTAGCCAACTCGCACTTCCTTGACGTAGCCATCAAAGCCATCACGCCGCGTGTTGTAGCCTATGAACGCAAAGGCCCGCCGTGCCGTGTACGCTAGACTCGTTCGTCCCAACCGGACGCGCCATGCGAGGACTACATCCTTAAAGTTGCCGCTGAATTTGTTTGTGGTTTTATCCCCGATCTCGAACCCCATACCGAGATCTGAACCAGCGAACAATTGTACCGTCGCGATCATTTCGTCGCCTGCCCATTCGCCCTCCAAGACATGAGCCCAAGGAATTCCAGATCTCTCGCGTTCTATCTTTATCGGTCTGCAAGCAATGAATTTCTTAGGGTTGCCACCGCTATAGATAAATTGCTTAATTTCATTGAAGGCCGATTCACGGCCAGTTATCGACATCGATTGCGAGAAGCACCAGACAAAAAAATGAAACCCGATTTTGGCAATCGCCCTATGGTATTCCGGTGGAAGCTTGATACTCGATTCCGCTGGCACATTTAGAGGATATCCACTTTGATCCGGCGGTCTGCCAACCGGCGCAGTTCTACCGAATCGTCTCTCGATTAAAGCGATAAACTGTGCATCGTCGGCGGCACAATTTATTTCGACAAGCGGTTGTGCTGCGACGCCAGCCCTGTTCAGCAGTTGGTCAAGCTTGGCTTCGGTGTCGACCCGATGAGGAATTGGTACGGTAATTCTCGCGCTGCAGGCCGATTGGAAAATCAGCTCTCGGCGAGGCCGGGCTCGGTTGCCCGGTAAAATTTCCAACGGGACAGGCGACTGCTCGTTCGGTAGCACAGCATTTATTTCTACTGGTGCGCGACCGTGTGTTGGCTCGTGGAAAGGGTCTTTTTTCCGGTGCTTTTTTCTCCCCTCAATCCCATGACCGATCCGTTGGAAAATTTCGGGGCCGAATCGGACTATGAACTCATCGAGCTTGCCGAAGCGATCGTTGCAAGCTTTGCAAATCTTGTTCCGCAGTTCCTCGTAGCCGCGAAAGTTCCCAAGCTCGCGTGGCAGGTAGTGTTCGTCATTCAGCGGAGAGTTTCCCGAGCAGAGCCCGGTTGGCTTTAAATATATGCAAGACTCGGGTGGATCTTGATTGCTTTGAATTGCTTTGCTCAAAAATCTACCAGATGCGGCGCACCTAATCCGGTTTAAATATCCAAATTCCTTACATTCAGCGCGTTTTCCTCGATGAACTGGCGGCGCGGCTCCACTTGATCGCCCATCAGCTTGCTGAAAATTTCCTGCGCTTCCTCCAGCGACTGAATCTGAACCTTCAGCATCGAGCGCGTCTCCGGATTCATCGTGGTGTCCCAGAGCTGGCCGGCATTCATCTCGCCAAGGCCTTTGTAGCGGTTCACCTCGACGCCCTTGTGCCCGGCGGCCAGCACCGCTTCGGCCACCGCCTTGAGCGTCTCGACGGTTTGCTCGCCCTCGCCCTGCTTCAGCTTGTAGGGCGCCTTGACGGAATCGAGGTCGGGCGCGAGGCGGCGGATTTCGCGCAATTCGCCGCTGTGGAAGAGCGCCAGATCGACGACGGTGGGGGGCGTCGCGCCGTTTTGCGAGTGGCTGAATACGGCGCGCCAATTCGTCTCGCCGTCCTGGTCGATCTTGAAGACCAGATCGTCATTCTTTAGGTCTCTGCGAATCGCCTCGGCTATCGCCTTGGCCGCCTGATCCGATTCGAAGCTCGTTGCGGTAATCGTCTTGTCCGCGGCGAGCCGCGCGAGCGCGGCCACGATCAGGCGCTGCTTGGAACGGCGCTCCAACGCCTCGAACATCTTGTCGAAGAACAGCGCCTTGCGAACGAGCGTCTTTAGCGCCGCGCCCTTGAATTCGCGCGTGTCCTTGCCCTTGCCGGCTTCGAACGTGACGGCATCGGCGCCCAAGTCGGTCAGGTAATCCTCGAGCGCATTCTCGTCCTTCAGGTAGCGTTCGCTCTTGCCCTTCTTTGCGCGGAAGAGCGGCGGCTGCGCTACGTATAGGTAGCCGTTTTCGATTATCTCGATGAACTGGCGGAAGAAGAACGTCAGCAGCAGCGTGCGGATGTGGGAGCCGTCCACGTCGGCGTCGGTCATGATCACGATCTTGTGATAGCGCAGCTTCGCAAGGTCCTTGTCGTTGCCGATGCCCATCCCGAGCGCCGTGATCAGGACGCGCAACTCGGTCGAAGAAAGCATCTTGTCGATCCGCGCGCGCTCGACGTTCAGAATCTTGCCGCGCAGCGGCAGAATCGCCTGAATCTTGCGGTCGCGGCCGTCCTTGGCGGTGCCGCCGGCCGATTGTCCCTCGACCAGATAAATCTCGCAGAGCGCCGGGTCTTTCTCCTGGCAATCCGCGAGCTTGCCCGGTAGCGAGCCGGAATCGAGCGCACCCTTGCGCCGCACGAGTTCCTTGGCCTTGCGGGCGGCTTCGCGCGCGGTGGCGGCCTCGATCGCGCGAAGGATAATTTTCTTTGCGTCGGAGGGCTTCTTTTCGAGATATTCGCCGAGCTTTTCGTTCACCAGCGCCGCGACCAATCCCTCGACTTCGGAATTGCCGAGCTTGGTCTTCGTCTGTCCCTCGAATTGCGGCTCCGCGATCTTGACGCTCACGATCGCGGCGAGGCCTTCGCGCGTATCGTCGCCCTCCAGGCGCATCTCCTTGTTTTTGAAGAGATTATTCTTGGCGGCGTAGGCGTTGATGGTCCGCGTAAGCGCCGATTTCAGGCCCGACAGATGCGTGCCGCCCTCGACGGTGTGGATGTTGTTGGCGTAGGCGAAAATCACCTCATGGACCGCGTCGGTCCATTGCAGCGCCACTTCGATATCGACGTTCTCGCGCACGCCCTTGAAGAAAATCACGCCGTGAAGCGCTTCGTTGCCCGTGGTCAGCGTCTGGACGAACTCCGCGATGCCGCCCTTGTAATGGAACTCCTCGCTCTTGCCGGTGCGATCGTCGCGCAGGTGGATTTTGAGGCCGGCGTTGAGGTACGCCATCTCGCGCAGGTAGCGCGCGACGACCTCGTACTTGAACTTGATCTCGGGAAAAATCTTGGGGTCGGGCGAGAAGGTGGTCTTGGTCCCCGTCTTCTTGGTGGCGCCGCGCTCCTCGACCTGGGTTTTGGGAGTTCCGCACTCGTAGCGCTGGAAATAAATCTTGCCGCCCTTGTGAACTTCGACTTCGAATTCCTCGCTGAGCGCGTTCACGACCGACGCGCCGACGCCATGCAATCCGCCGGAGACCTTGTACACGCCGCGATCGAATTTGCCGCCCGCGTGAAGCACGGTATGGACGACTTCGAGCGCGGAACGCTTCTCGGTCGGATGCATATCGACCGGGATGCCGCGGCCGTTGTCCTCGATCGCAATCCGATCGTCGCCCAAAATCGCAACATCGATCTCGTCGCAGAAGCCGCCTAGGGCCTCATCGACAGAGTTATCGACGATCTCGTTTACGAGGTGATGCAGTCCCCGTTCGGCGGTATCGCCGATGTACATTCCGGGACGTTTGCGAACCGCTTCGAGTCCTTCCAGAACGCGGATAGACTCGGCGCCATAGCCGTCGGACGATTCTTTGTTGGTCATAATTTAAGACGCGCGCCCCGCATTCCCCGCTCCTCCACAACCACAAAAATTCTAGCCGGACAAGGCGAGAAAGTAAAGGGAATCAGACGAGTTCCACCGCAATATTCAAACATCGTTCAAAAATCGACGCCAGCCGCAAAAAAAGACGTAGAATTAGGCCATAATTTGTGTTTCGGACGCATTACCAGATCGGGCGGAATGAAACTGCCGTGCTAATGATTAACAGAACGCCATTTTGGGGAACGTGGAGCGCGTCGCGATGGAACCGCCGGCGATGCGTTTTTGCTGACGGCCTATCTGACGGATAAGATAAAGCAGGGAGCGATCCTGTGGAACGCAAACAAGTAAAGGTTTGGTACGATCCCGAGGGCGACTACCTTGAGGTCATCTTCGAGCGCAAGGCGGGATATTTCCGCGAGACCGCCGACGATCGCGTGATGGAGAAGGTCGATGCGGACGGGAACGTGATCGGTTTTTCCGTGCTGAAGGTCAGCGCGCTCAAACAGAATCCGATCGAAGTGGCGCTCGGCTCCTGAAATCTCTCCCCCCATATGTTGCGCTTGCGCCTTCCTCGCTTCCCGCTCCCGCCTATTTTCGCGGGAGAGGGCAAACCAGCTAGGACCGGACAATAAGGGCAGCATTATGATTACGGAGTTGCACCAACCCACGATTGCGCGGGTGAGGGTGCTTTCGCAGGTGAGGGGGCCGCTCCGCGCGAAGCCGAAAGGGGGCCGATCCTTCGCTCTGCCACAATCATAAGGATCATTTGCCCGATTCGCGCTCGGCTTCCTCGATAAGAGCGGACAGCTTCACTCCCAACGCCTGCGCAATCCGATTCGCGACCTCGACGGTTGGTTTGCGTTTGCCGCGCTCCAGCAGGCTTACATAGGTGGGATGAATTCGCGCCGCTTCGGCCAGCGCCTCTTGGGAAAACAATTGACACGTCCAGCGCCCTCCGATAGTTTGTGCGGTACCTGTATCTGCTGGCCAGCAATCCATTATCGGGGGCTAATAGAATTGTATATGCCTATGGGTTCGAGTGTTAGACGATCTCGCGCGATGGCGAAAATACAGGTTCTCACCCTCGTATTGCCCCTTCTCGGTCTTTTCGGCTGCGCCGCCCTTGCGGGGCACCCCGAGCAAGTTACCAGCACTGCCGATCTCAAGCCGCTGAGCGAGTACCTCAGCCCGGACGCCATCACTAAATTCGATTCGCCAAATGACGCCGACAGGGATGGGCTAACGAAGAGGCAATGGAGGGATAGAGTGATCGACGCGAGAGTCTGGGGATGTCCGGTTGGTTGTTGGAATTGAGTGACGGCAACATAGTTATTTAAGCGGCTTTCTCCGCATCGTCAATCCTTGGTTCTGGGTCGATTTCGGCGTCGTGAGCGCGCAGGGCGGCGACCAGG
>JBOHWK010000043.1:0-5823 GCA_050736715.1 Binataceae bacterium (SeqCode) | reverse complement strand
GCTCCTGCGGGAGCTAATTGGGAACCGAATCCGCATCGCCCTTGCGCACGCCCATCAGGAACGCCTCGATAAACGGATCGATCGCGCCGTCGAGCACCGCGGCGGTATTGCCGATTTCGACGCCGGTGCGATGGTCCTTGACCATCTGAGAGGGGTGCAGCACGTAGGAACGGATCTGGCTGCCCCAAGCGATGTCTTTTTTATCCTTGCTGAACTTTTCGAGTTCCTCGCGCTTTTTGCGTTGTTCGAGCTCGAAGAGGCGGGCGCGCAGGATCTTCATGGCCATTGCGCGGTTCTTATGCTGCGAGCGTTCGTTCTGGCAGGTGACGACGATCCCGCTCGGAATATGGGTGAAGCGCACGGCGGAATCGGTCTTGTTGACATGCTGTCCGCCGGCGCCCGAGGCGCGGAAGGTATCGATGCGGAGGTCGGCTGGATCGATTACAACCTCGATCTTGTCGTCAACTGCCGGAAAGACGAATACCGACGCGAACGAGGTATGCCGCCGCGCGTTGGAATCGTAGGGGGAGATTCGCACCAGGCGATGGATGCCGGCTTCGGCCCGCAGATAGCCGTATGCGTAATCGCCCTCGACGGTGACGGTGGCGCTCTTGATTCCCGCGCCTTCGCCCGGTTGCAGGTCGGCCAGTTCGGTATTGAAGCCGCGCCGCTCGGCCCATCGCATATACATCCGCAGCAGCATCTCGGCCCAATCTTGCGCTTCCATCCCGCCCGCGCCCGGATGGATCGAGACGATCGCGCCAAGCCGGTCGTGCTCGCCACCGAGCATCAGGCGCATTTCCTGCCGCTCGATTTCCGCGCGCGCGGCTTCCAGCGCGCCCGCCGTCTCGCGGGCGGCGTCCGAATCGTCGGCGCCGTCTTCCTCGGCCATTTGGAGGTAAAGCCGCGCTTCGTCGAGCTTGTCGCGGAGCGCCTTGTAGCCGCCGACCTGCGAACGCAATTGCTCCTGCTCTTTCAGGGCGGATTGCGCCGCATCCTGACGATCCCAAAATCCCGGCTTGGCGGATTCTTCGACGAGTTGATTTAGGCGGGCGGTAAGTCCGGGGACGTCAAAGACGCCTCCCGAGCTTATCGGCGCGGCCATCGAAATCGGAAAGCTGCTGTTTCAGATCGCTGAGCATGATTCACCTTGGGATGGCATCGGGCGCTCCCGCTAATCCGGGTATTTTGCCACAAACGCGGACGCCGCGTAATGCACTGCCGGACGCGCTCACTTGGCGCCGATTTTCTCCAGTAGGTCCGCCATGTCGTTGGCGTGCTCTTCCTCCATCTTGAGGATGTCCTCGATCATCTTGCGGCTGGTCGGATCGTCGTTGCCGAGCCAGCGGACGATCTCCGAGTACGATTCGATCGCGACGCGCTCGGCCACCAGGTCCTCGCGGATCATCGACTCGAGCGTGGTGCCCGGCACATATTCGGAATGGCTCCGATCGGCCAGCCCGATCGGATTGAAGTCCGGTTCGCCGCCAATCTGGGTGATCCGCTCCGCGATCCAGTCGGCATGCTGCTGCTCGTCGTTGGCGTGCTGGAGGAATTCCGCCTTGACGGACTCCGAGCTGATCCCCGTGGCCATGTAAAAATGGCGCTTGTAGCGGAGCACGCAGACCAGTTCGGTTGCGAGCACCTGGTTGAGCACGGAGATCACCTGTTTGCGGTCGGCTTTGTAGCCGGCGGTGACGGCGCCGTCCATCATCTGCTTGCGCGCGCGTTCCCTGATTTTCTTGAGGTCCGATACGAATTCGCTCATGGTTGTTTTCACCTTTCGATTCGAGTTTGACGGTCCGGCAACAGAATGGCCGCTGCCCGCCCGCCTGTCAAACGGCGCGGATGGCCGGCGGCGGATGGACCCGGCACGAGAAAAGAATATGATTTTGGAGCATCGCCGGGGTGGCGAAATGGCAGACGCAGAGGACTTAAAATCCTCTGGGGGTAATTCTCCCGTGCGGGTTCGAGTCCCGCCCCCGGCACAACGATTCCGGTGGAGACGGCCTAGCCCGTGAACGCCGGCGATTGGCCCCCATCGACGATCAGCGTCGCGCCCGTGACGAAGCTTGACGCGTCGGACGCGAGGAACAGGCACGGGTAGGCGATCTCTTCCGGACGGCCGAAGCGGCCGAGCGCGCGCGACCGCGCGACGGCGTTCTTGACCTCCGGATTCGGCCATACGCGCGGCGCCGCGCCTTCGGTATCGATCGGACCGGGCGCGATGCAATTCACGCGGATGCCCAGCGCGCCCCATTCGCTCGCCTGCGACGTGGTCAGCATGATTACGCCCGCTTTCGACGCCGAGTAGGGCAGCATGAATGCCGAGCCGTGAACGCCCGCGGTGGACGAGATATTGACGATCGCGCCGGGCTGCTTCTGCTCGATAAACCGGCGCGCCGCCGCGCGGGCGCAGAAGAACACGCCGTCGAGATTGATTCCCACCACCGCGCGCCATGCGTTGGGCGAGAGCGCCAGGCTGGGCGCCGTGATGCTCGCGCCGTGGTTGTTGATCAGCACATCCAGCCGGCCGAAATGCTTGACCGCTTCGGCCACCATGTGGTCGCATTGCGCGGCGTCGCGGACGTCGGTCTGGACGATTTCGCATTTGCCGCCCGCCTTGCGAATCTCATCGCGCACGCGCTCCAGGTTTTCCACCTTGCGGCTCGCGATCAGGACCGGCGCTCCGCGCGCCGCGAATTCTTTTGCAATCGTTTCGCCGATTCCGGTTCCGCCGCCGGTTACGATGGTCACCTTGCCTTCGACTGAAAACGGGTCTTTCACGATGCGCTCCTTTATCGACAGTTCCACGCCCGAAAATCGGCGCCGGGCCGGTCAGGGCAACTCCGACATTTGCAAACGCCGCAGCGCGGCTTGCGCCTGCTCCTGAGGATCGCCGATTGTGCCGTTGGACGGCTTCGCGGCCGCCCGATAATACTTGACCGCTTTGACCTTGTCGCCGAGCGCCTCATAAGCGCGGGCGATGTTTAGCTCAGCGCGCGGATCGCCGGGGCATGCCGTCAGCGCGTCCCGATAATAGCCGAGCGCGCCGCTGAAGTCGCCCGTGGCGAACCGATCGCCGCCGTTCCGATTGGCCTTAGCTTCAATACCCCGATCGCATCCGCCGGCGGAGGCTTCGGACGCGGCCGGCGCAGGAGCATAGCCGGCGCTTTGGCCGGCCTGATGCGCCGCGATCTCGCGCTGCATCTGCTCGATCTGCGCCTGGTGTTCCTTGACCATTTCCTGGTTCGACGCGATCGTTGCGCTTTCGCATCCCACAGCCGCCGCCGCAAGAACGAGGACGCCGGCGGCCATCGCAATTCGCGCTGCTCTCGAATCCATCGCGTCAATACTGACAAATCGCAATCAGGTGTCAATGCCGGCCGGCGGCATCGTGGAAAAGGGGTCCGGCGGAATGCCGGCGCGCCGGAGATTTTCTTCGATCCTTGCAGCGGCTTTTTCGCCGTCATTGTTTTCAAGCCGTTTCATCAATCGATGGGTCCACTTGAAGGGTTCGGCTTTGCCGCGCCAGAGCGCGCCGATCGTCCGCGCCAGCTCATCGGATGGCTGGCATTGCCGAATCAGGTTCGTCAGACTCGCTCGGACAAAGCCGTATGGATGCACGACGGCTCCGGCTAACGCATACCGGAGCGCCCCTTTGACGTTTCCTTCGTTAAGCGCAACTTCGCTCAATATGTGGAACGCCGGTCCCAACGCCCGCGCGTCGCGCAGATGGCCGGGAGCATCCCGGTCGCCATCCCCAGATCGATCGCCACCTGCCGGAAACCGATCGCGGCCAATCCCACCGCGAGTAGCGTGGCGAAGCGGAAGTTGCTTTTCATTGAAACTTTTGCGCTCCCTATCCCGATCCCGCTTAAACGCATGGTTGCCATCTTTACCAATGGCAATCAGGCCCTTGAAGCGGCAAGCAAAATATAAGGATTCCTGGATGCCAAAACCTGATTATTTCATGCTTGATGCGGCCATTTGGCCTTGACGTTGCAGGGGGGGGGGGGGTCGCTATCCTATCCCCGATTTCGGGATTCGTTCGGACAATTTTTCCTTCGGCATGGCGCAAGCCACGCCCTTCGGGCTTGGGGAGGATACGAATGAACGCCACCATGCGCGGCATTGTCGCCGCGATGATTGTCAGTCTATTCGCCATCGCCCCCGCGATGGCGGCGGGATCGCAAAGCGACGCGTTGAACGATTACCTGCACAGCAATCGTCTGCCTTTCGTTAGTGGGGAAGTGCATGCCAATCAATCCGGAAAGGTGACCTCGGTGACTCTCACGGGGGAAGTGCGGACCGAGAAAGGCAAGCGGGATGCGGAGCAAAAAACCAGGGATTTTTTGGATAATCAGCGGCTGCGGGTAAAAAACCTGGTCGAAATAAACCCCACCGTCGGCTTTTCCGCTGCTGGAGGCCCTCCATCGGGCGGCGCAGCATCCCAACCTTCCGATAGCGGAAACGCGGAAGACGCCGCCGAAGAACAGGGTTGTTCGAAACAGTGTTACCAGGACGAAACCAACTGCAACACTCAGTGCATGAGTCAGGCCGCGTCCAATGCGCCCAGCAGCGCAACTGATTGGCAGGGGATGATTGGTTTGGGCACACAGACAGCCGCCTGCAAGAGCCAGTGCGGGCAGACAAGGCAGGATTGCATTAATCAGTGCAGCCAGCCGGCCGGTCCGCCGCCCGACGAAGGAGATGACGGATCGGATCAGTCATCGCCGGATTCATCTCAGCAATAACGCAAAATGCGCGGCAACTAGACTTTCCGATTAGCGGGAGGAGATCATGGCAATGAAGGCGGCAAAACTCTTATTGGCCGTAATATTCTGCGCGGGTTTGGGCGTGGTTTATTCCGTGCCGGCGCGGGCGGAAATGGGGCCGGGCGCGTACGACAACCATCGTGTCTGGCACGACGCCGGATGGTGGCACGGCCACTATCCCAATTGGATGTACTCGCACCATCCGGAATGGTCGATGGCTCACCGCGACTGGTGGTACGGCGATCATCGCGCTCATCCGGGCTGGTTCGGCTCCCCCTACTGGCGGGCGCATCCGGTTTGGAATTGGCGCGCGCGCGACGCACACGGCGCGTGGCATGATTACGGCTGGTGGCATGCGCACCATCCCGGTTGGATGTATGCGCATCATCCCGAATGGGCGGAGGGTCGCGGCGACTGGATGCGCGCGGACCATCGCGCGCATCCCGGCTGGTTTAAGTCGGATTACTGGCGGGCGCATCCCCACGATTGGAATCATCCGGAGCGGGAATACTCTCGGTCCCATCCAGGAGAAAAGGGCGGCTTTGAGTACCATCCCGGTGGCAAGCAGTTTGGGCCGCATGGCGAGCATTACGGCAAGGCAGCCCCCCACAATCAGTTCGGCGGCGGGTTTCATCCGCACGCGAATAATTTCGGCGGCGGCCATGGCGGCGGCGGCCACGGTGGCGGCGGCGGCCATCATGGAGGAAAGAAATAAGGGCGCTCGCCTGACTAATAATCGGCTGACCGGAGCGGTTCATGGGCGATTCGCAAGCCCGGATCGGCGGGGTTTGCCAACTGTTCCAGCGCCCGTCCGCTTCGGCCGATCGAGCGCTGGGCTCAATGGCGTTGGATGCGCGGCGCTCGGCCCGTGAAGCCACAGGCTTCATCACCCTGTGTCCTGAGAGTGAACCCTTCCGCGCTATGGCCGCGCGCAGTCCTTACCGCTTGACATCTAACGGCTCATGTTCGTCCTGGCATACTCCCGGGAACGCCAATCTCCCGATTGGCGCCTGCCGATTCGCCAATCGGGAGATTGGCGTTCCCG
>JBOHWK010000042.1:0-12563 GCA_050736715.1 Binataceae bacterium (SeqCode) | reverse complement strand
GTCTTGCCGGTGCCGGCGGGGCCGATGCCGAACACGATGTCATGGCTGCGGATCGCGTCGATGTAGAGCTTCTGGTTGACGCTCTTGGGTGAGATGACGCGCTTGTGGGCCGAGACGTAGATCGTGTCGAGAAAGATGTCCTTCAATTCGGCGTTGCGATCGGCGCGCAAAATCCGAATCGCGTACTCGGCGTCGCTCGCGTAGATCGGATAGCCGTGCTTCAACAGATCGTACAGTTCGCCGATCGCCTTGCCGGCGAGCGCCTGATCGGCGTGCGCGCCGGAAATCTTGAGCGCGGTGCCGGACACGCCGATTCGCACGCCGAGCGCCTGCTCGATCGTGCGCAGGTGGGCGTCATGCTGTCCGAGCAAGTCGGTGAAAAGGCGCGGATCGTCGAAATGAAGTTCGAGCGAATCTTCCGGGGCGGACTGAGCAAGCTCCGCCGCCTCATTCGGTGCGGCTTTCGTTGACGGACCCTCCGGGCCGCGCACGGTTCACGCGGGCCGTGTCCAATCGTAGTCCAATTCGCGGGCGCGTCAAAGCGGGCGGCGCGAAATCAATTGCCCTTCATCGAACGCGCCGGACGGCGCGCGCGCATCGGCGCTTGGCCCGCGGTCAAGCCGCCTGTTTGCCGAGCGCGGTCTTTGCGGTGCGGACCAATTCGGCGAACAGGCCGTCGCGTTCGAGCGCGAGCGCGGCCATCATCTTGCGATCGATCGCGACGCCCGCCTTTTTCAGCCCATCGATCAGGGTGCTGTAGGAAATCCCCTGCTCCCGCGCGAGCGCATTGATTCGCGCGACCCACAACGCGCGATAGTCGCGCTTTTTCCGCTTGCGATCGCGGTAGGCGTAGGTGAGGCCCTTCTCCAGCGTGGAGCGGGCCTGCCGGTAAAGCTTGCGCCCGCCGGTGAATCCCTTGGCGAGCTTGAGTTGGCGCTTGTGGCGGCGGTGGGACTTGGGGCCGCCTTTGGTGCGAGGCATCGGTTTCGGTTCCTTTTTCTTTCTTCGGTTTATCTCAGCGCGCGATTCGATATCCGGCGGCGCGCCTATGCATAGGGCATGATCGCGCGCATCTTGCGCCCGTCAGTCTTGCCGAGAATCGCGCCGCTGCGCAACTGGCGCTTTTGCTTGGGACTTTTGCTCGACAGCAGATGGCGCAAATAGGCCCGTTTGAACTTGACCTTTCCGCTCTTGGTCAGCTTGAAACGTTTGGCCGCCGTGCGGCTGGTCTTTATCTTCGGCATCGTCCGATTCGCACTCTCGATTCGTTTTCCCGCGCGCCGTTCATTTCGGCGTCAGCAGCACCGACATATGGCGCCCTTCCATCCGGGGCAGGCTCTCCGGCTGCGCGAGGTCTTTGACCTGCTCGATAATCCGGTCGATCAGCGCCCGCCCGATCTCCGGGTGCGTAATAGCGCGGCCACGAAACGAAACCGACAGCTTAACACGATGGCCCTCCTCAACAAAGCGCCTGATGTGCTTCACCTTGAAGTCCACGTCATGCTGCCCGGTCTGCGATCCCATCTTGACCTCTTTGATCATGCTGACGGTGGTTTTCTTGGAGTCGTGGAGCTTTTTCTTCTGCGCATAGCGATACTTGTCGAAATTCGCGATGCGGCAGACCGGCGGCTGCGCGGTTGAGGCCACTTCAACCAGATCGAGTCCGCGGCCCTCGGCCGCCTTGATCGCGTCGCGAAGGGAGAGGATGCCGATTTGGCGGCCATCGGCGTCAATCACCCGCACCTGCGCGGCGCGGATTTGACTGTTGATGCGGATCAGCGGCTCGCGGGGCGGCGGAATTCTCAAGTCCCTACGGATAAAGCACCTCCTCCGGCATTGGCGCCGGAATCAAGGCCGCCCGCTTGCGGCGACGCGGAATCATGCCGCGGAAGCGCGGGATTCCTCATGGTCGCGTCGATCGAAGAAATGGCTGAGGCTTCGCAAGTGCGGACTGGCGTTAAGAATTGAAATTGAAAATAGCAGCGGTTCGGTTCAAAGCGATTCCAAGGTTCCCAGAAACCGCCGCCCTTTGCAAGGGCATTGAGAACCACGGCGGCATCCCGCAATCGCCCGCTTAGACCCACGAATTATTCGTCGTTGCGGCACGCTCGTAAGCACACGCGCGCCGATACCGCCATTCCCAAACGGTCGCCAAGAAAAAGTGCTCATAACCATTGAGGAAATTGGGTTCGTTCGGTAACTTTTCTTTTTTTCCGGGGCGAGAATGCCTGCCGTTTGATTCTTACCTATGAAACGCCCGGCTTCATTGTATCCGCTCCGCGCGATTTCCCTAAGGCTGAACCGGTTCAGCCCTTGAACTGATTTGGTGGCACAAGCCCAAAGTTGCCCGGGCGCGGCGAAACGGCCAAGCCGCGTATCAAAACGCAACCGTGTCTCCCGCCATTGCCATCATGCTTGAACAGGCATAGACTCGAAGGTGGCTCACGCGTGTGACAATGCCACCGCAACAAAATGTGTATGCCAAACCCGTGCGATGGGTGGGATCGAGCAGAGACGACCTACGAGCTTTTGCGAAAGATGTCCAGCGGCGCGTTGGCGGTGCCCTGTGGGACGCGCAGATCGGATGCAAAGCGCCATTTGCCAAGCCGCTCAAGGAATTCGGTGGCGCGAGCGTGCTTGAGATCGTGGATGATTTCGACGGCAGCACTTACCGCGCGGTGTACACGGTTCGGTTCGCGAGGGCCGTTTATGTCTTGCACGCCTTTCAGAAAAAGTCGAAACGTGGCATCGCAACGCCGGCGGCGGAATTAAACTTGGTCAAAGAGCGGCTTACGCGGGCCGCAAAGGATTACGAACAATGGCTAAAAGGCGAATTGACGACATCCCGGTGACCGCGGGCAGCGGCAACGTGTTTGCCGATCTGGGTTTTGCACAGCCCGACGAAGAACTAACCAAGGCGCAGCTTGCAAGTTGCATGCGCGAGATTATCCGGCGCCGGCGCCTGACCCAGAATGCGGCCGCATCGTTGATGGGGATCGATCAGCCTAAAGTGTCGGCTCTTATGAACGGCCGACTGGCAAATTTTTCCAGCGAACGCCTGATGCGGCTTCTGACCGCACTTGGCGAAGACGTGGACATTGTGGTTCGAAAGGCACCGCGCGGAATCAAGCATGGCCGCATCCGAATCGTCGGCGTAGTGCGCGCGTAATGAAGCAAATTGGCGCATCTGCTTTGAACTGAGCGCCGCCAAGACAACAGTGTCGTAGGGAGCTAAGGATGGACGACTTGGAAGCTGGCGAGATTAGAGAGCGGCTGATACGCGTCGAAAAAAGGGTTTGGCGCTATCGTATTGCGGTCGCGGTCGTGGGTATTATCGCGGTGATCGGTGCTGGCGGATGGGTTTTCACACCTTTCGAAACTGTCCAAGCGCGGGCGTTCCAGCTCGTCGATGCTAGCGGACACGTTCGGGCCGTGATGGAAACCACTGGCAACGGTACCGGCCTGATCCTTTTCGACAAGGCGGAAAAACCGCAGGTAGCGCTCATGGCACTCACGAGCGGGACGGATTTTACCTTATACGACGAAGCAGGGACGCAGCGCGCCGATTTGGCCACTTCCGGCGACAACGTACAGCAAACGTTTTTCGATAAATCTGGGCAGAAGCGTGTGCGACTGGATATCGGAGAATTTACCGAAGACTTTTCCCTGAAGGACCAGAGCGGAAATGATCGTGTGGCGCTGGCGTCAGGTACCGACGGCGCTCACTTCGAGCTATATGGCAAGGATGGGAACTCTGGAGAAACGCTAGAAATCCTCGGGGAAAAGCCGTTCATTGAGCTTATCGACAAAAACCTTCATAACCTCTGGCAAGCGCCATAACCGGCAAATCTTTAACCGTGCGCGTGGGATTTCGCCGCAGCCGCAAGCGCCCGGCCCCGGACGATTTCGGCGCCCAGCGCGCTGAGAATCTCCTCCAGCGCGCCCAGCAGGAGCGTCACGTTGGAGCGGCGCGATCCCTCGCCCATCAAGCCGGCCCGCCACACTTTGCCCTTGAGCGGGCCTAATCCGGCGGCAATCTCAATGTTGTAAAGGCGGAGCAGTTCGGCGCGGACTTTCGCTTCATCGATTCCGTCCGGCACCCGAATCGTGGTCAATTGCGGCAGCCGGAATCCCTCCTGCGCCGCAAGTTCGAGGCCCATCGCGACAATGCCCGCGTGAAACGCGGCGGCATTGGCGCGATGGCGCTCCCATCTCGCCTCCAATCCCTCTTCCTCGACCATCCGGAGCGCCTCGTACAGCGCGTAATTCATCGCGATCGGCGCCGTATGATGATAGACGCGGCCGGCGCCCCAATAATCCGCGATCATTCCCACGTCGAAGTACCACGAGCGGCATTCCGTCTTGCGCTTGCGAATCGATTCCATCGCGCGCGCGCTGAACGTCGCCGGCGCAAGCCCCGGCGGCGCGCTCAGCCCCTTTTGCGTGCAACTGTAACCGGCATCGACGCGCCACTTGTCGATTTCGACCGGCACGCACGCGAGCGAGGTCACCGCGTCGAGCATGAGCATCGCGCCCGCGCGATGCGCCAGTTCCGAAATTTCCTCAACCGGCTGATGCGCGCCGGTCGAGGTCTCGGCATGGACGATTGCGACGAGCTTGGGATTCTTCGTGCGCTTGAGCGCCGCCGCGATCTGTTCCGGTTCGATTATCCTTCCCCATTCGGCCTCGGCTTTATGCACCCGCGCGCCCATGCGCTCGCCCGCATCGGCGATTCGCGTGCCGAACACGCCGTTCACGCCAACGACGATCTCGTCGCCATCTTCAATAAGATTGGAGAGAATCGTTTCCATCCCGGCGGACCCGGTGCCGGACACCGGAAAGGTGATTTCATTCTCGGTGCGGAAGACGAAGCGAAGGAGCCGCTTAATGTCCTCCATCAGCCGCACGAAGTAGGGGTCGAGATGGCCGACCACCGGCGCCGCCATCGCCCGCATCACGCGCGGACTGACGTTTGACGGTCCGGGGCCGAGCAACAGGCGTTGGGGCGGATTAAGTTCCGGGAATGATTCCATAGATGGAACCTTGCTATTATGACCGCTGCCGCGCGATCCGCAACCGCAATGAGCCAGCCAGATCGGAATCTGTTCCATGCACTCCGCGAAATCGTGGGCGGCGATGGGATCGTGTCACGCGCATCCGAACTTAAGGTCTATGAATGCGACGGCTGGACGATCGAAAAGGGGATGCCCGATTTGCTCGTGTTGCCGCGCTCAACCGCCGAAGTGAGTGCGATTTTGGCGGAATTGGACCGGCGCGGGATCGCGTTCGTTCCGCGCGGCGCGGGCACCGGGCTTTCCGGCGGATGCCTGCCGGTGAACGCGCCGGTGATGATTTGCACGTCGCGGATGAACCGCATCGTGGAAATCGACTACTACAATCGCCGCGCCGTGGTCGAAGCCGGCGCCGTGAACCTGCACGTCACCAACGCGGCGGTAAACACGGTGTCACCCGGCAAGCAACACCATTCGATGATGCGCGTCAGGCGTAGGTTGTGGAACTCCGGCCTGCGTGCGTGCCAGTGGCTGTTCCGCAGGACATCTCACAACTGCGGCATGGCCCGCTCCCCATCGGGCCAGTGCGGGCTTCCAAGTCCGACCCGTTGCTAGGCGGGGCGAATCGGCGCCACTGCCAGGCGAACGGTGGTGAGGTACCGGTCGATCTCGAGACGTACCGCGCCGTCGCGGATCGGCAGGGCGGCGAGGTCCCGTTCGTTGCTGTCGGCTCGCCAGGCTGCGTCGATCTCGGCGCCCAGGTCCTCCGCCAGGGAGAGGGCAGTCGTTCGTGGCGGTCCGCCCGCTCCCCAGTTGCGGAGTCGCACCACGATCCCGTCGCCCCGATCGGCGGGTTTGACGCTGAGGACTTCGACCAAGGGATCGTCTGTCTGGGCGAGCCAGTGTGGTTCGCGGCGGCCCGCGGCTCGGTCAACACAGGCCCGCAGTTCGCGTCCCGCCTCGATCGCCGCCGCCCGGTCCGGATGGTCAAGCCAGCGCAACGCGAGGTGGGCGATCTGCGTGCCGCGCTCGTGCCCCTTGGCCGGCGCAAGCACCGGAACGATACCGAATGCGCGCTCCTTGGTGGCGGTGCGCGCTACCACGATTTCCACGGCGCCGGCGGCGGTGGCGTGCAACGCGGTCGGTACGGCGGCCGCAAGAATCAGTCCGGCGGGAGACGATGGACTGTTGCTGTCGGACAGGGCTGCCGCGAAGGAGTGCAACGGCCAGAACGTGGGCGTGTACCACCGCTCCAGCGGCCGGGTGACCACGCCGCCTGACTGGTGCATAAGAAGGGAGGAGATGGGGGAACGGCAATGGGTCGCAAGGGTGACGGTGCGCCGGTCGGGCGCCGTGATCGAGGTGGCCACCGCGATGCTTCGGTTGTAGGCCGCGAGTTCCACTGAGATCTGGGCCGGACGGTTCTCAAGCACGCCCCCGATGGTGACACGGACCCCGTCTTTGTGAGCGGTCACGGCGATCCGCGCCGGATGGTGCGTGGAGCGGTCCGCGATCGCCCAACGGCCGCCGCGGAACTCGTTGCCCATGCGCCAAAGCCCGCCGCTCTCCGCATAGCTCACCAACTCAAGGCTGGGCGCGGCCAACTGTTCGTTCCCCGAGGTGTCGATGAGGCTGACGAGAGCCCCGCCCCGCTGCTCGTCGAACACCGCGGTAAGCCATTGCGTGGTCACGGTCACGATCGTGCCTTCGCGAGTCCAGGAGGCGCGGCGATCGGGCTTGTCGCCGTTAGGCAAGGCGGCGGCGCCGCATATCGCATCGCCGCCGTCGGAGCTATCGCGAAGGGAACCGGCCCCTGCCGTGTTGGCGAGAGCGGCTCGCAGCCAGGGCCACTGCTCGCCGTTGGCGACGCGATCGGGCGCTGTGCCGGTGACGAAGTCGTGGTGGTCCGAGGTCGCCGCAGTCCACCACGCGGCGGCGCACGTCTCCTTGGACACTGCGGACAGCCCGGCGGCCGGCCCGGCCCCGGCGATCGCGGCGCGAGCGCGATCGTTGTCCACGGCAAGCAGGCGGCGGCCGAGATCCCGGCATGCGCGCTTGAGGCCGGGCCGCGACGCGTAGAAACCCATCCAGTATGGATTGGGGTCGAGGCAGAGCGTGGGGAGCACGTCGCGGCGGTGCGCAACCAGATCGAGGTAGTCGTCGAGCCCCGCATTCACGAGCCACACGCCGGTGCGTTCGTAATCGTTCTGGTTCCAACGGTCGAGGAGTTCGACGAGACGTGGAACCGGATTGACGAAATCGGACCCGATCGCCAGCAGGAGGTAAGGGGTGCGGGCCAGCCGTGACAACTGTTCGATATAGCCCTCGACCCGGGCGGTGACGCGCCGCTTTCTCCGGTCGGGCCAGGCAGTGGGAAGGCCCAGGGCCCGGCTCAGCCCGCCGCTGGCGATGAGGTCGCCATGCCCATAGCCGTAGGCGTGCCAATGGGTGAGCACCTCACTGCCATCGGGACCGCGCCAGATGAAGTCGGCGGTCTGCGCGGCGGTGAGGACTGCGGCGCTGGTGCCGGGCCGGGGGAAGTTGGCGGCCCGCTCCCATTCAGCGGCGGGAAACCGCATGCCGTCGATGCGGCATATGGCGGCGTAAGTTACGCCGGCGGCAGCGAGCAGCGCGGGCATGCCGGGCGAATGACCGAAACTGTCGGGCAGGTAGAGCACCCGCGGCTCGTGGGTCATTCCCCGGGATCGGAGCCACTCCTGGCCGATGAGGAGGTCCCGAAGCAGGCCCTCGTCTTCGGGAAGCAGCGTGTCCGGGGTGGTCACTCCGCTGCCGGTGAACCGCAGGCGGCCCTCATTCACGAGTTTGCGGAAAACGGCCTGCCGGTGAGGTCGTTGCTCCCAGTACATGTCAGGGTAGAACAAGCACTCCAAGCTGAAAACCCGGCGGGGTTCGGATAGCAAGGCCGCAATGGCCCGGTCGAGGGTGCGGCGCACGCAATAGCGGAAGTACTGCTTGGAGGTGAAAAGCCAGTCGGGATCCCAGTGCGAGGACTCGGTCACCACCATCACCTGAGGCGCGTCCAGCGGTACGCCCAGACGACGGCGGAGATCGGCCTCGCTCGGCGCCGTACCTGTCACGGCCGAGCCTATCGTCGTCATTCGATTGCGCTCCGGTAACTGCCTACTACCTTCATCTTTGTCCTCCAGATAGGGGCGCCGCATGCCGTGCGGATTTCCCGCACGGTGACCGCTATCGCTTCAACGTCATTTTCCGCGCGCCCAAGAAGCCGGTACCCATAAGAATCGATATCCATCGTCGGACGAAGAAATTGCGCCTTCCACGCGACCGGATACCGCTCGACGCGGCTCGACGCCATTCTATGCTGTGGCGCGCTCGATTTGCATTGCGGCAATGCTTCGCGCGTGCGGGAGTTTGCGCGCGCCAACGTCCTCGCGCTTGCCGAACGAGGAGCCGGATTGTAGCTGACAGCGGTCGGGCGCGGTTGCCCCGTGTCCGTGCGCGCCGGTATCATTTTGAATTGAAAGGCGCTTGCCGGCGTCTTGAGGATCGGTCGAGCTAACTTGAAGCGATTGCCCCGCATATCGATCGCCGCGCTTGCGGCGCTAATCCTGCTTGCCCTCGCCGCGATTCCGCGCGTTGCGCGCGCGTGGTACGACGCTGAATTTGCGAGTAGCCCGCTCTACGACTATCCGGTCCCCCACGGCCGCGACAATATCGTCGGCAACCTCATCACCTATCAAATTCAGAAGAGCGACACGCTCTTCGACGTTGGGCGATGGTTCGGGCTTTCGGCCAAGGAAGTGTCCGACGCCAACAATCATATGGATGTGTGGACGCCTCCCGCCGGCAAAACGATCGTCCTGCCGATGGAGCACATCCTGCCGGCCGGGCCGCGCGTGGGAATCGTGGTAAACATCCCCGAGATGCGGATTTATTATTATTCGCCCTCGCCGCTCGGCCACTATCGTTACCGCAACAAGCTGACGCCCGCGTCCCTCTCCGATCGCCGCGAATATCGCGGCGTCGTGCCGAGAATCGTCTATACCTTTCCGGTCGGCTTGGGCCGCTTCGATTGGCGGACGCCGATCACCTCGTTCACGGTGCGCGCCAAGGAAAAGGACCCCACTTGGGTCGTTCCCAAGGACATTTACGAGGAGCATCTGGAACGCGACGGCGAGGCCGTCCATGTTGTCCAGGGCGGCGATCCCGACAATCCGGAGGGCCTCTTCCGGCTCGATCTGACCCTGCCCGAATACGCCATTCATGGGACCAACGTGCCGTGGGGCGTCGGAATGGAAGTGAGCCACGGATGCGTCCGGCTCTACCCGGAAGACATCGAGCGGCTCTTCCATCGGGTCAAGGTCGGCACGCCGGGGGAATTTGTCTATCAGCCGATCAAGTTCGGATGGCGCGGCGACGCCCTCTACGTCGAAGTCCACGCCGACCTCTACGGACGCTACGCCGGATTGTGGTCGCACGCGCAGAAGATGGTCGATGAATTGGGCGTGGGCGGCGACGTTGACCCGCAAAAGCTCGAAAAGGCGATCGAAGAAAAGACCGGCGTTCCCACCTACGTCGGCGCCGGCGCGCCGCCGGGCTGAGCGGTTCCGCCATTTGACGCTAGAGTCGTCATTTGCCATGTTAAATGACGATGGTTCCGTCATCGTTCCCGGTCATCGAGCGCACGATCGATTTGCCCAAGCTGCTGGCGAAGAAATCGTATTTTCTGTTCGGCCCGCGCCAGACCGGCAAATCGTTTCTGATTCGCCGCACGCTGCCTGGCGTGCGCCTCTACGATCTCCTCGACAGCGCGACGTACCTGGCCTTGAGCCGCCGCCCCGGACGCATCGCGGAAGAACTTACCGGCGACGATCGGATCGTCGTAATCGACGAGGTGCAGCGGCTGCCCGATCTGCTCAACGAAGCGCACCGCCTGATCGAAACCCGCCGCGTCAAATTTTTGCTGACCGGTTCGAGCGCGCGAAAGTTGCGCGGCGGCGGCGTTAACCTGCTGGGCGGGCGGGCGCGCACGCAGCATCTCCACCCGCTGACCTCCCATGAATTGGGCGCGCGCTTCGACCTGATGCGTGCCATTGAGCGCGGGCTTTTGCCGTCGATCTACTTTTCCGACGACCCCAGGGCCGACTTGGAGGCGTATGCCGGCACCTATTTGCGCCAGGAAATCGTCGCCGAAGGCGCCACTCGCAACGCCCCGGCCTTCAGCCGGTTCCTTAGAGTGGCGGCGCTGTGCAATGGCGCGATCGTCAACTTCACCAATCTGGCGAGCGACGCCCAAGTGCCCCGCACCACGGTGTATGAATACTTCGAAATTCTGAAAGACACGCTCGTGCTGCACGAACTGCCGGCGTGGCGGAAGTCGGTCAAACGCAAGCCGCTCAGTTCGTCGAAGTATTATTTTTTCGACATCGGCGTGGCCGCGATTCTGCAGGGGCGTCTTTTTCGCCCGCACACGCCGGAATTCGGCCAGGCGTTCGAGTCCATCATGTTCCACGAACTTATCGCCCATCGCGACTACGTTTCCGGCGAACTGCTTTCCTACTGGCGCTCAGCCTCGGGCTTTGAAGTCGATTTCATCGTCGGCGACCACACCGCCATTGAGGTGAAGGCGAAGGAAAATGTCTCCCCACAGGACTTGAAGCCGTTAATCGCGCTGGCCGAGGAGCGAAAGTTTCGGGCGCTCCTGTGCGTATGCCTCGAACCGCGTCCGCGCAAAGTTGGGCCGGTTTCGATTCTGCCGTTCCGCGATTTCTTGAGCGCATTATGGGAGAAGGGAACCGAGCGTCTCTTGGGTTAATCGCCGCCGATCGTGGCGATCGGCGCGGTATCGCCGGTTGCGCCGGAAGAATAAACCGTGACGGTATAAGGACCGGCGGAGGGGAGACGGCCTTGGTTCGTCACGTAAATGTCGCCGGCCGAATCGAGCGCGATTCCAGTCGGCTCGGCCAATCCGGTGCTCGCGCCGACTATCGTCGCGATTGGCGCGGCATCGCCACTCGCGCCCGCCGCGTATGCCGTGACGCTATTGACGTTGAAATTCGCCACGTAGATTTTGCCGCTCGAATCGGCCGCGATTCCTTCCGGGCTGTGCAATCCCGTATTCGGGCCGAAAATTGTGGCAATCGGCGCAACGTTGCCGTTCGCCGCCGCGCGATAAACCGTGATGCTGCCGCGTTCCGGCGCTCGCGCACCCGTGTTCGCAACATAGATGTTCCCGGCGGAATCGAACGCGATGCCGCCGGGCAGATTGAGTCTCGTACGCGGTCCGGCGATAGTCGCAATCGGCGCCGCATCGCCGTTGCTGTGCGCGGAATAGACGGTGATGCTGCCCGCGCCGGATGGGCCTCCGATCGCATTGGCCACATAGATGTTGCCGCTGGAATCGAGCGCGACGCCCTGCGGATTCGCAAGTTCGGTATTCGGTCCCGCAATCGTCGCAAAGGGCGCGGCATCGCCACTGACACCGGGGCTATAGACGGCGATGCTTCCGCCGCGATTCGCCGGCGACGGCATATTCGCGACGTAAACATTCCACAGCGAATCGAGCGCGACGCCGTTCGGCGCGCTCAGCCCGGTGTGCGGTCCGCCGATTGTGGCAAGCGGAGGTACGCTCCCGTTGGAATCCGCCGCATAGACGGTAACGGTGTTACCCGACGAATTCGCCACGTAGATTTTGCCGGCCGGGTCCACCGCGATTCCGGTGGGCCGCGCCATCCCGGTGATTCCGGGCGAGGAAGCGGGCGCGGCAATCGCGGCGCCGATCGAAACCGCCGCGGCAATAAAAACCGAAAGTGTCCCTATCGCAATTTTTGTGGAAAGGTTCATGGCTCTCCCTGCACAATTCAGCAATCCATCAAACCCGGTAAAAATTGTCGCGCCCCGCCGCGCACAACTCAAGACGCCCGACCGGGCGGGAAAATTCACGATTTCAGGGTGCCGACGCCCGCCGATGCGGAGCCGCCACACTGCGCGAATGAGCATCCGGCGTCGGGGCGGGCGCGAGATGCCGCAAGCGGCGCAGGGCCTGGCTGGGTCCCGGCTGGCCGCGGTGGGTTCGTTTGCTCATTTTCGTTGTTCGAATTTCAGCCCGGTTTTGGAAAATGTCTTGAAAATGCCGGAGAATTTCGATCGTAAATTGGGTTCGTTCGGCAATTTTTATTCTTTTTCGCCGATATAAACCGCTTGACCGTTTCAGGGTGCCGGCATTTCTTGGGCGCGGCGCAACCGGTGGATAGCGTTGCCGTCGTCATGGGGCCAATTCTACACCGCCTCCCGTGCCCGCATTATGGATGAACCAGTTCAGCCATGAACTTTTGCAGGCAATGGGCCGGGAACGCCATCCCTTTCAGGGTGACATTTCTCCCGAATGGCGAATCGGCGCACGCCAATCGGGAGATTGGCGTTCCCAGGAGTGTGTGAGATTTACGTTTCGGCCACAGGCTAAAGAGGCTGTCGATAAAGTGGGGTTGAGCAGCGACTTACGCTTTGAGATTGATGGCCGCGATCAACCGCCAGTTGGCTTGGGGCCGGGGAGAACGCGCCAGCAGCAGA
>JBOHWK010000041.1:0-2334 GCA_050736715.1 Binataceae bacterium (SeqCode) | reverse complement strand
GCGCGGCCTTGCCGAGAGCGGCGAGCGCGCGCGGCGCCTCATAATGGCCGGGCGCGTGCGGGTCGATTCGCGGCCGGCGAACAAGCCCGATCTCCGGGTCGATTCCGCAACTGCGATTGCCGTGATGCCGGGAGCACCCGAATACGCCTCGCGCGGAGCCTACAAACTCATCGCGGCGATCGAGCATTTCGGCATCAACGTCAAGGGACGGCTCGTGATGGACGTGGGCGCATCGACGGGCGGCTTCACCGATGTCCTGCTGCGGCGCGACGCGGCGCGCGTGATCGCGCTCGATGTCGGCTACGGGCAGCTCGCGATGAAGCTGCGCAACGATCCGCGCGTGACGGTGCTCGATAGGATGAACATCCGGCTCGCATCGCCTGCCGATCTGCCGTTCGTGCCGGATTTGGCGACAATCGACACGAGTTTCATTTCGCTGCGCCTGGTGATTCCGGCGGTCCTTCAGTTGATCGCGCCCGGAGCGGAGATAATCGCGCTAATCAAGCCGCAATTCGAGGTCGGCAAAGGCAAGGTCGGCAAAGGCGGCATCGTGCGGGACGAGGCGTTGCGGCGCGGCGCCGTCGATACAATCGTCGAGTTCGCAAAGTCGATTGGCCTCGGCGTCGCGGGAACGATCGAATCGCCTATTGCAGGCGCGGCGGGAAACCGCGAATATCTCGCGCTAATGAAATTCTCAGGCAAAACCGCACCATGACGCGCGGATGGGTGGCGGGGATGGACATGGGCGGCACCAATATCCGGTGCGCAGCGGTGTCGCT
Organism: Binataceae bacterium (SeqCode); assembly: GCA_050736715.1. Lineage (GTDB taxonomy): Bacteria > Desulfobacterota > Binatia > Binatales > Binataceae > Binatus. Next base: position 1,555 of record JBOHWK010000041.1, on the reverse strand, counting down.
CGACGGCGAAGTGCTGCTGATGGAACGCGGGCCGTCCAAGGCTTCGCTGGAGGCCGGCGCCGTCGCCGAGAATATCGCCGCGCATATCCAACGTCTGCTCGAATCGGCCCGCCGCCGCGGGCTTGGCCGTCCGCGTGCAATCGGCGCCGCAGTCCCCGGTCCGCTCGATGTTTTCAAAGGCACGGTGATGGCCGCGCCGCACGTGGCGGCATGGCGCGGCTTTCCGCTCCGGCGGCAGCTTGAGACGATCCTCGGACATCGGGTCGAACTGGAAAACGACGCCAACGCCTGGGCGCTCGGCGAATTCTGGCGCGGCGCGGCGCGCGGCCGGCGCGAGGTCGTCCTGATGACGCTCGGCACGGGAGTCGGCGGCGGAATCATCACCGGGGGAAAGCTGCTCTACGGACAAAGCGGAATGGCGGGCGAACTGGGCCATGTCACCGTCGAGCCGGACGGGATGCCGTGCGATTGCGGCGCACGCGGATGCCTTGAGGCGTACGCTTCCTCGTCGGGACTGCGCGGGTTAATCGAAAAGCGGCTCGGCGTCGCGCGCGGCGGTCCGCTGCCGGCGCATCTCATCGACGCGGAGGGGAATTTTTCGGTGCGGGGAATGTCAACAGCGGCGCGGCGAGGCGATCGGCTCGCGTTGGAGACATTCGCGGCCGCAGGCCGCTATCTGGGAATCGCGGTTGCTTCATTCCTCAACATCTTCAATCCCGAACTGGTGGTATTGGGCGGCGGCGTCGCGGGCGCATTGCCGTATATGCGCCGCACAATGGAGGCCGAGGTTCGCGCTCGCGCCTTCGCTCCGATTCGCGCGCAGGCCAAAATCGTCCGTGCCGCGCTCGGCCCGCGCGGCGGCGTGGTCGGCGCCGCCTATGCCGCGCTCCATCCAGTCAATCGCAAGGATTAAGCAGCGTCATTTCAGACCGATATCGGCGCGGGTGGTGGCGCCCTTGCCGGCGATTCCCTGGGCAGTGAGTTTTGGCGCAGTGATAAATAGGCGCGCCGGATTGACAGTTTTGCTCAACGCCGCGCGGACCGCATTTGCGCGATCGCCGGCGAGCTTGCGCAAGTCCAGATCGGCAACTTTCGTGTTTTCGAGGATGAGTTTCTTCATTTGGGGCGGCGGAAGCGATTTCGCCAAGCCGAGAAAATCACGCGGCTTTTTGAAATCGGCATTCTTGTAAACCCGCGTCAGGTACGCGTTGTACTCGGCGGGCGAGATTTGAACGCTCGCGCCCTTGCCGCCCGGAGCCGCGCTCCCCAAGTCCTCGCGCTTAAGCTTCCGTATCGATTTCATCAGCCACGCCTCGCGCAAGCCATTGACATCCACGGCCGGATCGACCCGTCCCGAGATTTCCACGTTGAGGCCCGGCCGATTTTGCAGGGCCTTGCTAAGCGTCGCCAGCTTGGCATTCGCCGCGGGCGTCAGGATCGATTCTCCCGGCGGGAATCCGATGTAATTCAGCGGCTGGCTGCTTCCGAACGCTGCCGCAAGGAGGCTCAACGGCGAAGTTGCCGCCTTGACGAGCAGGTTCATAAAGGTGTGCAG
>JBOHWK010000040.1:0-6776 GCA_050736715.1 Binataceae bacterium (SeqCode) | reverse complement strand
CTCCCGGACCAATCCCGGCAGGCGCAGCCACAACTGTCCTGCGCCCGCGGCTTTCTTTCCATCCTTGCTCTTGGCACTCTTGCTCATGGCGGCTTCCCCTCTTACCCAACCCGATCTTCCGATCGGGCGAGGATAGCCGCCACTCAATTTTCAACAACCTTCAGGACATTGCCCCGGTTGTATGCCGGGCGGCACATGAAATGGCTGCGCCGATTCTTTTGGGGGCGCTGGTAATCTTTTTGCGCCAAGTTTTAATTGTTGTTTCTGCCAAAGGATTAATTCAGCCCCTTCAAGCAACGCAATTTCCGGCCGTTCACGTCCGACAGTTTCTAAGCGATATAACGAATAGAATCCAAGCGCCGCAATAAAGACGAGGCAACCGCCTTCGCCAGTAGGCCGGGGAGGGCCACGCCAACAACCGTACATCCAATTATTGCGACCACAGTTACCATAGTCATGTTCCCTGCCAAGCCTCGCCCCAAGCGCAGACGACTAAGCGATTCCGCGCTAAGACCAAATTTTGAGAGAAGTTCGTCCAAGTTAAATTTGAAGTCGAAAATCGGCATGGAACCAACGCCGATCCATAACCGATCTTTTGCTTCAAAGAAAGCGGATTTGTTCGGCCCTTTTCTGTCACCCCACCAACACGGGAGTGTTCCAAGTGGTCCCAGGGTGTTCTAGCCTCCCAAATCTGAGCCTGATCCTTGAGCGGCCTAGTTTGCCCGGCAGGATCGCCTAATTCGGCCACCACCGCCCGCTCCGGCGCGGTTTTCATGCGCGGGCCTTTCTGCAATAATTGGGGTGCGCGGTTGCGCTGTCCGAAGCGCGATCGGCGGTAGTCGCCGACCGCTAAACGTCCGCTAACATAACGTCCGCCAACCCCAGCAGGCTGTCGATAAATAACAGCCCGCCAGGAGGTCTGCCATGAGCAGCGACAGTCAGATTGCGGCGAACCGATTGAACGCACGGAAAAGTACCGGCCCGCGTAGCGCCCGGGGCAAGGCGCGTGCGGCATCCAACGCGCTTAAGCATGGGCTTAAAGCGGCCCGGGTGGTGATCCCCGAAGAAGACCCTACCGAATTCCAGGCCTGGCGCTCCGGGCTGATTGGCGCGCTCGCACCCGCCGGCGCGCTTGAGGAATTCTTTGCCGAAAAAATTGTGACCGACGCTTGGCGCCTGAAAAGAATTCCCGCATTGGAAGCCGCCCTCCATCGCCGCGCCCGCCACGAGGGTCTCATCGAAGCGGCGCGCGACGCGGTCGCGAGTTTCCGGCCCTCCCCCTTGGACAGCATCAAGGACCTCGTTCCCGCCTACCTACGGGTCGCGCCGGAGAACGCCGAGGCCCATCAAGCCGCCAAAGCGCGGCTGGCGGATTTGGTCGGGCGTCCCACGGATGCCGCGGTCCGGGCCACGCGCGCATGGCTGGAGTACCCGGCGGTATTTTCGGTTCTCGAACGGTACGAGGCCGCGCTGTCCAGATCGCTGTCGCGGGCGATGCACGAGTTGCAGCGCCTGCAGGCGGTTCGCGCGGGTGAAGCGGTCGCGCCGCCAATCGCGGTTGACGTCGATGTATCAGCCGGCGTTCGCGGATGCCGGGCGTGGGACAAGGGGCCTCGGCTAGAATAATGCTCGATTTAATTTCGCGTTAGATCGAGAATAAAATTGCCGAACGAACCCAATTTCCATAACGATTACGGGGCTTCCGCGATGTCCGCGGCGATACGATTTGGCAATTGGGCTGCGCGGCGGATAATATCCGGGCCGGGTGCGCCGGCGGCCTGACGGATCGGAGACGGCGGCGGAGGCCGATAGATGGCAAAGGAAAAATCCCTCACCAGCGGGCGCGCGTCGCGCGCGATCAAGATCGGCGGACTGACTTCGCAGGTCGGCGCGAGCTACCTGTGGAACCAGTTGCGCCGCCCGTTTCTGTCCGCCGACAAACACGAGCGCGAACTGGTCGAGACGCACATCCGCAACGCCCAGCGAATCGTCGAAAGTTCCGGCGAATTGCGCGGCGCGTTCATGAAGCTGATCCAGATGCTCTCGATGCGGCAGGACCTCCTGCCGGGCGAGGCGCTCGACGTGCTGCGCGCGACGCAATCGAGCGTGCCGCCGATGAGCTACGCAATGATCTCCGGGCAAATCCGCAAGGAACTCGGCAAGCGGCCGGAGGAGTTGTTCGAGCGCTTCGAGGAGACCGCCTGCGCCGCCGCCTCGCTCGGCCAGGTGCATCGCGCGGTCACCCACGGCGGCGCCGAGGTCGCGGTGAAAATCCAGTATCCGGGCGTCGATGACACCGTGGAGCAGGACTTGGGCAATCTGAAGCTGCTCTTAAAAACGCTGCAAACGATGGGCCGCGACGTGATGCGCCAGAAGATCGACACCGACGCAGTGTACAAGGAATTGGAGGTGCGCCTGCGCGAGGAATTGGACTACGTTGCCGAAGCGCGCAACTTGGCCGAGTTCCGCCGCCTGTTCGCCGACGATCCCGAAATCGCGATCCCGCGAACGATCCCGGAGTTGTGTTCGCGCCGGGTGCTCACGATGGAATTCCTGGAAGGCTATCCGCTGGCCGATCTGATGAATCCGGAGGTCGATTTGGAGTTGCGCACCTGGGTCGCGCACAAAACCCAGGTCGTCACCTGGCGGCAAGTTTTGGAATTCGGCGTGCTCCACACCGACTTCCATCCCGGCAACTATCTCGTCACGCACCATCCCCGAATGGGAATCCTGGATTTCGGTTCGATTCGCCGCTTCCCGGAGCCGGTCCGCAAGGCGAATTTGCAAGTCGCGCGGGCGGTATTGAATGGCGACGACGGCTTGCTCGCCGACGCGCTGAAGAAGCTCGGCTACGTCAAATCGGGCGAGAATCCGGCGCCGATGGTCGAGATTATCCATCTGCTGTTCGAGCCGATGTACGCCGATCGCGATTTCGATCCGGCCGAATACGACACGGTGGGCAAGGCCACCAAGCTCGGCGAAATTGCGATCGAGAATCAGATTTACCAATCGCCCCCGCACAGCGTCTTCCTGATGCGCGCGCTGATCGGGCTGGAGGGAGTGTCGCACGGACTGGCCGTCAAAATGAATTACCGGCGGACCTTCCGCGACATCGTCGCAAAGATCAAGGAGTGACGCGCGCCCGGGCGGCCGTTGCGTGCGAGTTGGTGCCGCCCGTCAAGCGGCGCGGGCGCGGTTGTAGTGCAGGACCATCAAACTCGCGCCAGGAACCGCGAGTAGTGCATAAGTCCGGCCCCGATCGTCGGAAAATTCCACTTCGAACGTGCGCGGCCCCAGCCGTTCGACTACTGTGCCGACTTGGCCGCGCCGCAATCCGCGCGAGGGCAAATCTCTCGCCAACGCAACCACGTCAAGGAGATTGATGGTGTTTCCCACTCCGTTCGCCATGAATTAAAGAATATAGCAGCTTGTAAGGCGCGGAAAGTCCTCGGTGCGCCGCACGATCCACGAACTCCGAATTCGCGCCGGCCGTCCCCGAAGCGTCAGAACAAAATCGAGGTTGAAGCGCTGGCCGAATCGATCCGATTCCGCCTGCCGCGCGTCACCTTCAACTGCGGCTTCGAGCAGTGCGGCGCGGAGCATCGGGGCGTCCGCCGCGGTCAGACCCAAAGCGCTGGCGAACACGCGCGCCTTATGCTTTCCGCGAAGATGCTCCGCGCTCAGGCAATAATCGCGCAGCTTGCTCAGTTCGACAACGGCTCGATCCGGGTTGGGCAGCTTCATCGGTTGAATCGTCCATCAACGAGAACGATTTGTATACTGTGGGAAAATTCCCCTAGGAAATTTGTTCGCATCGTCGCCCGAGCCGCGAATCAGCGGATCAGGGGCCGGCTCGCGCTACCACTTCTCGTAATGGACGGCGCGGCGATCGTAGCCGGCCGCGCGCAAGCGATCGCGCAAGCGGATTACGCCCGCGCCGATGCCGCATAAATAGAAATTGCGCGTGCGATCCGAATCGGATTTTATCCAGCGAGTGTCCGCGATTTCGCACAAGCGATCGTAGAGGGAATCGCCCGGCGCGATTATCGTATCGAAACTGAGATTGGAGTTTGCCTGCACCATCGTAGCGAACTCCTCGCGATAGAGAATGTGCGCCTCGTCCGATGCGCCGTAAAGCAGTTGCATTTTCGGGTGCGCCGGGCCGGCGCGCGCGCGCTTCAGCATCGGGCGAATCGGCGCGATCGCGGTGCCCTCGGCGATGAAGACCGTCTCGGCCTCCGGTGCGTTGCCGAGCGTGAACGTGCCGAACGGCCCGGTGAATTCGATTGGGTCGCCAACCGTTCGATTGAACAGCCATTCCACGCCGCGCCCATCGGGCACGCGATTGAAGCAAATCTCAAGCGGACCCGGCTCGTCCGAACTCGACGCAATCGAGTAGGCGCGCGAGCGCGTCTCGTCGCCGAGCGGAATCGACATCGAGATGAACTGGCCCGGAACGAATTTCAACGGTTTCCCGCCGTCGCTGGAAATGAACATCGAGCGCGTGTCGCCATTGTGATCGAAAATTCGCTCGACTCGCGCCGAATGCCGGCCGCGCTTGTCCGGTGACGCGCCGGAGGTCATTCGTTGCCGCCTTCGCTGACCTGATTGATCGTATATCGCGGCACGACGATGGTGATTTCGTCGTTGGGATCGCTAATCACCGCCTGGCATCCGAGGCGAGACACCGGCGTCAATCCTGGAGCCTTGTCGAGCAGGTCTTCCTCCTCCTCGCTCGCCTCGCCCAGCTTGTTGAAGCCCTCTTTGACGATCACATGGCAGGTCGTGCAGGCGCAATTCCCGCCGCAGGCATGCTCCAGGTGGACGCCATGCCCGAGCATCACGTCCAGAATCGAGCCGGGCTTGCCGTCGTGATGGAAGGGCGCCTTAGCGGGGTCGAATTCGATCACCCGGTCCGGCTCGCCGGATTCGAATTTTATTCTGAGCTTCGCCATTTCGATCCGTCCCCAGAATATGCGTGGAGCGGAGCGGGCGAAACCATCGCTCTGCGAAAAGAAGTCCCGCCGCTTGCGTTTTCGCCCAAACTTCGCCATGATTCCGAGTGCTTGAACCGGGAAAGGCGGGTTATTGGAATGGCGACGCTGACCAAGCGGCAGAAACAATTAATCGATTACCTGAGCGGATACATCGCCGAGCACGGCTTCGCGCCGACGCTGGCTGAAATCGGCGAGTACTTCGGCTTGTCGTCGCTCGCCACCGTGCATAAGCATCTGCACAACCTGGAGGCGAAGGGATTCATCAAGCGCGTCCATAATCACAGCCGTGCGCTGGAAGTTCCCGTGCATGCGAATCGCGCCGGCGCGCGCGTGCTGAAACTGGCCGGGACGGTCGCGGCGGGAGCGCCGATCGAAGCGGTCGAGAGCGGCGACACGATCAGCGTGCCGGAGGAATTCGTCCGGCGCGACGACACCTTCTGCCTGCGCGTCAAGGGCGATTCGATGATCGAGGACGGCATCCGCGACGGCGACTATATAATTGTCGAGGCGCGCGATTCGGCCCGCAACGGCGAGACGGTGGTGGCGCTGCTCGGCAACGAGGCGACGGTGAAGAAGTTCTATCGTGAGGCCGACGGCACGATCAGATTGCAGCCGGCGAACTCCACGATGCGCCCGATAATGGTGAGCGGCCGGGAGCTTTCGATTCGCGGCGTCGTGGTCGGTCTGATGCGGCGCTACCGGTGACGATGGCACGCCGCGGCCGTTGCGGCCGCCGCATTCCGGGAACCCTTGGCGCGGCCGCTTGACGGTGGCGCGATCGGGATCAGAAGCCGAAAAGCCGGATCGCCGCCCCGCGTGGTGCGGACGAACAGCCGCGCGCCGATCCGATCGGCATTGCGCCGTACCACCGCCAGCCCCAGTCCCATCCCGCGGTGGGTCCGCGCGCTGGCGGCGGAGAGTTGGGTGCATTGCTCGAATGCGCGCGCGACTTTCGACGGCTCGATACCCGGCCCGGTGTCGCTGACTTCCAGTTCGATTGCGCTCCCGGTTTCCGCCGGAGCGCGCCGGATCGCGATCGTGACGGCGCCGCGATCGGTGAATTTGATCGCGTTGAGCGCGAGATTGAGCAAAATCGACTTGATCGGACGGCGGGGCGCATGGAAAACCACCGGCGCAGTTTCGAGATCGATGTGCAGCGCAAGTCCCTTCCCCTGATTGGCGGCTTCGAGGCTGGGAACGATTTCCGCGAGCAGATCGCGCAGTTCGATGTCCTCCGCGGCGCAAACTTCCGCGCCCGCGCCGGCGGTCGCGAAATCCATCACGTTTTCCACGGTCAGCGCCAGCTCGTGTGCGTTGAGGTTCATCCGCGCCAGAATCCGCCGCTGCCCGGCCGGAATCGAATCGCCCAACTCGTCGCTCAAGATTTCCAAATAACCGAGCAGCGCCTGAACCGGCTGGCGCAGTTCGTGGGCCAGGTTAGCCAACGCCTCGAGCCGCAGCCCGCGATGCCATCGATCGGGATATGGCGCGTCCGCCACCGGCTTTTCCAGCGCGATGCGCGTATGCAAATTGTGCGATAGGCTGCCCAACGCTGCTTTCCTGCTCCGAATCGCTGCCGCGCGCCGCTGGAAACGCCGCCGACGCTATTCGGATTGCAGTTATCAACAGGAAACTAAAGGATTGAGCCGGGTTGCTGAACCCGAAAATCACCTATGCAGCCGAGAAAAACCGCCTAGAATGCGATCTAAAAGCACCCCGGAAAAAGCCGGAATCGCGCGGCGCGGGCGCCGCGCTCGATCGGAAAACGGAAGTCTACGA
>JBOHWK010000039.1:0-1971 GCA_050736715.1 Binataceae bacterium (SeqCode) | reverse complement strand
ATGACTCGATGATCCGGCGCGCTTCGGCCAAGCTTAAGAACACGTGCTCGTTGAGGCACTCGTCGCGCAGCTTGCTGTTGAACGATTCGATGAAGGCGTTCTGCACCGGCTTGCCGGTCCTTGATCCCGTTGTGGCAAATTAGCCCATCGTGGTCTAGAATGCGGCCTTTCCGCCCTATGGGGCGGCGGAGGCTCCGTCAATGGCGTCTGGAACCGAAATTTCCGAAATCAAAGCGCGCGAAATCTTGGATTCGCGCGGCAACCCGGCAATAGAGGCCGATGTGCGGCTTGCCTGCGGCGCGTTCGGCGGCGCGGCGAAATATCCCGGTGCGCCGGTCCATGGCCGCAACGGGCGAGGTGCATCCCGATGAGCGATCGTCCTCCGGTAACTGCCCTGATAATTTTCGACGGCTGGGGCCTCCGCAACGGCGGCGAAGCCAACGCGATCGCCGCCGCGAAAACGCCCAACATGGGCCGCCTGATCGCCACGCAGGCGCATTGTGCGCTCGACGCTTCAGGCGAGGCGGTCGGGCTGCCTCCCGGTGTGATGGGCAACTCCGAGGTCGGCCATCTGACGATCGGATCGGGCCGCGTCATCTATCAGGACCTGATGCGGATCACCAAGGCGATCGAGTCGGGCGAGTTTCAGAAGAACGAGGTTCTCTGCGGCGCGATCCGGGCCGTCGCCGCCCACGGCACGCTGCACATTTGGGGGTTGGTCTCCGACGGCAGCGTCCACAGCCATATCAATCATCTAACCGCGCTGCTCGACCTGGCGAATGCGCTCGGCGCGAACCGAATCAAGGTTCATGCGGTCCTCGACGGCCGCGACACTCCCCCGCGCTCGGCGGTCCCGTTCATCGAACGGCTGAGCGGCAAGCTGAAGCATATCGGACGCGGCGGAATCGCGACGGTCAGCGGGCGCTATTACGCGATGGACCGCGACCAGCGATGGGAGCGCACCGAGCGCGCATGGCGGGCAATTGCGCTCGGCGACGGAATCCCGGCGGCCTCCGCGCGCGAGGCAATTGGAAGTTCCTACACGGCGGGCCACGACGACGAATTCGTCGAGCCGCGCATTATCGGCACGCCGGCGCGAATCGCGGACGAGGACGCGGTAATCTGCTTCAACTTCCGCGCCGATCGCGCGCGCCAGTTGACCGCCGCGCTCGCGCTCGCCGATTTCAACGGATTCCAGCGGCCCCGGATGGCGAAGATCGGCTACGTGTGCATGACCGAGTACGATCGCACCTTCAATCTGCCGGTTGCGTTCCCGCCCGAGGAGGTGCGCAACACGCTGGCCGAAGTGCTGGCCGGCGCGGGAATTGCGAACATTCGCATCGCGGAGACCGAGAAATACGCCCATGTGACCTATTTCCTGAACGGTGGCATCGAGAAGCCGTTCCCGCATGAAGAACGTTCGCTTATCCCGTCATCCAAAGTCGCGACTTACGACCTCGACCCGGCGATGAAAGCGGCCGAAATCGCAGACCGTGCCGCGCAAGCGATCGCCGGCGGCAAGTATCCGATGGTGGTGATGAACTTCGCCAACCCGGACATGGTCGGCCACACCGGGAAATTCGAGGCGACGGTCAAGGCGGTCGAGGCGGCAGACGCCGCGCTCGGCGTGGTGCTCAACGCAATCGAGAAACACGGAGGCGCGGCGCTAATCACCTCCGATCACGGCAACGCCGAATTCATGTCCGATCCCGCGACCGGACAGCCGCATACTGCGCACACGACGAATCCGGTGCCGCTGATTCTCTACGATCCGAAATTCAAGGGAAAATTGCGCGCCGGCACGCTCGCCGACGTCGCCCCGACGCTGCTCGCGATACTCGGCGTCCCCGCCCCCGCCGAAATGACCGGCCACGATTTGCGGGTGGACACGCCGCGGTGAGGCCGGAGCCTGTAAATGCTTTTTAATGGCCTGACAGGAAGGCGGCGAGGGCGCCGCCAACTCAGGCAGCG
>JBOHWK010000038.1:0-10176 GCA_050736715.1 Binataceae bacterium (SeqCode) | reverse complement strand
TGAACATCCCGCTCTGCTGCTCGTCCGTCCCGCGCATCCCCGCTTCCTCCTCAACCCACAACGGTCACCTATCTATCTACCTCGGTGCGGAGCGAAAAGCGATCATTTTTCCGCACCCTGCTAGAAGAATGAGCGAGGTTGTCAGGACAACTTTGAGATACCGCCCACGAGCGCAGGGCGCGGCAGCGTGTTGGAGTTTCATGGCGCCAGCATATCGCGCCCACTGGAGTAATTCTATCGGATGGCAACCTGGCGATGGCGTCTAAATCCATTATGAGCCTTTCGACTATCCAGAGTATGCCGACACGACGAGGTTAGGCACGACCCCCGATCAGCGGCGCAGACGGTGAATACGACGGCACGGTGCTCAAGATCGCGCCCGCCGGTGCGCTGACCGTCACCGCCAACGCCGCGAAGATTGAGCCGCGCGGCGGCGTCGTGCAATTGAAGGGGAAAGGTAAATAGCCGAATTAGCGGCAAAGATAATTCACCACCAAGGCACTAAGACACCAAGAAAATCCTCTGCGGATGCGCGCTGAGCGCAAACCCGCGCGAACTCTTTGTGCCTTGGTGTACCTTCGGCTACCGCTCAGGGCAGGCTTGGTGGTAAATGTCTTGCGCGGACTCCACGTGCTCAAAACCCGAATAATTACCGCGGCGGTGGCGCTGCCCGCCGTTCTGGCGATTCTGATCCTTGCGCCGGACTGGTTTATGAACCTGTTCATCGCGGCTCTCGGCTGCTTCGGACTGTACGAAATTGCCGCGATGACCGACACGATGAAGCCCGCCGCGATTGCACTGTTTCTGATCGCCGGAGCAGGTCCGCTGTTCGACGGAATCTACCTCAACGATTTGGGCTGGTTCATTCCGGCCGCCGTGGTCGCCATCATGCTCGCGATGGTGGCGATGGTCGCCACCGGCCGCACGATCGAGTGGCTCATCGGATGGCGTCTCGCCCTAGTCGGCGCAATCTATGTCGGCGTGCTGTTCCCGTATTTCGCCCTGGTGCGCAACGGGCCCAATGGCGTCGAATTGATCGTCCTGATGCTGCTTTGCGTGGTCGCGAGTGACAGCGGCGCATACTTCGGCGGGCGATATTTCGGATACGCCAAACTGATTCCGGCCGTCAGTCCCAACAAAACCGTCGAAGGCGCCATCGCGGGCTTGATCTCCGCGATAATCGCCGGGTTAATTTTGTGGCAGTGGCTGGTCCCCGATTGGTCTGCGGGCGCGGCCGCCGGGGTGGCTGCCGCAATCTCGATTTCCTCGCAATTCGGCGATTTGGCCGGGTCGGCGCTGAAACGAATCGCGGGCGTAAAGGATTCGGGATGGCTGTTTCCCGGCCACGGCGGTTTGCTGGATCGGACCGCATCGCTGGTTTTCGCGGTGGCTTTCACCTACTATTATGCCCGTTGATTCCGAATGCCGGCCGGGATTGCGGCCGCGCGGAATCCCGCCGATTTAATGTCTGTCCTCACCTCGATCCTCGCCGCCGCCCTCGTCTTCGGCATTCTGATTGTCGTTCACGAGGCGGGTCATTTCGCGGTTGCCAAGCGCGCGGGAGTGCGGGTGATCCGCTTTTCGATCGGCTATCCGCCAAAAATCTGGGGAATCCGGCGCGGCGAGACCGACTACGCGATCGGCGCGACCCCGTTCGGCGGCTACGTGCGGATGCTCGGCGACGAGGTCGGCGAAGAACTCCGCAACGACGAGTTGGCCGGCTATCTCCATGAAATCGGCCTGGACCTGATCGACGCCGCAAGCGCGCGGGGAATCGTCTCGGGCAAGGCGAGCTTCGACGAAAGTCTGAAGACCATTGCCGAACGAATCAATGCAACCGGCGGTTCGGCGCAAGAAATTCTGGGCCGCGCTCTGACCCCGGACGAAGTTATTTTGACCGATGAGATTCCAAGCGCCGAGAATATCGACGCGGCAATCAAGAAGCTGGCCGAGAATCCCCCCGCCGCGCTCGCGGAATCGTTCAAGCGCCGCGCCTTTCCCACGCAGCCGCTGGGGCGCCGGGCGTTAATTGTGCTGGCGGGACCGTTCGCGAACCTGATTTTCGCGCCGATCCTGCTGACGATCGTATTCCTGTTTGGGGTGCCGCAAATCCTGCCGGTCGTGGGCAAAGTTGAAAAAACCCTGCCCGCCTACGCCGCCGGCATCCGCCCCGGCGACAGAATCAGTTCGATCGACGGCAAGCCGACCAAGCTCTGGGTTGACGTCTCCGACCTGATTAAGTCGGGCGGCGGCGCTCCCGTCACCGTGGGAATCGATCGCAAACAGAGCGCCGCGGCAGCGCACCTAAGCCTCGTCATCAAGCCCGCCAAGATGGAACAGGAAACGATCTACGGCACGAAGGTAAACACCTGGGTGATCGGCATCATGGCGAGCGGCGCCGAGACCACCGAGCATTTCGGCCCGCTCGGCGCGATGCGCGAGGCCGTCACGGAAAGCGCCGGCATGACCGTTCAATTCTGCGTCGAAATGGTCAAAATCTTTTCGGGCGCGATCCCAGTGCGCCAGGCGCTGGGCGGCCCGATCATGATCGCGCAGGTCGCGGGCAAGGAAGTGCATCAGGGCTTCCGCGACCTCGCGATGCTGATCGCGATGCTAAGTCTGGAACTGGGCGTAATCAATCTCCTGCCGGTGCCGCTGCTCGACGGCGGCCATCTGCTGTTCTTCGCCTTCGAGGCCGCGCGCGGCAAGCCGCTCAAACTGCGCGCGCGCGAACTGATGCTGGAAGTGGGACTGGTTTTGCTGGTCGCGCTGATGGCGTTCGTGATTTACAATGACATCGCGCGCATTGTTCAGGGCTGATCGATTGCTGGCCGGGACGGCCGCGGCGCGGCCGGTCCTGGGATTGGACACCAGCCTGCCGATCGCGAGTCTCGCGGTCGCGGCGAACGGAAAGATCGCCGCGACCCTGGAACGTCCCGCCGTCTCGCACGGCGCCGCGCTTCCTCAAGCGGCCGGTGAATTGCTTCGCGCCGCCGGAATTGAAATTGGCGCGCTCGGCGCAATCGCGGTTGGAATCGGCCCCGGTTCGTTCACCGGCCTGCGCGTCGGAATCGCCTACGCCAAGGGAATCGCGCTGGCCACCGGATGCGCGATTGTGGGAGTGCCGAGTTTCGACGCGATTGCGATGGCCACGCAGCAAGCTGCGAACGCGCGCGTTGGCACGCTTATTTGTCCGGTGTTGGATGCCAGAAAGGGCGAGTTCTATTGCGCTCTTTACCGGACCGTTGCGGATGGGTTAGAGAAGATTTTAGAGGAGTCGGTGGCCACGCTCGAACGGTTGGCATTGGGCATCGCAGGCGGCGTCATCCTTGCCGGCGATGCGAGCGCAAAAAGTGCGGCGGAGTACCTGACCGCGGCCGGACGGACGGTGAGCGTGCTGGATTATACAGAGATAGCGCAACGCGGCAGCCAGATTGCCGCGATCGGCGCGGCGCGCTTCGCGCGGGGCGATAGCGATCGAGCCGCGGCCTTGGAACCACTCTACATCAGGCCGCCGGCAGCCATGTTCAAGCCCGCTGCGGGCCATCCGGCGGACCAGAGCACGGAGGGCATATGGAACAAAGAGAGGAAGAACTCATTCACCGGCATCTAGCCCAGGACGGAGAACTCAAAGCCCTTTACGATGAGCATCAGGAACTCAAACGCCAACTGCAGGACCTTAGAAGCAAGCAACCCCTTACCGCGGCCGACGAACTGGAGGAGAAGCGAATCCGCAAGCTCAAGCTCGCGTCGAAGGACCGGATGATGGCGATCCTCGGCCGCTATCAGCAGGACGCCCGCTGACCGGCAGGCGGCTCGCTGACCGGACAGATCGGATGATGAGCGCGCGACCGCATGACAAGTCACACAATATCGGTACTGGTTGAAAACGAATTCGGCGTGCTCGCGCGCGTAGCCGGGCTGTTTTCGGGCCGCGGCTACAATATCGAGTCGCTCACGGTCAACGAGGATCCGCTCGATCCGAGCGTATCGCGGATCGTACTGGTGACCACCGGCGACGATCAGGTTCTCGAGCAGATAAACAAGCAGCTCAACAAGCTGGTCTCGGTAATCAAGATCGCCGACTTCAAGGACACCGATACCATCGACCGCGAGATGGCGATCGTCAAGGTCGCGGTGGACGGCAACACGCGGGCGGAACTGGATTCGATCGTGAACGCCTTCCGCGCGCACGTGATCGACATCGGGCCGCGCGCGTTGACGGTCGAAATCACGGGAGACGCCGAAAAGATCAAGGCGTTCATCGCGATCCTGCGCCCGCTCGGCATCAAGGAAGTGGTCCGCTCCGGCAAGGTCGCAATGGCCCGCGCGGTGCAATCCAATTCCGGCAATCACGGCCGCGGTTAACCGCAATATACTGGAACGGGAGAAGATTCGGATGAAAGTTTATTACGATCGCGATGCGGACCTGTCCGCGTTGCGCGGCAAGCGGATCGCGGTTATCGGCTACGGCAGCCAGGGCCATGCCCACGCGCTCAATCTGCGCGACAGCGGGATGGACGTGTGCGTGGGACTCTCGGCCGATTCGCCCTCGCGCGAGAAGGCGAAGAAGCAGGGGCTGTCCGTCTTCGACACCGCCGAAGCCGCCAAGCGCGCCGAGGTCATCATGATGCTCACGCCGGATGAGAAAGGCTCGGAGATTTACGAGGCCGAAATCGCGAAGCATCTCACCAAGGGCAAATATCTCGCCTTCGGCCACGGCTTCAACATCCATTTCAAGTTCATCCAGCCGCCCCAGGACGCCAATGTTTTCATGATTGCGCCCAAAGGCCCCGGTCATCTTGTGCGTTCGGAATACAGCAAGGGGCGCGGCGTTCCCTGCCTGCTCGCGGTCCAACAGGACCCTTCCGGCGACACCACGAAGATCGGACTCGCCTACGGGAGCGCGATCGGCGGCGGCCGTGCGGCCGTTATCGAGACGACGTTCAAGGAAGAGACCGAGACCGATCTGTTCGGCGAACAATCGGTGTTGTGCGGCGGACTTACCGAATTGATCCGCGCCGGTTACGAGACGCTGGTCGCGGCCGGCTACGCGCCGGAGATGGCCTACTTCGAATGCCTGCACGAGGTGAAATTGATCGTGGACCTGATTTACGAGGGCGGCATCTCCAATATGCGCTACTCGATCAGCAACACCGCCGAATACGGCGACATGACCCGCGGCAATCGCGTGATCGGAGCGCCGTCGCGCGAGGCGATGAAACAGATTCTCGCCGACATCCAGTCGGGCAAATTCGCCAACGAATGGATTGCCGAGTATCGCGCCGGCCTGCCGAACTTCAAAAAGCTCCGCAAGGAAGCCGAGAACCATCCGGTCGAGGAGGTCGGCCGCAAGCTGCGCGCCTTCATGCCGTGGCTGGCGAGCGACCGCCTCGTGGACAAGTCGAAAAACTAGCCGCGATGGCGCGCGAGCTCGAAATCGAACGCGCCGGCGCAGGCGCGATTGCGGCCCGGATTGGCGGCGCTATCGGCATCGCGGGCGAAGGCGTCCTGATGTCATCCGTAATCGCGGTGGTTGGCGCAATCCTGATCGTCGCGGGATTGGAACTGGCGGGCGCGATCGTAATCGCGATCGCATTCGCGGTGGCGCTGTTCTTTCGCGATCCCGAACGGTTTCCATCGCGGACCGAGGGCGTCGTGCTCTCCGGCGCCGACGGCAAAGTCACCGATGTCGGTGACGCCGCCTTTCCGGGCCAGACCGGCCA
Source organism: Binataceae bacterium (SeqCode) (assembly GCA_050736715.1). Taxonomy (GTDB): domain Bacteria; phylum Desulfobacterota; class Binatia; order Binatales; family Binataceae; genus Binatus. The sequence continues at coordinate 4,450 of JBOHWK010000038.1, read as the reverse complement.
ACTGTACCATCGCGTTTCGGTCTTCATGTCTCCCCTCAACGTCCATGTGAATCGCGCACCCATTGGGGGCGAAGTCGCGATGGTCGAGCATACCGCCGGCGAATTTCGCGCCGCCTTCCGCGACGACGCCAGCCTCCGCAACGAGCGCAACTTGATCGTCGTGACGGATCGGGACGGGCGGACCTTCGGGATGCTGCAAGTGGCGGGATATCTGGCGCGGCGGATCGTGTGCCGCCTGCGCGTCCATGATAAGGTGGAACCGGCCCAGCGAGTCGGCCTCATCATGTTTGGCAGCCGCGTGGACCATTTCTTCCCGTCCGAATTCACCGTCGCGGTGAATATCGGCGATCGCGTGCGCGCGGGAGAAACCGTAATCGGAGCACTCGGCCAATGAAGGAAAATTCCCGCCGTCCCCGAACCGAACGCAACCGCGTGCGCCTCATTTCCAGCCGCATCCGCGGCGAAGGTCCACATGCCGAAAGCCCGTTGCGCCGGGGAGTCTATCTCCTGCCCGCGACGGTAACGTCGATCGGCTTGCTGTCGGGCTTCTACTCGATCGTATCCACCTTAGGCGGACACTTCGAAACCGCGGCGGTGATGCTCCTACTTGCGTTCGTGTGCGACGGCTTGGACGGCAGGATCGCGCGCGCCTCGCGCACCTCCAGCCAGTTCGGGGTCGAGTACGACAGCCTCTCCGACATGGTCGCCTTCGGCGTGGCGCCCGCGATTCTCGCGTACTGGTGGGCGCTGCGGCCGATCGGTTCGTTCGGAATCGGGATCGCCGGCCTGTTCGTCCTGTGCGGCGCGCTGCGGCTGGCGCGATTCAACGTGCAGACCGCGACAGTGGACAAGAGCAGGTTCGTCGGCCTGCCGATTCCCGGCGCGGCGATAATGATTGCCGGGATCGCGCTCGCCTACGGCTATTTCGGTTTCGACTCGCCGCGCATCCTGTGCGCGGTTATGCTTCCGGTGACGCTCGCGCTCGGCGGATTGATGATCTCGCGGGTTCCGTATCCGAGCTTCAAGGCGCTCGAACTCGACAAACGCGCGCAAATCGGGCTGGTGCTCGGCATGATCGTGGTGGCGGCGATGCTGTTCGCGATGCCGCAAGTGACCGCCTTCCTGCTCGCGGCGGCCTACGTATTGTCGGGGCCGTTCCTGATGCTTCAGGGGGAAAAGTTGAGCGCCAAGGTTCCGGTGCTGCGCCCCCCGCCCGCCGAGAAGGGACAAGAATCGGCGCCGCCCGCCTCGAATGGCGCCGCGCGCACCACGCGCGGCCTTTCGCATCCGTCCGGCGCCGCGCATTAGGCCCTTACGCCCGGTTCCAGAAGGCGAAAACCACCGCTCCCACGATGCATATTCCCGAGAGCGCGTAATTCCATCGCAGCGGCTCTCCCAGGTAGAGGTACGCGAAGATCGCGAAGACGGTCAGCGCGATGCACTCCTGGATTATTTCCAATTGATAGCCGGTAAACGATCCGTACCCGAACCGATTCGCCGGGACGCGAAAGCAGTACTCGCCCACGGCGATCAGCCAGCTTATGGCGGTGACCTGGACGATCGGCGCGGACGGGTGTTTCAGATACCAGTACCAGGCGACGATCATGAACGAGTCCGAAATAACCAGCAGCGCGACGGTTAGCATGGCGCGATGCTACCAACGGCTTCCGCCGCGTTCCAGCGCATCGGCGCGCCGGCGCGGTTCGAGCGCGCAACCCCTGCCCGCTTCGCGCGCGCCGCGTCTTAGTAATTGAAAATTTCCAAGTGCTCTTCGCCCAGCGGCGCGAGGCCAATCGAATCGATAAAATTCACCACCTCGCGCAGCGCCCGATCGACGAAGGCCCGATCGCTGCCGACCTGGCAGATTCCGAGCTCCGCGCGCTGCCAGAGATCGTGGGCGTCCGACTCCGCGATCGACACGTTGAACTTGTTGCGGACGCGATCTTTGATCGAGCGCAGCACCTGCCGCTTGCCCTTGAGCGAATGGTTTTCGGGGATCAATAGGACGAGTCGCATTACGCCGACAACCATGAACCTCCCCCTCCTCGGATCTGGCGCGCCGAAGCGCGGGGCGCGCGCGAGTTACGGCTGAAGCTGCTTTTCCGCCGCGGCATCCGCCCCGCGCATCGGCTCCGGCTTGGGCGCCGCGAGCTTGCGCAGGACGGTCTCCATCTCGAACGCTTCGACGAAATCGCCGGGCTTCACGTCGTTGTAATTCTCCAGCGCGAGGCCGCATTCGTAGCCCGCCGCCACTTCCTTCGCGTCGTCCTTGAAGCGCTTCAGCGAGGCGAGCTTGCCTTCCCAAACCGGGCGTCCGTCGCGAACCAGCCGCGCGCGCGCGTTGCGCACGAGCTTGCCGTCGAGCACCATGCAGCCGGCCACGGCCGCGCCCGGCAAATTGAATACCTTGCGGACTTCGGCGCGGCCCAGGGCCTTCTCCCGGAAGGCCGGCGCGAGCAGGCCTTCCATCGCGGCGCGCATATCGTTGATCGCGTCGTAGATTACCGAGTAGAGGCGGATTTCGACGCCTGCTTTTTCGGCGAGCGCGGCGGCTTTCGGTTCGGGCCGGATATTGAAGCCCAAGACAACCGCCTTGGAGGCCGAGGCCAGCGTCACGTCGGTCTCGGAGACCGCGCCCGCCGAGCCGTGGATCACCTGCAGCTTGACCTCGCCGGTGGAAAGGCGCTCCAGCGCGGTGGCGAGCGCTTCGACCGAGCCTTGCACGTCGCCCTTGACGATTGCTTTCAGTTCCTTGACCTCGCCCGCGGCCATCCGCTGGCTCAATTCCTCCAGCGACACGCGGCTCGATTTGGCGAGTTCGCCCTCGCGCCGCTTGGACAAGCGGTACTCGGCGACCTGGCGGGCCTTGGATTCTTCGGCGACGGCGGTAAACGCGGCGCCCGGCTCCGGCACGGCCGACAGCCCGAAAACTTCGACGGGAGTGGACGGACCCGCTTCGGTGAGCCGCTCGCCAAGATAATTTTGCATCGCGCGCACGCGGCCGAACGACGTTCCGCATACGAAGGGATCGCCCTGATGAAGCGTGCCTTCCTGCACCAAAACCGTGGCGACCGGGCCGCGGCCGCGATCGAGTTCCGATTCGATTACGGTGCCGCGGGCGGGCCGCCCGGGATTCGCCTTCAGTTCCATCAGGTCGGACTGGAGCAGGATCATTTCGAGCAGGCGCGGGATTCCCTCGCCGGTGCGCGCCGAGACCGGCACGACGATCGTATCGCCGCCGAAATCTTCCGGCACGAGGCCCGCATCGGTCAGCCGCTGCTTGACCCGATCAACGTTGGCATCGGGGAGATCGATCTTGTTGATCGCGGCGATAATCGGCACCTTTGCGGCGCGGGCGTGATTCAGCGCCTCAATGGTCTGGGGCATCACGCCTTCGTTGGCCGCGACCACCAGCACAACGATATCCGTGACCTTGGCGCCGCGCGCGCGCATCGAGGTGAACGCCTCATGGCCGGGAGTATCGACGAACGCGATCGTCCGCCCGTTGGCCTCGACCGAGTAAGCGCCGATATGCTGCGTGATTCCGCCGGACTCGCGCGCGGCCACGTTGGTTTTGCGGATCGCGTCGAGCAGCGAGGTTTTGCCGTGATCGACGTGGCCCATCACGGTGACCACCGGCGGCCGCGCCACGCCTTCGCCCGCCGCGGCGGCGGCTTCGCCCGGCTCCTCTTCTAAAGCCTGTTCCGCATCGAATGCGACGTTCTCGACCGTGTAGCCGAATTCGCTAGCGAGCAAAGTGGCGGTATCGACATCGAGCACCTGGTTGACGGTCGCCATCTGGCCGAGTTCCATCAACTTTTTAATCAACTCGCCGGCCTTGACGCCCATGTTACGGCCCAAGTCGCCGACGGTAACACCCTCGGTAATTCGCACGACGCGCTTGGAGGCCTTGGGTGTGGTGATCTCGGTCTTCTTTTGCTCCTTGCCGGGGAGCGCGCGCCGCTTTTTGGGTACGCGCAGCCCGCGCATCTCGCGCTCGGCGGCAAGATCGACCGTGCCCTTTTTAACTACCTTCTTTTTCTTGATTCCGCGGCCCGTGCCCGCGCCCGGCTTGGTCAGTTGGTCCGGCGGTATCGCCGGCATCACCTCTTCCGGCGGCGGCTCCGGCGGGGCAAAACGGCCGGTCAATGCGGGGCGCGGAGCGCCCGCGCGCCCGGGTGCGGCCGTGGCGCGCCCGGAGGGCCGCGGCTTTAGATCGATCTTGCCGAGAACCTTCGGTCCCTTTTGGCCGTCGTCGATGCGGGGGGCCGAACCGCCGCCCTTGGCGAGATTGATCGGGCCGGCGTGCGGAGCGGGCGACTCGCCCGTTCGCGTCCGATCGGTGCGATAACCCATTCGCGGTGCGGGTCCCGCCAGCGGCGGCGGTTCCACAACCGGCTCCGGCATCGGCGCCGCGCGCGGCGGCGGCTCCTGCAGGCGGGCTTCCCTG
>JBOHWK010000037.1:0-32028 GCA_050736715.1 Binataceae bacterium (SeqCode) | reverse complement strand
CTGAACATCCCGCTCTGCTGCTCGTCCGTCCCGCGCATCCCCGCTTCCTCCTCAACCCACAACGGTCACCTATCTATCTACCTCGGTGCGGAGCGAAAAGCGATCATTTTTCCGCACCCTGCTAGGTCGTGCAGGAAACCTGACACGATTTCAGGCGATACGATCATTTCCGTTGCGGAATAGCCGCCCGCCAAAAGCGGCCGCTCGCCCTCCACGGCAAGCATCCTGCCGTCCTCACGCCAGTCAACGCGCACGCCATAGTCCGGCAGCGCCACCATAAACGGCTTGCCGGTGCGGCGCGCCATCGTGTCAATCCACCTGCGCGCCATCTTCGGATCGAACAGTCCCTTATGCGGCTGTTGCATCATATGTACTTGCAAAACGGCCTCGCTTACCGGCGCGAAGACGGCATCCAGTTCAGGCGAGGAGAGCCACGCCGGCAGGGCGGTGATCGACAGGCGCAATGCCGGGTCCATGCGCCCGCGGAGGCGCGCAAGAAATCGCCCGTACCCCGCGAGCCTTGCCGTACCGCAATCGTAATCGATCTCAAGGCCGGCGATTTTCGCGCCGCTCCGCCGCCAATGCGACAGCATCGCGCCAATTTCGGCAAGGAGTAGCTGTTCGTTCAATTGTTCGAGCCGGCCGTCGATGCGAATGACCGCAATCGCGGGCCGGCCGGAATTTTTGAGTGCCTTCCAATCCACGGCCACCGGCCGCACCAGTCCGGCGTCGTCCGTGAACGCGGCGAGTACGCGCCATTCGCGGACGAGATCGGAGGACTTCCGCACCGCGTCGCGAACGGCAGGAGTCCATTCGCGCTGCCAGACATAAGCATCTTGGGGCAGAACGCGGTGCGTTGTGCCGGCTCCGGAAAGCGTTGCGAACGCAAAAATTGCGAACAGCAACCTTGAGCGAACGGAGGTCATGGCGCGGCTGGAACCGGATTTATAGTACGCTTAGCCGGTCGCCGATGCCAGAAATTTTCGCCGGTGAACTTTTCCCGCTGCCGAGACACCGGCAGATGGACCTCCGGCATGGCCGCGATGAAGCTCCCAACAAAACCGCCGCACATCGTCCGCCACTCGATGCGCGCGGCGAGGAGCGGGTACCCGCTAAAATAGCGGGTGCGGGATTATTGGAGAGGGCGCGGGCGGGGTGCCGGTTCAGGGATGGAGCGGTTCGGCCTCGCGGTTGGCGCAGCTATTTTTTGAGCACGAGCTGGAGCGACGGGGCGTCGAGCCAGGCGCCCTCGTCCGCCGGGCAGGCCATCATTTGCAGCCCGTTTTCGGATTTAGCGACGAGCGGCTTCTTGCAATGCGGACAGGCCATCGCGCCGGTGCGCTCGCGCATTTTCGCGAGCAACTCGGCGTCCTTCTGGCGCGCCCATTGGTCTTCGCGCGCCGCTTCGACGTCCTGCATCTTCTGTCCGAAACGGTCTTTGTTCTCATTGGACATGGCTTTGCTCCCGGCGCGGACGCGCGTCACATCATCTCTTTGATTAATTTTCCGCTGCGCGCCTTTTCGACCGTCGCCTCGAATTTCGGCCCGAGATCGACGCCCATCTGTTGCGCGCGCTTTTTCGCCCACAGGCCGACGTTGCGCGAATCGCGGTAAAAGTCATCGCCGCGCGGCTTGGCCGGATCGAAATTCGCAAGCCGCGCCGATTCGGTTGCGACGACCGCGAACGAAGACATCACCCGCCTAAGGCGCGCCGACCCGCAATCGGGACATTCCCGGCGCTCCTGCTTGCACGATCCGATCGCGAGGTGCGAGCTAATCCGGCCGCAGCGGGCGCATTCGTACTCGAAAATCGGCATCCGTTTAGAGAATATCGCCGCCCGCCCCGCCGCGCAATTCGGCCCGATCGGGGGTCTTTCGCGGAAGGTTTCGCGGCTGGGGCGATTTCATAGAGCGTGTACGGGCCGGCGCCGCCGATCGTCTTCGCGCGCAGGAGCGGTTTCATCCGGGAGCGCATCGCGGGCGGGATCGCGCCCAGGCTGTGCTCGCGCGCCGCCACATAGAAGGGGAGATCCGCTTGCGGATGGACCGCCCGGCGGCCCAAAATCGGCGGAATTTCCCGGCCCCAGTAGTATGACAATTCGTAATCCTTTCCATGCAGAATAAATAACGGCGCATCGCCGATCTTCGCGCGCATCGCGGCGGCGAACGGCCCCAGGTCCCGCTCGCGCGTGAGCGCCGGACGAATCGAAGCGTTCAGCAGGAGCGAAGCGGCAAGCGCGAGAGTTCCCACCGCCGCGCCCGCCACGATCGGAATCCGGCGGCGCACCGCGATTAGCGCGGCGACCGATGCGGCGAGCGTCGCCGCGATGAACACGATCGATGCGGGCGCGAACGATCGCATTGCCCCGGTGAAGAGCGCGAAGGTTGCCGCGTCGCTCGATTGCATCTGGTATCCCACGTCCACGAATGCGGATCGCGGCAGCCATGCGGCCGCGAGCGCCGCGAGCATCGCGATCGCAATCGCCGCGACGGCGCCATCGCGCAGCCGCGCGCTCCATCGCGCCGCTCCGGCGCGCGGCTCGCCGAGGAAAAAGGCGGTGGCGCACAGAATCGCAATCGGAGGCATCGCGGGGAGAATGTAATCGTCGCGCTTGGCGCTGGCGATCGAGAAAAACGCGATCGTGGCGAGCACGAATGCGCCCTGGAACGCGATCGGCCGCCGGCGTTCGCCCGCGATTTCTCCGGCCGCGAGCGCCGCGATCGCGGCGGGAACAATCGCCACAATCGGGAGCGACCCGCCGATCGTACGCATTGCTATATACCAGATCGGGCGCGCCGCCTCTCCCGTGCCGCCGAATTTTTCGGGCAGGAAATGGCCGAAGTTCTCGGCGAGGAAAACGTGGTACGTGCGATCGCCTCCGCGCACGAGCCACGGGACGTACCAGCACGCCGCGATTCCGAGCGCGATCGCGAAAATTTGCCACGGCCATCCCCGCTTCAGCATCGCGAACGGATTGCGCCGCTCCATCAGAATGAAGCAGGCGGCAGCCAGCGCCACCAACGTGATCGCGACCGGGCCTTTGGTTAATACCGCCAGACCCAGGAGCGCGCCGGCCGCGATCGTGCGGCGGGTAGATTCGGCGCCACTCAGCAGCGGAAATATCGTCAGGTAGGCGCCGAAGGCGAGCAGCGTCATCAGCATGTCGGTCAGTGCGAGCGTCGCGCGCGAGGAAAATCCGTAGATGCCCAGCAGGAACAGGAACGCGAGCCATCCTTCCGCCGCGCCGAGGTTGGCCGCTGTCCATGCGAGGACAACCACGGCTAGCGCGGTTCCGGCGGCGAGCGAGACGGCGCGCGCGTTAACCTCGTTGACGGCGCCGCCGGAAATTTCGGCGACTGCCGCCGCCAGCCAGTAAAACAGCGGCGGCTTGCGATCGATTGCGCCGTAGTAGTCCTCCGGGATGAGCCAGCGGCCGTCGCGCACGACGCTTGCGATCCATTGCGCCGATTGCGGCTCCGCGTCCTTCTCGAACGGCGCGCCGATTCCCTGCCCGAGGACGAGGAGCGCGATAAGCGCCGCGAGCGCAATCATTGCCGGACGAAGCGGCGCGAGTTTCGCTTCGATGGAATTCATGAGCGGCGCGCGGACGAGACCGGCGCGGGGCGGAGATGGCGCAGGCCCGCCGCGGGATCGAACGTCGCGACCTCCATCGCGGCGTTGTGCGCATAGCCGATTCGTCCGCGCCGATCGATTAGGACGATGCCGGCTTCGGCGCCGGATGCCGCGGAAAGCCGCGCAATCACATCGCGCGCGGCCGCGCCCGGCGCGTGATTCTTAAGCGCGAGGACGGCCTCGCGGCACAGCGCGGCGACAATAATCGCTTCGCCATTGCCGGTCGCCGACGCCGCGCCGAGCCAATTCGCGAAGGTGCCCGCTCCGATAATCGCCGAATCGCCCACCCGGCCCGGAAGTTTGCCCGGCCATCCGCCCGTCGAGGTCGCCGCAGCGAGCGTTCCGTGCGAATCGATCGCCACCGCGCCGACGGTGCCATGCTCGCGCGCGGCGATCGTTTTGCGCCGCGAGCGCCATCGTTCGCGCGCGCGCGGACTGATTAGCTCCTCGGGGCGGCAGAGCTTGATTCCAACTGAACGCGCGAAGCGTTCGGCTCCCGCGCCCACCATCAGGAGGTGCGGCGTCCGTTCCATCACGGCGCGCGCGAGATAGACCGGATTGCGCACGCGGCCTATCGCGGCAACGCCGCCCGCGCGCAGGAGGTACGCGGATTCGCCCGCGCGATTTGTGCGCTCCGCGCGCGGCACGGCCTCCATCACGGAGGCGTCCATCTCAACGCGCCCTACGGAATTCAGCACGGAACCGTAACCGGCGTTGAACAGCGGATGGTCCTCCAGCGCGGCGACCGTGGCGGACACCGCGTCGAGCGCGCCGCCGCCGCACCGCAGAATCGCCGCGCCGGCGCGCACCGCGGCAAGCATCCCGCGCCGCCGCCCGGAACTTTCGGCGGCGGGACCGGGAGCGCCCGCACCTCCATGCGCCGCGAGCGCGGGTATCTTCCGTCCGCGTGGCATTCCAACGGCAGCATAAGGGGACGGTTGAACCCTTCACAAGCGCGCTTGCGATTGCGGATGCAATCGGCCAAACCATAGCGGATGGGCGATGAATCGAAACCGGCCGCCGCCGAACCTTCGCGCGCGGGCCGGACACCGCGCCGATTGTTCTACGTTGGCTCGATCATGTTCGCCGTCGCGGCCGCGCTATGGTTCGGCGCGGCGACGGTGGTCTCGCGGCGCCTCAAGTATCCTGAATTTCCGGCGGGCGGCCGCGGTGACGTTCACGGCGTGCACGTTCCGAAGCTCGCCGCGGATGCCGATCCGCACAACGCCTTCGGCGCCGATTTCAAGACGGTGAAGATCGATGGCGCCGGGGGCGGCGATAGCGCCGCCGGATGGTTCATTCCGGCCAGCGATTCGTCCACGGCGGTATTGCTCCTGCCACCGTCGGGCGCCAGTCGCGCCGCGATGCTCCCGTATGCGAAATTCCTGCACGCGGCGAATTTCGCGGTTCTTACGATCGACAGCGGCGACACGCCCGGGGCGGCGACCGATTGGGGCGTACGCGAAAGCGGGCGCGCGCTTTCAGCCGCCGATTGGCTCAAGGGGCGGGGGTTCAAGACAGTCGCCGCGCTGGGCGTTTCCGAGGGCGCTGCTGCCGCTCTGTTTGCGCAGGCGAAACGTCCGGTCTTCGCCGCGATCGTCGCCGACAGTAGCTACGACAATCTCGGTGCGATGCTCCGCCGCACTCCGTCAGTCGCCGGCCTGAATTCCGCATTCGTGGCGACGGTGATGTACGCGGCGGCACTACGCCTCGGCGGCGATCCCGTCTTTGTCTCGCCCGCAAAAGCCGCGGCGCGGCTCGGCGGCGCGCGGGTGATGATTATCCAGAATCGCGGCGACGAGCTGACGCCCAGATCGGACGGACTTGCGCTTTTGGCGATGAGCGGATCGGCAACTCGAATGTGGAACGCGCCGTCCAACGGCCACGGCGATGCGATCTTCGCCGCGCCCGATCAATACGCCGCGCGCGTGACGATGTTTCTGAACCAAGCCCTAACGGGAAAATCGCCCGCGCAATAATCTCGCCGCCCGATCACATCCGCGGCTCGGCGAGATCAACCATTAGCGTGGTCTTCAGAATATCGAACAGCTTGTCGATCTCCCACGGGCCGGTGTTGTAGATGATTCGATCCGGCACGATGTGCCGGTAGCGCATGATGCGGTAGCCCGACGCGCCGAAGCATTGCCCGGTCACGTTGGCGGCGTCGTCGCTCGCCAGATACAGCACGATCGGCGCGACGTTGGCGGGATCGCGCGGCGTGCCTTCGACCCGCTCGGACATCGGGACTCCAGTTGCGTTGGGCATCCGGCCGGCCGGGATCGTATCGGTCATGCGGGTGGCGGCGCCGGGCATGATCGCGTTCACGGTGACGCCGTACTTTTGCAGCGCCTTGGCGCACGAGTAGGTCAGTCCCAGGATTCCCGCCTTGGCGGCGCCGTAATTCGGCTGGCCGGGCGAGCCGAGCGCCGAGTTCGACGAGAAGTTGACGATCCTGCCGTACTTGCGCTCGCGCATATATGCCGACGCGGGACGGATCGTGCAGTAATGGCCCTTCAGATGCACGCGGATCACTTCGTCCCATTCGCTCTCCCCCATGTTGAAGATCATCCGGTCGCGCAGGATGCCCGCGACGTTGACCAGGATGTCGAGCTTGCCGAATTCCTTGATCGCCTGATCGATTAGCCCCTTGCCGCCATCGACCGTCGCGATATCCAGGTGATTGGATGCGGCGCTGCCGCCGGCGGCTTTGATTTCCTTGACGACCTCGTCGGCGGGCGAAACGGTTTCCTTTTCGCCGACGACCGACACGCCCAAATCGTTCACCACCACCGCGCATCCCTGCGCGGCGAAGAGTTTGGCGACGCCGCGGCCGATTCCGCGTCCGCCGCCCGTAATCGCGGCCACTTTGCCGTCCAGCTTGCCCATCGGTTGAATCTCCTGCGCTCAGTTGCTGCTCGTTTTTTTGAATGGATCGGAAAATACAAACTCGGTGATGCCGCCCGCCGTGGTCATCCGCCCGATCTTTCCGTTTGGCTCCGTGAACCAGAGGTTGCCGTCGGGCCCGGCGGCGATGAAGGTTGCGGAAGTCACGGGCGAAGTGTGAAATTCGGTGATTTCGCCGCTTGGAGCAACGCGGTAGATCAAGTGCGCCCGCACCACCGTCACCCACAGATTATGCTTGGGACCGGCGGCGATTCCCAGCGGCACGCCGGGATCGGGCAGCGGAAATTCCGTGATCGTGCCGAGCGGGGTGATTCTGCCGAGCTTGTCGGCCGCCGGTTCGGTGAACCAGACGTTGCCGTCTCCGCCGGCCGCCAGCATCGCCGGATGGCTCCCGGAGCGGCCAATCTCGAATTCGGTTACTTTGCCGGCGGGAGTGATGCGCGCGATCGCGCCGGCCTGGTCCTCGCCAACCCAAAGATTGCCGTCCGGGCCGGTGATTATCTCCGCCGGCCGGGAGTCTTTTGAGAGCGCGAACTCCGTCACCTGTCCCGCCATCGTGAGCCGCCCGACGCGGTTGCCCGCGTGCTCGGTGAACCAGATCGCGCCGTCCGGCCCGGCGGCGATTCCCACCGGCGCGCTATCGGGATGGGGCAGCTTGACATAGGTAGTCGATCCGTTGGCGTCGATCCGGCCGATTCGGTTATTGGCCGTGTCGGTGAACCAGATCGCGCCGTCGGGACCGGCCGTTATTCGTTCGGCGAAGCTGCCCGGCGCGATCGGAAAGCGCTTGGTCTTGCCATACGGCGTGATTTCGCCGAGACCCGCGCCTTGGTATTCGGTAAACCACAAATCGCCGTCGAGGCCCGCGGTAATCGCGTACGGCGCGTGCGCGCCGAGCGGCGCCGGCCGGGGCGCGGGAACGGCGGCGGCGGCATTGGGAACGCCGGGCGCGGCGGAATTCCGCACCGCGCATCCCGACAGCATCGCGAGCGCGGCGCAGATCGCGATTGCGGCGGCGCAGCGCAATATGGACCGGGAATTATCCACCGATTACGCAGATTACACGGAATGGAAGTTTTTTGACAATCGCGCACGGACGATATTGTTTCGAGCCAAAAATTCGTTGCACGAAATCCGGCGCCGCAACTAACGCTCTCTCGCTCCCCGGTTGGGGATGTTTTCACGCGGACGCGGATAATGTTTTGCGTGGTTCGAACCGGCCCACCGGCCTTCGATTCTCCGCATCGGCGCGCGATTTTCTTTTTGCCGCGAATCCTGACAAAATGGCCTCTCAGTTCGGATGAAGGAGCATTATCATAATGGACCGGCCGCTTGAGGGCATCAAGGTAGTTGAACTCGCAATGTGGGTGGCGGGGCCGGCGGCAGCCGCCGTGATGGCCGATTGGGGCGCGGAGGTAGTCAAGCTCGAAGACCCCAAGGGCGGAGACCCGGTGCGCGGAACGATCTCCAAGATGATGGGCGGCACGGCCCTTCCGGTCTCGCCGCCATTCGAGATGGAAAACCGCAACAAGCGCTCGGTCGCGGTCGATTTGCGCCGCCCCGAAGGCCACGGCTTCGCGCTCAAGCTGATCGAACGCGCCGACGTCTTCGTGACCAGCCTCCGCCTCGACGCGATCGAGCGGATGAAGCTCGATTACGCGACGCTCAAGGCGCGCAACCCGCGCCTCATCTACGCCTCGATCAACGGCTATGGCCATCGCGGCCCGGAGCGCAATCGTCCCGCCTACGATTACGCGGCCGGATGGGCGCGGTCGGGCCTGATGGCTACGATCGGCGAGCCGGGGCAACCGCCGCCCGCGCAGCGTCCGGCCATGATCGACCATCCCTCTGGTTTGGCGCTCGCGGGCGCCGTCTCGGCGGCGCTGTTCCAGCGCGAACGGACGGGACGCGGATGCGAGGTGCGCACGTCGCTCTTCGCGATGGGCCTGTGGATGAACTCGGTCGATTTGACGATGGGCCTGATCATGGGGCTTACGCCGTCGGCCGAGGCGCGCAACAACCGCATCAATCCGCTCTGGAGTTCCTACCAGTGCAAGAATGGGCGTTGGATCTATTTCGTGATGATCCAAGGGGATCGGTTCTGGCCGGCCTTTTGCGCCGCGCTGGAGCATCCCGAATGGCGCGACGATCCGCGCTTTAAGGATTCGCCGGCGCGCGCGATGAATTGCCAACTGATGACCGCCGAGATCGATCGCGTGATGGCGGAGAAAACCGCCGATGAATGGGCGTCGATTCTCCACCGCCATGAGTTGATTTGGACCCACGTCGCCTCTCCGGCCGAAGCCCTGAAGGACCCGCAAGCGGAGGCGATCGGCGCGTTTGTGCCGGCGGAAAATCCCAACTGGCCGAATTGCCGCGTGGTGAACAGCCCGATGGAATTCGGCGACGGCCCCGCCGGCCCGCATCGCGCGGCCCCCGAACTCGGCCAGCATACCGAAGAGGTCGCGCTCGAATTGGGACTGTCGTGGGAAGAGATCGCGAAGCTCAAGGAATCCGGCGCGCTGGGGTAGGGCGCAGACTTGTCAAAAATTCAAACTGACGATGATCCGCGCGCTGAAGGCGCGCAGGATGTTAGCCCAGGGCAACGCCCTGGGTTAAGGTTTTTTTTGATTAGCGCGCCCTGAAGGGGCGCGAGGAAATCCTCCCGCCCATACAGGGCGGGATTGTTTTATCTCGCAGAACCCAGGGCGTTGCCCTGGGCTAATATCCATCGGCGTTTTCAGCGCCGAGTTCGTTTTATGGAACTACCAATGCCCGATTAGTCATTGTTTTGCTAAATTCTGATAAACTGCTGCTGGAGGCAAACTACTATGGCAAAATGCCCGGTGTGTCAGAATGCCGCCGAATGTGGAGAACCAACCGATGGCGGCAACCGATTACCTGTAGACTGCCCAGGCTGCGGAAGTTTTGTAATCACTCGATTGGCGGCCCGCGATATCGAAAGGACAGGTGCTAAACGAGGCGCTGTGAGTCATTGGATCCGGCTCGCCTGCGAGCAAGGGCAAAGGCCGGAGATCGATCAAAAGCGGCTGCAAGAAATTCTCGACGAGCAAACACTGCCTTCCGTGGCGGAGCAGGTGGACTCGCTGATGCTCTGGCTTGGCGGTGAGCTTTTGCGAATGGGAAAGCCTAACGCAAGGGTTGAGGTGAGAGAAAGACGAAAGCTAACGGCTTTGGTCGGAGCATCTCCGCAACCCGAGAATGAGGGTCTAGACTACTTGATCGAAGGTTTGGCTCAAAAAAACCTGACGTTTCCCTCGTCGCCTCATCGCTTCTCTATTGGCCTCACTTTCGATGGCTGGCAAAGGTATGAAGACCTCAAACGCGCTCGGACCGAAAGCAGATTGGCTTTCATGGCGATGCCATTCGGTGATGCGCTTCTTGATCGTTTGTTCTCGTCCTTCAAAGAGGCGGTCGCCGAAACTGGCTTTGAGCTTCGTCGGATTATTGATCAGCCGGAAGCCGGGTTAATCGACAATCGCATGCGCGTGGAGATCCTGAAAGCCCGCTTTGCAGTGTGCGAACTGACCAAAGCAAATGCTGGGGCGTATTGGGAAGGCGGATTCGCAGAAGGCATTGGCAGGCCCGTGATCTATACTTGTGAAAAATCGCACTTCGAAAAGAACAAGACCCATTTCGACACGAAGCACTCTCATACAGTCCTTTGGGAAGAATCGGACCTCCGGGCTGGAGCGGAGCAATTGAAGGCCACCATCCGCGCAACGGCAACGCTGCGCGGTGAAGCAAAATTGACCGATAAATAGGCGTTCTCGATGCAACGGACCCAGCGCGGCGTTGCGGATCCGTACCCCTACCCCGCCAATTCCACGATTGCCGCTTCGTCCGGGCCAAGTTCCAGCGAGCCGCGAAGCGATTCGCCGGTGCGCTCGACTCTCGTGCTCAGGATAATCTTGCCGCCCGCCGACGGAATCGTGCGCGGTTCGGCGGTGAAATTGAGCGCGACGAGCAGCCGCTGATTCGGGGCTTCGCGGTGGAAGCAGAGGCAATCGTCCGGCGCGCCTTCCAGCCATTTCATTTCGCCTTCGGTCAGCGCGGGATTTTCCTTTCGCACTCGGATTAACCGGCGATAGAACGAGAACATCGAGTTCGGGTCGTCCTTCTGCGCCGTGACGTTCACGCTTGCGAAGTCGCCGCACGGCAGCCATGTATGGTCCGCCTTTGAAAAGCCCCCGTTGGGCGCGCCGGACCATTGCATCGGCGTGCGGCACCAGTCGCGGCCCATCGGATCGCGCGCGCGGCCCTGCGGCGTTGCGTCGGGCATCCCGATTTCCTCGCCATAGTAGAGAAACGGCGTGCCGCGAATCGCCATGATCATCGCCGCCGCGACCTTCGCGCGCGCGACTGCGTCGCCGCCGTGCGAGTAGCGCGAGAAATGGCGCGGCGCGTCGTGATTCGACAGCGTCCAGGTCGGCCATGCGTGCGGGCCGAAGGTGCGCTCGGTCGTTTCGATCGCGTGACGGAATCCGTACGCGATCCATGGCGACAAAAAGAACCGGAAATTGAACGCGAGCTGAAGCTCATCGGGCCGCAGATAATGCGCCAGCCCGTCGGCCTTTCGCGGCCATGCCTCGCCCACCAGCACGCGCTCTTTGAACTCGTCGCTCGTCCGGCGAAAGCCGCGAATAATGTCGTGGACTTCCGGCCGGTCGTGACTGTAGAGCGGGTCCTGCGTTCCCGGCAGGTTGATCGGCATATCGGGATCGAACTCGGTGCGGAGCGGATTGTCGCGCAAATCGCGGTCCTTGATCATCCCGTGAACCACGTCGATTCGGAAGCCGTCGGCGCCCCGATTGAGCCAGAAGCGCATAACGTCGTGCATCGCCTCGACCACTTCGGGATTGCGGTAATTCAAATCGGGCTGGGAGGTGAGAAACAGGTGCAGATACCAGGCGTGAGTGGATTCTTCGTATTGCCACGCCGAACCGCCGAAGTTGCTCCACCAATTCGTCGGCGGGCGATCGGGCGGACTGTCCACCCAGAGGTACCAATCGCGCTTGGGATTATCGCGCGACGATCGCGATTCGACGAACCAGGGATGGCGATCCGAAGTGTGGTTCGGCACGAAATCGACGATGACGCGGATATTGCGGCGATGCGCCTCCTTGACCAAACGATCGAAGGCGGCCAGGTCGCCCAAGTCGGGATGGATGCCGCAGAAGTCGCTCACGTCGTAACCCCAGTCGTCGAGCGGCGAAGGATTGATCGGATTAAGCCAGATCGCGTCGATGCCGAGCGAGTTGGGCGTGCCGTCGTTCAAGTAATCGAGATGGGCGGTGATGCCGTCCAAGTCGCCGATTCCGTCGCCGTTGGAATCGGCGAACGAGCGCGGATAAATCTGGTAAAAGACCGCCTTTTGCCACCACTGCAATGCCATCGCTAACTCCGCAATGGCGCTTTGTTTATCACAACCGTCCCGCCCCGGCCATGCCAAGGCAGGCGCGATTTGTTGGGACGTGCTGAATGTTGGCGTGAGGCTGACGTATCTGTTATTCGTATGGCATAATTAAGACGTATGGCATTGAGGTCAAAGAAGGGGCGCGGCTTGGCTCTGCGATCCGCCGCTGAAAAGCCCGCGTTGGTGCGGGAGCGCGGGCTTTGGGTGCATCAAGGAAAGCCGGTAGGCGACATTGATTTGCACCGCGTGATTGAAGACCTCCGTGAAGAACGCGCCGTGGCGATCTTGGAATCCGGCCTTAGACCGGAAAGCCGAGGTCCGTGAGGCACTCGCGCGCCCGCTCGGCGTCCTGCGCCTGAACCATCAAGCGCATTGGAATAAGCGCGCGCCGTCCGATTCCACCAATGCTTGATGTGTACTCGTCAAAAATGAAGCCCTCGATCCCGCTCCCGGTCAACTGGTCGCGGGCCATGCTGACCAAAGTTCCATCAATGTTTGCAAATACCTCCACCAACTTGGACGGATCGAAGGTTTCGGTGCTGCTCATCGGTGCGATACTGGTCGCCGCATACGCTCCCGCCAGTAGTGTTCCCAAATTTTCCAACGATGGCAGCAAGATGCAAGAGGGCGGGCGGCAACTACGATCTTGCCGTTAGGGCCGCCGCCTGACAATCTCGATTGCGAGCATGACGATCGATGTCTGACGGAGCCGCCGCAATCGAAACCGCGCACGGCCGCGCCGAGTCGCGCCGCGCGGCCGTCCGGGCCGCCGGGACCGGCTTTTCGGCGGGCCGGATGCTCGCGGTGATGCGCAAGGAATTGCGTTCGTACTTCGCCTTTCCGCTCGTCTATGTCCTGTCGGGAATTTTTCTGGTGCTGGCGGGATGGTACGCGTACAGCGATCTGGTCGCCTTCGTCACCATCTCGTTCGCCCACGACATCATCCAGAACTACTGGCAATTGCTCTTCAGCGACCTCCGGCTCTGCCTCCTGCTGACCCTGCCGTTCGTCACGATGCGGCTGTTCGCGGAGGAGCGCAAGCTCGGCACGGTCGAATTGCTCTACACCTATCCGCTGCGCGACGGCGAGATTCTGGGCGGCAAGTTCCTCGCCTCGATGGGAATCTTCCTGATGATGCTGGCGCTGACGCTCCTCTACCCGGCTTATCTCTACAGCATCCAGCCCTTTCCGCTGCTGCCGCTGCTTGCGGGCTACCTGGGCCTGTTCCTGATGGGGACCGGCTTTATCGCGTGCGGGATTTTCATCTCCTCGCTGTGCGAAAGCCAGGTGATGGCGGGCGTGGGCACGATCGCGCTGCTCCTGTTTTTCTGGATCCTCAACTGGAACGAAGCGGCGTTCCGCAGCGATTGGCTGGATGTGCTGCGCGCGTTCTCCCTGTTCGACCAGTTCGGGCCGTTCGCCAAGGGCGTGATCGATCTCGATCGCGTGGTCTATTTCGTTCTCTTCATAATTTTCTTTTTGTTCCTGACCTTGCGATCGATGGAGGCGCGGAAATGGACCGGCCGCAGGTAGGCGAACGCGCGGTGGGCGGGAGCGCTTCGATCTGGAAGAATTACGCAATCCTGATTTACACCGCGATCGCGTTCGCCGCGGTGCTGATCGCCGCCGGCGCGATTGCCGATCAGCACAACATTCGATGGGACCTGACTCCGGGGCGGCAGTATTCGCTGTCGCAATTCGACCAGCGGGTGCTCGCGGGACTCACGCACAACGTCAAGGTGATGGCATTCGTTCGCGTCGAGGATCCCACCTATCTCGATTTGTCGAATCTGCTGTTTCAGGCGTCCGCCTTCACGCCGCGGCTGACTTATCAGGTGATCGACGTGAACCGGGCGCCGGGATTGTCGCGCGAATACGGCGTATCGACCTACGGCGAAGTGGTGGTCGAATCGCAGGGGCGGCGGCGCGATTTCGACAACTCGCGCTCCGACGAGTTGATTCCGGCGATCCTGCAGGTCTCCACGCCCGCCAACAAGCACGTCTATTTCACGATCGGCCACGGCGAGCGCGATCTGTTCAGTTCGGACCGGAACTTGGGCTATTCGGAATGGCGCACGCTGCTCCTGCAAAACAATTATCAGATCGACAACGTGTCGCTCTTCGCCGGCGGCGTGCCCGCCAACGCGAGCGTGCTGGTCGCGCTCGGTCCGCGCTCGGATTTCCTGCCGCAGGAATTGGCCGCACTCCAAACCTACCTGAGCCACGGCGGCCATTTTCTTGCGATGATCGATCCCTACGGATCGCCCGCGTTGGTTAAATTTCTCAAGCAGTACGATCTCGATTTCAGCGGTAAGGTGATCGTCGATCCGGCTTACCGGCTGACCGCGGGCGAAATCCTGACCACGCAGATTCCGATTCGCTCCAAGAACAACGACATCAGCCGCGCGATGGCGGAGCCGGCCGTTTTCTCGCTGGCGCGCGCCGTGATGCCGCTGGCGGTGCCCGGCGCGGCGGCGCCCGGCGGCCTTGTTCTATGGCGGGCGAGCGCATTCCTCAAATCGTCGCGCGAAAGCTGGGCCTCGGGCGATCCCAAGGCGCTGACCACTGGAATTACCGCGTTCCAAACCGGACGCGATATCCGCGGTCCGGTTCCGGTCGGAACCGAGATGGATTTCACGCCCGCCGCCACCCCCCATATTCCGCTCGACCGGATGACCAGGATTGTGGGCTTCGGCAGTTCGGCGTTCGCCTCCAACCAGTTTATCGAGATGCTGGGGAATCGTTCGCTGGCCACCAGCGCGATCAATGCGCTCGCGGGCGACGAGATGATGATCGCGAGCCGCGAACGAATCAATCGCGCGGAGACCGCGGCCTTTTACGTCACCGACGAACAGACGCGCAATCTCGCGATTTTCGGCGCGTTCGCCGAGCCGCTGCTGTTGTTCATGATCGGCAGCGCGGTGTTCGTGCGCCGCAGGTTCTTCGCATGAGCGCGCGCCCCGCGA
Source organism: Binataceae bacterium (SeqCode) (assembly GCA_050736715.1). Lineage (GTDB taxonomy): Bacteria > Desulfobacterota > Binatia > Binatales > Binataceae > Binatus. The sequence goes on along the minus strand of JBOHWK010000037.1, from coordinate 17,087 downwards.
TAATCTACACGCTCGTCTTTCTGGTTCTGCTGCCGATCTTTATCATCGGCCGCCGCGCCGAGCGGTTCGCCCCGGAATTGATTGCGACCCAGGAAAGCCTGTTGAAGCTCGGCGCGATCGATTCGATAACCGTCACGCGCGGTGCGGAAAAGCTCGAATTCCGCAAGACCCCCGACGGCAAGCTTTACCAGGTGGTGGAACCGCCCGGAAAATTCATCCCGCAGGACCTGATGACCTCGACGGTGAATCTGCTGCTGCACGAGCACTCGGTCGAAGTGGTATCGCAGAATAGCCGCGATTTGTCCGAGTTCGGGCTGGTCCATCCGAAGACCCGGATGACGATCCGGGCGCCCGGCCGGCCCAAGCCGATCGAAATCGACTTCGGCGCCGAAAATCCGGTCGAGACCGCCGTCTATGCTAAAATCGAAGGCGTCCCGAAAGTCTTTCTGATGGGCCGCGACCTCGAATATTACCAGGAGCTGATGTTCGAGTGGATCGAAGGCAAGCAGGGCAAGAAAGCGTAAAGGATGGTGGCGACGGTAGGAGTCGAACCTACGACACTGCGGATATGAGCCGCATGCTCTGACCAACTGAGCTACGTCGCCACTTAGGAACCCCATACTTTAGCGTGAGCGAAATTGCCGGGAAAGGGCGCGATTCAATCAATCGCCGGCGCGATAGCGGCCGCGGATCGACTTACGGGGTGCGAAGCCTTTCGGCGATCGCCGGGCCAAACCGCTCGAAGTGCCGGATGTTCCATGTGTAGATCGTATTGGCAGCGGCCTTAAGGGCGCACCGCGCAATCAGCACATCGTAAATTGTCCCGCCGACGATGCCGACTGCGGCGGCCTCCCGGATTGCCGCATAGTACTCAGTGCCGGTCAACGCAATAAGCGCAAGGCGATCGCGAATTTCGCCCAGAAAAAGCATCGCTTGCTCGCCGCTCAGGCGATGGCTCCCCGGCAGCCGCGTCATCGCCGAATAGACCTCGGCCAGACTGTGCGCCGCGCAGCAATCGCGCGCCTTACCCGCCCCCAGAAAGGCGGCCAAACTCCGCTCATGATGCTCATGATCTTCAAGGAAGACCGGAATCAGCACCGAGGTATCGAAAAAAGCCTTCATCGGCCTTTTCCGAGGTTCAAATCGTCGCGCTCGCGGCGGATCCGCTCGATAGTCTCCTGAACCGTCGCGGCCGCCAACGGTTCTCCACGGCGATAAACCCATACCCCGTTTTTCTTTCTCAGCTGCGCCGCGCCGCGCATCGGCCTGAGCGCGATTCCGTCGTCTAGATTTTCCAACTCCAACCGATCGCCCGCGGCAAGTTGCAGCCTGTCCCGGGTTGGCTTTGGAAGCACGATCCGCCCGAGCTTATCGAGAGTTACTTTGGCAGCCATGGCTACCATTATACCCTGGAATTTGGCAATAGAAAATGGCTGACTACGTGCGGCTCACTTGAAGATTTCGGTTTCCTTCAAGTCCATCGGCATCCGGCGCGATTTCACTTCACCTGAGCCGCGCGCGACCTGATGCATCACGCCCTCGTTCAACTCGACGCAGGTGAGCTTTCCGCCATAGACCAGGCCCGTGTCGATGCCGAGCTTGTAGGGCAAATCGATCATTACGCCGCGCATGGGAGTGTGGCCGAACACTACCGTCGCGCCCAGGTTGTGCGGCTGGAAAATGAACTCCTGGCGAATCCAGAGGAGGTCTTCGGGCTGCTGCTCTTCCAATTGGCGCAGCGGCATGATTCCGGCATGCACGAACAGATAGGGGGGCCGCAAGTAGCTGAGCGACAGCCGTTCGAGGAACTTCAGGTGCGAATCGGGAATCCGGCTTGCGATCTCCTCAACGTCGTTTTCCAGGTCGTTCTCGCCGATCCCGTAGCTGTCGAGCGTCGCGACGCCGCCGTTGAACAGGAACGATTCGCCGTAATTTCCCGGCCGGCCCAGAAACGACAGCATCATGTCCTCGTGATTGCCCTTCAGGAACACGCATTCCGCCGGGCCGCGCTCCAATTCCATCGCGAGTTCGATCACGCCGCGCGAAGCGGGACCGCGATCGACGTAATCGCCGACAAAAATCACCGTGTCGCCGGCTTCCGGCTTGACGGCCTGCAGGATCGCGGCCACCTCGTCGGGGCATCCGTGAACGTCGCCGATCGCGAACAGCCGCCCGTTTAGTTTAGGCCGGTGATTAGCCTTGGATTTGGCTTCTTGCGTCACGTCAATCAACCCGCGGTTTCGCCGCCCCGGAATCGAGCAGCCGCGCGAGCGAGTCGCGGTCTTCGATAATCCGGCGGGCCGCGCTGTACGGATTGAGCCGCCCGGCGCGAATTTCATCGATCACGCCCGGCGCGCCGCCATCGGAAATCGCGCGCGCGGCGCGCTCCTCCAATTCCGCTCCCAGCACTTCGGCGAATTCGTGTTCGCGGCGGCCCGCCTCGCGCGCGGCGTCGCGATGCTCGCGCAGGAACTCGCGATGCCGTCCCAGTGCGGCGATCGCCGCGTCGATTCCCCGATCGGCGGACGCCTGCGTAAGCAGCACCGGCGGACGCCATCCCTCGCCGCTCCTCAGATGCACGCTCATCTCAAGTTCGGCCTTCAGCCGATCCGCGCCCTCGCGATCGGCCTTGTTGACGATAAAAACGTCGGCGATTTCGTTCAGCCCCGCCTTCATCGCCTGCACGCCGTCTCCTCCTTCCGGGACGGTGACCACTACGGTGGTATCGGCCAAATCCATGACCGATAGCTCCGTCTGCCCAACGCCGACGGTCTCGATGATAATCACGTCGTTGCCGAAGGCGTCGAGCAGCTTCACGATCTCTCGCGCGGCGCGGCTGAGACCGCCGTGGCTTCCGCGCGAGGAGAGGCTCCGGATATAAACGCCCGCGTCCTTGTAATGGCTGGTCATGCGGACCCGGTCGCCGAGCACGGCGCCGCCCGAAAATGGACTGGACGGATCGACCGCCAAAATCGCGATTCTCTTGCCCGTCGCGCGGTATTTGACGATCAGCCGGTCGATCAATGTCGATTTTCCCGCGCCCGGCGGCCCGGTAATTCCGATAATCTGGGCGTGGCCGGTTTTGGGGTAAATCCGCTCGATTATCGCGCTCGATTCGGGCGCGCGATTCTCGACGATCGTGATCAGCCGGGCCAGCGCCCCCTTGTCGCCGTTATCGAAGCGCTCGATTGTCGCGTCTAATTGGCTGGCTTGTTGAGGCATCGCGGGGCCGTCTATCGATCATAGCGGCTGGCCTTCTCCCGGCGCAACAAAACTCCGCGCGAGCGCGCGCTGCGCGGCAGGGCGGATTGTTTTAGCGGCGCGCGCGCCCTATCCTTGACGTTCGAGGATGAAGCTCCCAGACATCTACACCGACTGGAAGGTTGTGCTCGGCGCCGCGCTAATCGTTCTTGGCGCCGGCAACTGGATAATCGGCGTCCAGCGCACGGAATTGTACAGCAGGACCGTCATGGCGGCCGGCCAAAGCCCCTCGCCCGCCGATTACCGTAACTTCGACGACCTTGACGAAGAGGCGGGCGGCGCCGTCTTGCGGCCGCTCACCACCGGCCACGATCGGGTCTCCTATGCGACGGCGCGGATGGACTTCTACCACGCGGCCTTTCTGGCCGGGCGCGCGATGGTGCTCGCAGGGGTGCTGGTCACGCTGTTCGGATTTATCGGCGTAATTCAAACCGACACCCGCCGGGCGCTGCGCGGTTCCGCTCCGCCCGGAACGGTGCGCGTGCGGGCCGGATGACCGAAGAATCCGGCGCTGCCGAGGCGGCGGCAAAGCGGCTCGCCGTCCATGCCTGCGCGAAGATCAATCTCTTTTTGCGCGTTACGGGGCGCCGCCCCAACGGCTACCACGAACTCGATTCGGTTTTCCTTCCGGTGTCGGTTGCCGACGCGATCGGCGTTGAAATGCGCCCGGCCGCGATTTCCGGCGTCGCGCTCAAGTGCGACGTCCCCGAACTAACCGGCGGCGCGAATCTCGCGGCGCGCGCCGCGCATGCCTTCCTCGAGGAGTTCGGCGTCTCGGCGCAAGTCCTGATCGAATTGGAGAAGCACATCCCGGCCGGCGCGGGATTGGGCGGCGGATCGAGCGACGCGGGCGCGGTGCTGCGGACGATGGCGCGGCTGGAAGGAATCGGCGCGCAGGACCGGATGCGGACGGACCGGATGCGGACGGATCGGATGCGGAAGATCGCGGCGGCGCTCGGCGCCGACGTTCCGTTCTTTCTCGATCCGCGACCCGCGCGCGTGCGCGGAATCGGCGAACTAATCGAACCGCTAGCGGAAATGCCGCGATTGCCGCTGGTGATCGTGGCGCCGCCGTTTCAGGTTTCCACCGCCGAAATCTACAACGCGCTCGCGCCGGAAAATTGGAGCGGCCCGGCGCCCGCCGCCGATTTGGACGCGATCGCACGCGGCGAAATATCGCCGGCGATGTTGGTGAACGATCTGGCGGCCCCGGCGATCGCGAAATTCCCAGAAATCGCCCGCCTGAAGGCGATGCTCGAGAGCTACGGCGCGCGCGCCGTCCAGATGAGCGGCAGCGGCGGTTCCGTGTTCGGAATCTTCAAAACCGACGCCGAAGCCGAGGAAGCGGCCGCGAAAATGAGCCGCCGCGCCCCGTTCGCGGCAGTCACCGCCGCAACCACGCTGGCCACCGCTTGACCCGCCCGCTCGCCCGGCAGGAGAACAAATCTGCGAAAACGCAGGAAAATCGGAATGGAGTCTGCCCTGAGCAACGTTGAAGGGCGCTTTCTGTTTCAAGGGGGAAGCGCGAAACCCATGATGGGTTTCGCAAGGGCTTTAATGGAAGATGGCGCCGAGCGGCGCTTGCGGTTCTTTTTCGCAAGCGGCGTGACGCGCAGGTGAGGGTGCCGAATCGCCCGCCTTCGTGCCCAAGGTTAGCGCAAGTCACGAATTGCGCGGTATAGCCGATCCGGGAGACCTGTGAACGCCATGAGCTCTTATGAAGTCTCGGTTGAAGAAGAAGTAAGCCGCGTATCCGTGACGAGGCCTCATGTCGTGCTTTTGGGCGCAGGTGCGAGTCGGGCCACGTGTCCTACTGGCGATAAAGCAGGGCATGTACTTCCCTTGATGAACGACTTTGTGGACGTGGTGGGCCTGAAGCCGCTGCTTCAGAGCATGGGAATAAACCCCGAAGGCAATTTCGAGGAACTTTTTAGCGACCTTTGGGAAAAAGGCGAAACCGAAAAGGTGGCGCGTATTCAGAATTTAATCGAGGAGTACCTTGACGGACTCGAACTTCCAGACCGCCCAACCATCTACGATCATCTGGTCCTCTCTCTGCGCAAAGACGATTTGATAGCGACGTTCAACTGGGATCCATTGCTGATGCAAGCTTACGCGCGAAACCATCGAGCCGGAGTAAGTATGCCGGTATTGGCGTTCCTTCACGGCAACATACGAGTCGGCTATTGCGCGAAAGATAACGTGATGGGGTGGCCGCCCGCTCAATGCCGACATTGTGGCGAGCAGTTCACGAAGCCCCCCCTTCTATATCCGATCAAGAAGAAGAATTATAGCGCAGATCTGTTTATCGCCAACGAATGGAAACGATTGAAGAGGGGGTTTGCTAACGCTTTCATGGTAACGATTTTCGGGTATAGCGGGCCGAACACTGATCAGGAGGCGATTGAAGCGATGCAGCAAGCGTGGGGCGACAAAAACAAAAGGGAAATGGAACAGGTAGCTCTTTTAATTGCGCCCTCCCAAAGCGAAAAGCCGGTGAGAAAAAACTGGGATAGATTTATACTCACGGGCCACTATGAAGTACAAAAGGATTTTTACGATTCTTGGCTGGCCAAACACCCCAGGCGAACTGGCGAGGCGTGGTGGAACCAATATCTCGAAGCCAAATTTATTTCAGATAACCCAATACCGAAGGAGATGGGCTTCTCCGACCTTTGGAAGTGGTTCGAGCAATTCAAGAAAGCGGAAGGTAATTGAGTCGGCCTACGCCGCCACACCAAGGATCAGCACCGGAATATCAATATCCGCGACGCCGCGGTGGTCGAGGTCCCAGACGAATTGCTCGAAGTAGGAAACTCCGGTTGACATCTCCTCCGCGAGTTCCTTGATCGGCACGATTTCGATCCCGGTGTCGATGTGGCCGAGATTGCGAAAGATGGTCATCTTGGCGCACCCGTTATAAACCATGAAGGCGTATTTACCGAATTGGACTTCGATGCCAAGCTTCTGCTTGATGAAATCCATCTCGCGAAATGCGCCGGGAAGCTTTGTCCTGGTCTTGTAATCCTTGGCGTAGTGGTTCGTCGGGTATTCGCAAGGCACGCGGACTTTTTTCCAGCCGCGCGCCGAAAATTCCCGATCGAAGGCGGCGTTGATGGCGCGCGGGTTACAGAGCATTCGGCCCGGCATCGTTTTTTCCTTGCTGATTTTCGCTTTAAGTACGGCGGGGTCCACGCCCTTTATAATTTCCTTCACCTCCGCGAGAAGGCGCGGATAACGCCGCATGACGGTTTCCCTGCCGCGCTTGAAGGAATATTCGCCGACGATTTTCATTGCTGTGGATGTTTCCCCGCTGTCCGCATTCTTCTATGCCAATCGAATACGTTGCGATACTCGAAGAAGGTGCAGGCCTCGTCTAGCCCACTGGCACGAAATGTAGGCCGGCCTACCTGCCGGGCGAACAGCGCACGACGTTGGTCGTTTGCAACGATGCCGAATCGCAGCGCTGGGTTGGGAAGTGTCAGGTGGACATCATTGAACCGGAGGAGACCGCTGTATACCGATGTCGAGTGTTCCACCTCATAGAAAGCCGCTGGGAGCTCACCGCCACGCCTCAACCAGATGACGCCTATCTCCTGTGCAATTTCCTTCACGGGTGAGAGGCCGGGTGGAAGAGAATCCCTGAACCCGAAGCGCGCCGTCAGCTTCCAGTCAAGATTGCCCCTGTCATTCGAGGGAATCCATATGTCGAAGCCCTTGGCGTCGCCGATCCCTCCGAGAAGCGTCTGTACTTGCGCATGGGATAGCTCCGGAAGCGCCTCGCCCACGGCCCCGATTCGTGACTCAAGATAGGGCCACCCAAGGTAGCCTTCCACGTTAAATCGCCCAGCGTGCGCAATATAGAGTTCAGTTCCGTCGACCTGCTCGTAAACTTGCGCCTTGTACTGGCCGTCGTTAGCAGGCGCCAAGCCAGCAAAAATCTCCTCGAATTCCTCGAAAGGCACAAACAGCGGCTCCGACTGGTTGTCCCAGAAAAAGCAAATGACACTGTTGTGTCCCTGGAGTTCTTGAAGGTCGACTTTACGCAGGCCGAAAAATGTACGATTCCGCGGATGCTTCTTGGAATATCGGAAGTATAAACGCACTTTCCCTTCGGCAACCTCAAAAAGGGAATTACTGTTCCCGAGCTTGCGGGGTACGCCAAACCGCTTCGTTAAGTTTTGAAGGAAGGCGTCCTTTACCGCGGGATTTGACATAGGACAGCGTCAATTCATCTTGCCAAGGTTGTAGGGCGGCGAGGTGATGATGAGCTTCGCAAAGCCGGACGGCAGGGCGCGAAGCGTGGGCAGGCAATCGCCCGGCGCGATTACGACTTCGGCATCGGGGGCAAACTCGGCGCTGATTTCGTGGCCGAACAGCCCGACGACTTCGCGTTGCGATTTCATCTCTCGTAAGTTCAGAGCGTTGAACGGATTGAATTTACCGTTTTTCGCCGGACGCGGCTATCCGCGCGCCGCGTCCTTTTCGACATACGAGAATGAAAATCAAAAAAAGAGAGGCGGGGCGTAGCGGAGCAGTCGGCGTCCGTGGCGCGCGCTTCGCGCGCGAGACCCGTTCGACTCCGGCAGCCTCCGCTCAGGGTGACAAGGAAGGAAGCGGCAGGCATCGGTTCATGGCTGAACCGGTTCAGCCTTATGAAAAACGTGCGGTGCGGGTATAATGAAGCCGGTCGTCGCTTAGGTGAGAATTAAACGGCCTTCGGTCTCGTTACTGAAAAGAAAGAAAAATTTCCAAACGAACCCAATTCCCACAATGATTATGGGCACTTTTCCTTGGGCATCGGTTTTGTAGCTGCGGTATCGGGATGCCGGCTGAATTCGGCATCCTCCCGTGACCCTACGCTTGCGCTTCAGGGCGGACCTATTGCGCGATAGGGGATACGATCGAGCGCTACGCATCGCATCGGCGAGGGTGCTGCGGGCGCGCCGACAGGAAGATTTCGGCTTTATCGGCCCTCCCGCGCCGATTGACAGCCAAAATCGGTGTCACTAACATCGCTATCCCGCACCCTAGCGGTTGGCTTCGCGGGAAATTCCGGGTCTGCTCGCACGGTCGGCTCCCGGCAGCGCCCGCCATGCGCTGGGCGGTCGCCAAGCTGGTAAGGCACCAGGCTTTGGACCTGGCATTCGAAGGTTCGAATCCTTCCCGCCCAGCCAATCGACCGCCGGCCGGGGGCGGTTTGCGGACGGTACGGTAAGTAAGCGGAGCGGGAGAATTGCAACGATGCCGGATCGGGTCAAAGACCAACTCGAAGTTTTCAGCGGGAACTCGAATCCCGCGCTCGCCCGCGAGGTCTGCGAGCATTTGCAGGTCCAGATGGGCGAGGCCGAAGTCGGCCGCTTTCCCGACGGCGAAGTGATGGTCGAGTTGCGCGAGAACGTGCGCGGCGGCGATTGCTTCGTCCTGCAATCCACCTGCACTCCGCCCAACGAAAACCTGATGGAACTGCTGCTGATTATCGACGCGCTGCGGCGCGCCTCGGCCGGGCGGATCACCGCGGTAATCCCGTACTTCGGCTACTCGCGCCAGGATCGCAAGGTGGCGCCGCGAGTGCCGATCAGCGCCAAGCTGGTCGCCGATCTGATCACCACCGCCGGAGCGCATCGCGTGCTCACGGTCGATCTCCATGCGGGCCAGATTCAGGGCTTTTTCAACATTCCGGTGGACAATCTATACGCGATGCCGGTGCTGGTCGGCTATCTGCGCAAGCGCGTGGACGGCAAACGGGTCTCGGTGGTGTCGCCCGACGCGGGCGGAGTCGAGCGGGCGCGCGCCTTTGCCCGGCGGCTCAACGCGAACCTCGCAATTATCGACAAGCGCCGCCGCCGCGCCAGCGAAGTCGCCGAGATGCGGCTGGTCGGCGAGGTCAAGGACTCGATCGCAATCCTCGTGGACGACATGATCGACACCGCCGGCACGATTACCGAGGCTGCCAGGGTCGTCGCCAATGCGGGCGCCACCGAGGTGCTCGCCTGCGCGGTCCATCCGATACTTTCCGATCCCGCCTGCGACCGGCTAAACAAGTCCAATATCGGCGAGATAATCACCGCCAACACGATTCCGCTGCGCCCCAACGCGCAGGCCGGGCTGCCCAAGCTGAAGACGCTTTCCGTGGCGGGCCTGCTGGCGGAAGCTGTCCGCAGGATTCATAATGAGGAGTCGGTCAGCTCGCTCTTTAATTGAGCTGCCGGCCCATAAGACGAGGACAAAATGGAGACTGGTGAACTGGCCTGCGAAAAGCGGGCGACCCGCCCCAAGGGCAGTGCGCGCGCGCTAAGGCGCGCCGGCCGCGTGCCCGCGATTCTGTACGGACCCGCAACCGAGCCGACCCCGCTCGCGGTCGATCGCATCGAACTGCGCGCGCGCGTTTCGGCTGCCGCCCACGTGCGGCTAATCAGGCTCAAGTCCGCGGCGCCCGGCCTCGACGGCAAGCACGTCATCTTCAAGGATCTGCAACGCGCGCCGGTCTCCGGCGAAATCCTCCACGCCGATCTCTACGAAGTCGATCTCAAGCGCCCTCTGCGCGTCGCCGTCGCGCTCAAGTTCACCGGCAAAGCCAAAGGCATCGCCGAGGGCGGCATTTTGCAGCCGCTCGAACGCTCGGTGACGGTGGAATGCCTGCCGCTGGAGATTCCCGAGGCGATCGAAGTGGACGTGACGGAGGTGGGAATTCACGACGTCGTCCACGTTTCCGCAGTCAAGTTCCCCGCCAACCTCAAGCCGATTTTCGACACCGATTTCCCGGTCGTGACGGTATTGCCGCCGACCGTCGCCGAAGTCGCGGCGCCCGCAGCTGCGGAAGCGGCCGTGGAAGGCGCTCCCGCCGAAGGAGCCGCGCCGGCGGAAGGCGCGGCGCCGGCCGCCGAAGGAGCGGCGGCCAAGGGCTCTCCGGCCAAGGAAGGCGCGGCGGCGGCCAGGAAACCGGAGGCCGGCGGCAAGAAGGCCGAAACCGCCGGGAAGAAGTAAGCCGCGAGCGCCATCGGCGCGCATACGATCGCGCGGCGCAGTTTCCGGCGTTGGCGTCGACGCTCTCGTCGAGCCGCCTTTGGCTCCGCTTCCAAGCGCGCGTTGTTCACAGTAATGCGCCACAGCGGTTGCCAAGCGGCCCCCTCCTGCGTGAAGATCGTATGTTGGAGTTGCAGGAGGGGCAGGGCCGATGGGATTCGTTCATCTTCACGTTCACACGCAATTCAGCCTGCTCGACGGCGCCAATAAAATCGGCCCGCTAATCGAGCACGCGAAGGCCTCCGGAATGGAGGCAATTGCGATTACCGACCACGGCAATATGTTCGGCGCGGTCGAATTCCATCAGCGGGCCACCGCCGCCGGGATCAAGCCGATCGTCGGATGCGAGGCGTACCTGGCGCCCGGCAGCCGCCACGATCGCAGCCAGCCGCCGCGCACCGACGATTTCGACGGCGGCGGCAATTACCATCTGATCCTGCTCGCCCAGAATCGCGACGGCTACCGCAATCTCTGCAAACTACTCACCGCCGCGTATCAGGAGGGCCTATATTACAAGCCGCGCATCGATAAGGAGCTTCTCGCCGAACTATCGGACGGAATAATCGCGCTGTCGGGATGCCTGTCGGGCGAGATCGCGCGATGGCTCCGGCAGAACCGGATCGACAAGGCGCGCGAGGCGGCCGAGCAGTACGCGAAGATTTTCCCCGATCGCTTTTACCTGGAACTGCAGGATAACAAACTCCATTCGCCCCTCAACGATGCCCTGCGCGAGATCGGAAAGAGCGTGGGACTGCCGCTGGTCGCCACCAACGATTGCCATTATCTCCATCGCGAGGATTCCAAGGCGCACGAGGTTTTGCTCTGCATCCAGACCGGCAAGACGATAAATGAGCCGCATTGGAAATTCGACACCGACGAGTTGTACGTCAAGACGCCCGACGAGATGGCTAAAGCGTTCGGCGCCGATTCCGAGGAGGTCCGCAACACGGTCGAGATCGCGCGCCGCATCGATTTCGATTTCGAGTTCGGCAAGTTCCATTTTCCGGTCTATCAGGCCGATGCGGGCACGGATTTAGACGCACTGATGGAGAAAAGGGCGCGCGAGGGGATGGCGGCGCGGCTCGAAGGAATCCGCGCGCGGCGCCCCGAGGTTGACGAAGCGGCCTACGAGGAACGCCTCGATCGGGAAATCCCGGTAATCCGCGAAATGGGCTTTGCCGGCTACCTGCTGATCGTCGCCGACTTCATCGATCGCGCCAAAAGCCTGGGCATCCCGGTTGGTCCCGGCCGCGGGTCGGTGGTCGGTTCGCTGGTCTCGTATGCGCTCGGAATCACCGAGGCCGATCCGATCGAGCATCGGTTGCTGTTCGAGCGCTGGCTCAATCCGGGGCGCAAGTCGATGCCCGATATCGACGTCGATTTCTGCTACGAGCGGCGCGATGAAGTACTCGACTACGTGCGCAAAAAATACGGCGCGGATCGCGTCGCGCAGATAATCACGTTCGGCACGATCAAGGGCAAGCAGGCGATTCGCGACGTCGGCCGCGTGCTGGGGCTGTCGTTCGCGGAGACCGACCGGATTGTCAAGCTGTATCCGGCACCCAAACAGGGCCGCGATTTTTCGCTTGGCGACGCGCTCGAAATGGAGCCGCGGCTGAAGACCGAGCGCAAGAACCATCCCGACCTCTTCAGTTACGCGATTGCGCTGGAGGGGCTGTATCGCCATTCGTCGCGCCATGCCTCGGCGGTGGTAATCGCCGACCGCCCGCTCACCGAACTCGTTCCGCTCTACGTGGACAAGGAGCGCGGCGAGGACGCGATGGCGATTACACAGTATGCAATGAAAGGTTGCGAGGACCTGGGCCTGATCAAGTTCGATTTCCTGGGGCTTAAGAACCTGACCCTAATCGCCGACACGCTCGATTTGATTTCCGCGGGTGGCGGAACGCCGCCCGATTTCAGCCGGATCGGATTGGACGACCCGGATACCTACCAGATGCTTTCGCGGGGCGACACGGTCGGTGTGTTCCAGATGGAAAGTTCCGGGATGCGCCGGTTTATCGCCGATCTCAAACCTTCTAATTTCGACGATATCGTCGCCGCCGTTTCACTCTTCCGGCCCGGGCCGCTCGACGCGATCCTGGAAGGCAAGACGATGGTCCAGCATTACGTGGACCGCAAGCACGGCCGCGAGCCGGTCGAATACGACCATCCGTTGCTCGAACCCGTCCTCCGCGACACCTACGGCGTAATCGTTTACCAGGAGCAGGTGATGCGCGCCGCGCAGGCCTTGGCGGGATACACGCTCGGCGAGGCCGACATCCTGCGGGCCGCGATGGGCAAGAAAAAGAAAGAGGTCATGGAGAAGGAGCGCGTCCGCTTCCTTGAGGGGGCGAAAAAAAACGGCGTCGGCGCCGCGCTTGCCAGGACGATCTACGAGAAGATCGAGACCTTCGCCTCCTACGGTTTCAATCGCTCGCACGCCGCCGCCTATGCGATGACCACCTACACGACCGCCTATTTGCGCGCGCATCATCCGCGCGAATTCATGGCCGCGCTGATGTCGATCGAGATGGACGACACCGGCAAGACCTACAAGAACATCGCGTCGCTGCGCGAGATGAAAATCCCGATCCTTCCGCCCGTCGTGAACCAAAGCCGGGTCAAATTCGCCGTATCGGAAGCGGCGATCCGCTTCGGACTGGGCGCGATTCGAGGAGTTGGCACAAAAACCGCCGAAGCCGTGATCGCGACGCGGGAGCAGGGCGGGCCGTTCGAGGGAATCGCCGATTTCTGCGTCCGCGTCGGCTCTCAATTGGTCAACCGGCGGGTGCTCGAGGCGCTCATCAAATGCGGCGCGTTCGATTTCACCGGCAGCCCGCGCGCCGCGCTCATGGCCCAAACCGAGACGGCCTTGAAACTCGCGCAGCGGGCCAATAGCGACGCCGAGAAGAATCAGATCGGGTTGTTCGGCGGCGCGCGTAAGGCGGCGCTCCAACTACCCGCGCGCGAATCGATCCCCGAATGGGACGCCAAAGAGAAGCTGAAGAACGAGAAAGAGGCGCTCGGCTTTTACATCACCGCCCATCCGCTCGACAAATACGAGCGCGAACTGGCGCGCCTCAAAGGCGCCACCACCGCCGACCTTCCCAACGCGCCCGACGGCAGCCAAGTGCGGGTCGCCGGCGTGGTCCACGCGCTCAAGCTCAAGAACAACAAATCCGGCAAGCGGTACGCGACCTTCTCGCTCGAAGACCGCGCGGGCGCGGTCGAGGCGATCGCATGGCCGGAGACTTACGCCAAGTACGAATCGCTCATTTCCGGCGACGAGCCGGTGGTGGCGCGCGGCAAGCTCGACGCCGGCGACGAACGCGCGCAGATCATCATCGACGCGCTCACCCCCTTGGGCACGGCGCTTAGCGAATCGATCCACGACGTTCGCATCACCGCTCCGCTCGCGCGCCTGTCAAACGGCGGGCTGGAGGAGTTCAAAACCGTGCTGCGGAACCATCGCGGCAAGACGCGCGCCTATCTGCACCTGGAACTTGGCGGCGATCGCGAGTTGGTGCTGCTGCTCGGCGACAATTTCCGCGTCGCCCCGACCGATTCCTTCGTCGCCGAAGTCGAGCGGATGCTCTCCCCCGGCACCGTGGAATTGCGGTAGCAAATGAGTGGTAATCCACTCAGATATTCCAGCGACCTTGCGCGATTGATTCAGCAACTTCGCGATCAAGGCTGGACCGATCAGCAAATCGCACAGCGGGCAATGATTGGCTATACTGCTGAGGAAGTGCGGGTGTTCGCGAAAAAATGGGGACCTTTACTTGGAGTGATGCCAGGAGAATTCGTCAGGATGGCGGGGCCTCGCTCAACGCCTCGGTAAGATTTCGGATTGCACGCCGCTCAAGGATAGGCATTCTCGCACGCGCCGCTTCAAGCTGAGCGGGCGTGACGGCAAGCTGCTCTCGCAGGACCTCCAAAAGGTCCGCTGGTATCTTCAAGCCGCCCTGCTTAGGAACGATTATATCGATGCCAAACGGGATGTCTTCCACTTTCATGCGCCGAGCCGGCATTTCGTCCGGGATCAAGTCGATCTTATAGACCTGCTTCATCAATGCCTCGCCGGTGCGCGACTTACAGTAAGCAAGTTCGCGATCGATTATCTCAAAAGCCTTGGGATTCAGCTTTTTCAGCTCCGGCATCGCGAGGTCGAGGATGAATTCCCCCTCAGAAGTAGGGTTGAGATTTCCACGGCTAAGCTGTCCACGCTCGCACAAACGATCTGCTTGGTCCCAGACTTGTGGGCTGAACGGGCCGTTATTGTGGCGGAAGAAGCGGAAATGCGAAGCGGTCAACCCCTTTTCGCGAAGCCGCATCTCAACGAGAAAGATCGTCTTCTGCATTTTGGTCCGCCCGTAGATGGGTGCGGCCCCCTTCAGGAAATAGAGAAGCAGCACCGAATCCAAGATCCGATCCGGGTCCGCGTTCATTTCCTCGGCTCTCATCACCTTTTCATCATGGCATCTTGACCATCGATATAAAATGGGCGGTCCCCCGGCGCCGTCGAACTTTGTTGATGAGCGTCGCCGCGCAGGACAGCGTTTGATAAGCTCAAGCCTGCGGCAACGTGCCGCGCGGAGAACCGACCTGACGAAATTGCACGACCTTGCCGTCGAGCGCCGCGAGCGCGCGATCCTGGCTGGAATCGAACTCGGCCGTGGCGCGGAGATCGGCGCCGATGAATCGCTCGAAGAGTTGAAGGCGCTTGCGGAAAGTGCCGGCGCGGAAGTCGCGGGAACCCTAAGCCAGCGGCTCAAGGCGCCCGATCCGCGCACCTTTATCGGCAAGGGCAAGGCCGCTGAGGTGCGCGAGCTGGCCCGCGAAAAGCACGCCGACGTCGCGATCTTCGACGACGCGCTCAGCCCCGCACAGGCGCGCAACCTCGAAAAGGAACTCGGCATCCGCGTAATCGATCGCAGCCAATTGATTCTCGACATTTTCGCGCAGCGCGCGCGCACGCTTGAAGGCAAGCTGCAAGTCGAAATCGCCCAGCTTGCCTATTTGCAGCCGCGCCTCACGCGCCAATGGTCGCATCTGTCGCGCGTGCGCGGCGGCGGCGCGGGCGGAGGAGGCGTCGGCACGCGCGGTCCCGGCGAAACCCAGCTCGAAGTCGATCGCCGCCGCCTGCGCGAGCGTCTCGCGCGATTGCGCGCGCGCCTGCATGAAGTCGAGCGCACGCGATCGATTCAACGCCGCCGCCGAATGGAGGTCCCGTATCCAGCCGTCGCGTTGGTGGGCTACACGAATTCCGGTAAATCGACCCTGATGAACGCGCTCACCGATGCGCGCGTCGAGGCCGCGAACCGCCCCTTCTCCACCCTCGATCCGACGATCCGGCGGCTTCGGCTGCCCAACGGGATGACAGCGATGCTGGCCGACACGGTGGGATTCATCCATCGCATCCCCCATCTGCTGATCGAAGCGTTCAAGGCGACGCTGGAGGAAGTTCGCACCGCGAACCTGCTGCTCCATGTGGTCGATTCCAGCGCCGCGCTTGCCGCGGAGCGAATGGCGATCGTGGACAAGGTGCTGGACGAGATCGGCGCCGGTGATATCGCGCGGATCGTCGTGATGAACAAGGCCGACTTGGCGCCGAATCCGCGGCGAATCGCCGGTGCCGGGGAGTCAATTTCGATTTCGGCGATGACAGGCGCCGGCCTGGACGATCTGCTCGACGCGATCGCGCGCCATCTGGGCAGCGTGAGGGAGGAAGTTGCCGTCACGTTTTCGGCCGGCCGCGGCGATCTGGTGGCGATGGCGCGGCGGGAGGGAGAAGTGCTAAGCGAAGAGTATCGCGACGGGATGGTCTCGATGCGGGCGCGGGTCAGCGCCGCCGCCGCCGGCCGCTTGCGCAAGGCGGCGGCCGCATCGATCTGATCGCCGCGTCCGGGGGATTCGATTCGACAATGGCAGCGTCAGCGCAGCAGCCGCCACATTCTCCACCCATCAAGGAACCGGAGGGATTGGGCCATCTGCTCAATCTGCCCAACTTCCTCACCCTGTGCCGCCTCGGTTCAGTCCCGGTTTTCCTGACGCTCCTGAGCCGCCATCACTATTCCGCGGCGCTTTACCTCTTCGCCGCGGCGGCGATTACCGACGGCCTCGACGGCGCGGTCGCGCGATGGATGGATACGCGCACGGAACTGGGCGCGTTCCTCGATCCGTTCGCCGACAAGGTGATGCTGCTGTCGGCATTCATCGTGCTCACGCTCAACGATACCTTCCCCGGCTATGTCCTGAGCGTGGTGGCGGTGCGCGATCTGATAATCATCGCCGGCTATCTGATGCTGTCGTTTTTCACCGGCGAACGGGTTCCCGTACGGCCGAGCTTCATCGGCAAGTTGAGCACCCTTCTGCAAGTGTTGTGCATTATCGCGGCGCTGGAAAAAATCGGCTTGCCATGGCCGCACTACTTCAACGGATTACTCTATGTGACGGTCGCTGCGACGGCGGCCTCCGGCGTGCAGTACATTTATCACGGCCTCGTCTGGCTGCGCTCGCGCGAACCCGAGATGTTCAAGTAGGTGATAGTTCATGATCACAAATCGTGATCTTAGAGCGTCCACCAGTCGCAACACACTGCAGAAGAAATTTCACCGTAAGCGGCCTCGTAAATTTAGTTTGTCGAGCGCGGAACTGGAAGCGCGTAAGTCTTCCAACGGGGTCACGGGTCGATTGGGCGCGCTATCGGCGCGCCGGGATATCAGCCCATGGCAACGCCCTGGGTTATCGGATAATTTCAGAAGGCGCGCCCTGAAGGGGCGCGGGGAATCCTCCCG
>JBOHWK010000036.1:0-11405 GCA_050736715.1 Binataceae bacterium (SeqCode) | reverse complement strand
GACAGCGCCCGCCGTAACCCGAACCCGGCGGGCGCTGTCGTCTTTTGTGGAAGCCGGAAAGGAAACTGCGATTATTGCGGCAGGATCAGTTTCCCGGCCTCTCGATTGAATTCCCGCGGCATGAATTCTTCATAGATGCCGAATGCCTGATAGACCCTCGCCACCAGCCGGAATCCGCATCGATCCGGTTCGTTTACGATCTGCTCGCGAGTAAAGCTGAGCGGCTCATCCCACACAATCTCGTTTTCCGGGAAGGGCTTCGCATCGGTAAGCCGGTAGCGGATCGACTCCGGAGAAAAACGCCGGAGCGTCCAACCTTTGATTCCGAATAGAGCCAAGTCCGCGACGAAAGTTTCGGCGGCGAATTCGTGATCTCTGTAAATTGTGCTGGCAAGGCGGAATATCGAAATCGGAAACTCCAAGATGCAATAGGGCCAGATCTCCGTAGAGTCGGTCTTGGAGAGCGGATCGGCAGCCCACCAGTATAAGCCAACTATCGGAAGGTGGAACTCGATTGCGCCGTCGGAGAAGATCTCGACATAACGTTGATCGTCGTTGCCGCATCTTACGCCTTCCTTGGTGCGGCGAATGGAATTTCCACCCCAATTTGTGCCATTAACAAAATTCCAGCCACTAATCCGATTGCCGGTTTTGAGAGGATCGGTAAAATATTCTTCATACTTTCGAGTGACGTTGAGTTCGGCCTTCTCCACCGGCTGGATTCTTAACCACAGAATGCTCTTGTCGCGATTCTGCTCGCGCGACTTGCGCAGTTTTCCAAGCGCCTGCTCCAAGGCGGCATCCGCGCCGGTCTGAGATCGAAAGTCATCGCGGATCTCTTCACTCGACATGGAACGCACGCGGTCGCCCACCCGCTTAAGGAAATGGCGGGCGGTTCCATCGCGCAAGGCGTATGGAGCCCGTTTCTTGTTCGGAGCGACTTCGATTACCAAAATTTTTCCATCGCCATCGACCACAACCTCGCCGGGGACGATCTCACCTGTCACCGGCGAAGGTTCGATCGAATCGCTGAAATGATCCCGCAAGCGGCCGATCTCGCGATCGACGTTTTCGATTGGCTCGACGCGCACGGCACGCCCGTCTTCCTCTCCCAGTCCAATCCAAATTTTGCCGCCGCCGGCATTGAGCATCGCCACCGCTTCGCGCGAGACATTCGTCAGGCGCTGGAGGGCGTCTTTGCCCTTAAATTCGAGCCGCTCGGTTTCCTTGTGGCCGAGGGGAACTTCGTGTTTCATTTTCGCATCTCCAGAATTGACGATGGCCGCATAAGAAATTCAGCAAGCGGGAGCGTGGCGGAGCGGTCGTCGGCGCCGCCCACGATTCCGCCGTGAATCATGATGCTGCGCGACGCCTTGAGCAATTTGCCGATTTTTGCGAGCCGATGGAACTTTCCGGACGGCGGGTCCGAACTGGCGGTGACCTCAATCACGATCGGCCCGCGGTCGAAGTCGAGGACGAAATCCGCTTCGAGGCCGGCCTGATCGCGGAAGAAGCTCAGTTCGCCGCGCAGTTCGCGCGCAACGTCCCGCAGATGCCTGAATACGACGGCTTCAACGACCCGGCCCCGGGTGTTTTGATCCCGTTCCAGCGATCCGCCGGGAGCGAAGGCGGACACGAGACCGTGATCGGCGGCGTAGATTCGCGGCTGCGCGCGCAGCCGGGCGGCGGCGTTTCCCGTCCGCCGGAGAAGGCGCGCTATCAGATGGGTGTCCTCCAGCAGACTTACCCATCGGTCCACCGATCTTGGGTCCGCATTCAATTCTCGCGCGCGAATGCTGGCGTTAAAAATCGCTCCCGAATCCTGGACCAAGTACGAGAAAAGTGCCTTGAGCCGGGTTACCTCGACGTTCAAGCGGAGCAGGTCGCGCAGAATCGCCCGATCGGAAATGTCCTCCCGGATGCGCTCGCGCACCCGGTAAAAATCCTCGGCAAAAACGTGTTCGGGGAATCCGCCCGCCGCAAGATAGCGTTCGCCGCTGTTTGGAACCCGTCTAAGAGCTTGCTCCGGCGATTCGCCGGGCATCGAAATGAGGCGAAGATATTCTTTGAACGAAAGGCCCTCGATCCGCAGTTCATCCCAACGGCCCTGGCCCGACTCCCGCGCTTCGCTCCGCATGACGCTGGCGGCGGAATCCGTTACGATAAAGCGATTCTTACCCGCGTCCACGGCCTGTTTGAGCCATGCTCCCCATCGTGCCGCCTTGGAAATTTCATCGAAAAGAAATATTCGAGTTTTTTCCGGCGAATACCCGCTTGGCGCCAGATCGGCGACGCTTCTTGGAGTAATTTCTTCCGTGAGCCGGTCGTCCGAGAAATCGAAATAAGTGACGTTCTTTGGCGGCCAGCCTTGCTCAAGCAATCCGTCCACTAGCTGCCAAAGCATTACGGTTTTGCCTACCTGACGAGGGCCGATTATAAGCGCGGCTCTGCGAGCTTCGGTTGCGGCGGCGTATCGCAATAGCTTTTCGTAAAGGTCGCGCTTGGCCGGGAACGCAAGCGCGCGGCGCGCGCCGCCGATTGTCCACCACGGGTTGTGGTCCTCGGCAATCTTCCGTAGAGCATCCTGATGCATAATAATTAAATAAATTATACATTATGATGTATCCTTGTCAACGTCGCGCTGTCTGTGGACCCAGAGCCCTTCGGCTGCCCGCGCAATGCTCCGGCCATCAGCTTGGCCCGAACGCGATGGCGTTTTCGATTCGGCGGCGCTACGCTTCGTCAGGTATGGCGACGCTTGGATTTTCCCGCGCCGATTTCGACGTATTTGCAATCGAGGGCTTCAGCGCCAGGATGCAGAAAATATACGAGCGGATTCGCCCGCGGCTGGTCCGCCTCGGCGACGAGCTGGCGCCGGAATTGGCGCGCCGGCTGCGTCTGGAATTCTTTCCGCACGTCGCCAAACATCAGCGCCGCACCGTGAATCCTCCGCCGGAGACGTGGGCCGCATGGGGACCGTCGCCGAAGGGTTACAAGCGATACGGCTATCTGGCGCTGTGCATCTCGGGCGCCGGAATCCATACGCGCGCGGTCGTCAAATCGGAGGCGGACCGTAGGCCGGAGATGGCTCGGCTCATCGCGGCAAAATCGGCGGAACTCGAAAGGGCCTTTCGCGGCACGAAGATCGAACGCTACGGTAAATGGGATTTTCGCCGGCTGCCGGAATCGCGGCCGGCGGATCGCGAATTTTTTGGAGAACTCGCCCAGTCGCTGGCCAAGAAGACCGGCGGCATCGATGCGGGCTTCGGATGGCCGGTGCGGGAGGCGATTCGCCTCGACCGCGCGGAACTGCTCGACGCCTTCCGCGAATTGGAGCCGCTCTACCGGATTTTTCGCTCCGCCGCGTAAAGTTCGCGATGGCCGGCGAGCGAATCGCAATTCTTGGCGCCGGTGCATGGGGTACTGCGCTGGCAATCGTCCTCGCGCGGGCGGGACGCCGTGTAACGCTATGCGTCCGGCGGCGTGAGCATTTGGCCGCGATTCTTGCCGCGCGGCAAAACGCGGCATACCTGCCCGGCGCACTGATTCCGGAACAAGTCGAGCTAACTTCCGATTGGGCCGCCGCCACGTCACGCGCCGCGATAATCGTGCTTGCGGTGCCATCGCGTCATGCGCGCGCCGCGATTACTCCAGTCGCGCCAGCGGTTCGCCACGATGCGCTCGTCGTTAGCGCGGTCAAGGGCCTTGAAGAATCCACGATGCTGACGATGACCGGGATGCTGGCGGATGCGCTCCCGAATCGCCTACCGCTGGCCGTTCTGTCGGGGCCGGGATTCGCCGCCGAGGTGGCGCGGGGCAAGCCCGCTGCGATTGTCGCGGCCGCATCCGATGAATCCGTTGCGCGGCGGGTGCGGGACATCTTCGCGGGCCGCGCATTGCGCGTGTATTCCAGCACCGATGTAATCGGCGTGGAAATCGCGGGCGCGGCGAAGAATGTGATCGCAATCGCGGCCGGCGCGAGCGACGGACTCGAACTTGGCGCGAGCGCGCGCGCCGCGGTAATCACGCGCGGGCTGGCCGAATTGATGCGGCTGGCGGACGCGGCGGGCGAGCGGCGCGAGACGATCGCGGGTCTGTCCGGATTGGGCGATTTGGTTCTCACCTGCACCGGCGATCTGTCGCGGAAGGAATCGCCAACGCGAAATCGGTCAGAGGACTCGCCAATCGGCTTGGCGTCGAGATGCCGATTGTAGCGGGGGTTCATCAGGCTCTCTATGAAGATCGGCCGACCGGCGCTATAGTGGAGGAGTTGCTGAGCCGCGAATTGAAGGCTGAATTCTAGCAGCGGTCTCATCGACGACTTCGGGGGTGGTTAACCATTTGGCCCCTGCCGAAATAAAGCTTGGTTCCACAAGTTTTCGGCTGGAAAAAATAAAAAAATACCAAATGAACCCAATTTCCCCAATGATTACGGGCGCTTTTTTCTCGGAGGTTCGCCGATGATCACGTCGCATAGGTTGCATCACATCAATCTCAACGTCAGCGACATCGAGCGCTCGCTCAAGTTTTACCAAGCGGCGTTGGGGTTGGAAGTTAAATTTTGGGAAGGCAAGAAGCTCGTGTTTCTCAATTCGCCGGGCGCCGACGATACGATTACTTTATGCCAGGCAGATCGCGGCGATCCGATCGCGGGCGGCGGCGTGTCGCACTTCGGCTTCAAGATTGAACCGGGCGGCCTCGATGAGGCCGTACGGCAAATCGAGCAGGCCGGCGGCAAACTGCTGAGCCGCGGCAAGCATGGCGGTAAATTCCCGTATGCCTACCTCGCCGATCCCGACGGTTACGTGATCGAACTGGGCGATTCCTAAACCGTCTGAGGTGGGCAGGATTGTTTCGTGCGCGCCCTCTATGAAGCACGGGCGGCAAACATTATGGTAGAGGGATTGTTCCGCCGCAGGCTCAAGGCTCGGCGATAGCGGTGGAATCGGGAAAGGAATTCATGGCGAACAAAGGCTCCTGCAAGGCGAAAGATTGCGGCAAAGATGTTGTCGGCAGGGGCTACTGCCGCAAGCATTTTCGGCTCTGGAAGGCGGGCGAGATGCCCAAGGCGCGTTACAAGATATGCACCTTCGAGAAGTGCCGCAAGGCGCGCTTCCGCGGCAGCCTCTGCGAGGAGCATTTCAAAGCCTCGCGCGGCGCGGCCGCACCAGCCGCCGCTACCGCCGCTCCTGCCGCGGCTCCCGCCCAAGCTCCGGCGGCATGACACCGCTCGATGGCTAACCTGATTGTCGCGGGCGCGGCGGGCCGGATGGGCAAGATGCTCATCGCGCTGGCCGCGCGCGATCCCGCGCATCGCATCGTGGGGGCAATCGAAGCGCCCGGCCATCCCTCGATTGGCGCGGACGCCGGCGAACTCGCGGGCGCGGGCAAGCTCGGAATCGCGGTTAGCTCCGATTACGAATCGATCGCCCGGCCTGACACGGTCACGCTCGATTTCACCAGCGCCGCCGCCTCGCTGGCGCATCTGGAAGTTGCGGCGCGGACGGGCGCGGCAATCGTGATCGGATCGACGGGCTTCACCCCCGAAATGGAAACGCGGACGTGCGAGCTGGCGGAAAAGACCCGCACGATTATCGCGTCCAATACCAGCGTGGGGGTCAACGTGCTCCTGAGAATAGTCGCCGAGGTCGCGGCGATCCTGCCGGACTTCGATGCGGAAGTAATTGAATTGCATCATCGCACCAAGCTCGACGCGCCCAGCGGCACCGCGCTTTCGCTGGCGCGGGCGGTTGCCGCCGCGCGGCGGGAGGATTTGCCTGCCAACATCGTCTATGGACGCAAAGGAATCACCGGAACGCGCCCGCAATCGCAAATCGGCGTGGTCTCGCTTCGCGCGGGCGACGCCGTCGGCGACCATACGGTGATTTTCGGCGGCCCGGGCGAACGTCTGGAGCTAATCCATCGCGCGCACAGCCGCGAATCGCTCGCCTGCGGCGCGATCCGCGCGGCGGCCTGGCTCGTGGACCGCGCGCCGGGCCTCTACACGATGCGCGACGTGCTGGGATTGTAATTACGACTGCAACGATCGCCGCTCCAATTCACGATTCGGGATTGCGGCGGTGGCAAGAGCTTGCGGCAAGCTTGACACGTTCCCGCGCAGCGTTAAAAATACGCGGTGGGCATGGCAACGAAATCGGAAATCTCGCGGGTGATGGCCGCGCTCGCGCGCAAGCGGGCGAAGGCGCTGACCCCCGAACGCCGCCGCGAGATCGCGGCGATGGGTGGCAAGGCGCGCAGCGGCCAACGCAAACGGCGCGGCGGCATCGCACCGGCGTCCGCAGCCGTTCCAGCGGCGGGGGCGGGTGGTGCGGTTTTGCGGCAAATGCGAGAGACGGAGACGAATTTCTTCAACGAGAACCCGGAGATATTCGATCCGCTGGCAGGAGAATTGGTCATTATCGAGGGCGAGCGGTTGGTCGCCCACGGATACGACGGCGCCCAGCTTGCCGCCGCGGCGAGAAGACAGGGGATACGTGGTCCGTTTATTTTACGGGTCGATCCGCGAAGAGGTAAAAACGTCGGCAGGTTGGGAATCTGAATCGTGGCGGCAGTCGTCTATCGGTATCGGCTTCCTTATGTCGTTGAAGATGCCCAATCGTTTCCCGGTCTGAACCTTGCCCTCAGAAATCCCGCCGATCCGAGCCGATTCGCGTATGCGCAAGCGGTCGTGGACAGCGGCGCGGAGTATTCCCTGTTCGACGGACAGATCGCGAGTGCTATCGGACTCGATTTACTGGCGGGCAAAAGATTCGGGTTTGAGACGATCTCCGGTTCGCCGATAGAATCGAGAATCCATCCGGTGATTCTCGTTCACGGCGAACTTGGAGAGTTCAAGCTCGATTTGCGCTTCAGCACCGGCACGATCGCCCGCAACATCCTGGGCCGCGATTTCTTCAATCTGGCGCAAATCGGATTTCGTGAACGCCAATCGCTGCTGATGATTACGCCCGAGCCGTAATCCGGTGAATTGCGGCTCGGCTCCTCACCGCGCCGGGCGAAATTTGGCGAGCGTCACGTCAGACGTCACATCCTCGAATACAACCTCGACGGGCATCCCGATTTTGGTCTCGTCCGGGCGGCAGTCCACGAGATTGGTGAGCATTTTCACCCCTTCGTCCAGTTCGACATAAGCCATGATGTATGGCAGCGATTCGCGGAACCCGGGCGCCTGATTCTGATAGGTCGCGGTGAAAGTGTAAACGCAGCCGCGCCCTGAGCATCGAATCCATTCGGTGCGCGGCGACAGGCATTGCGTGCATTGCGCGCGCGGGTAGTAACGCACGTCGCCGCAATCGCGGCACTTCTGGACGTAAAGCTCGTGGCGCTTTAGCGCCTCCCACCACGGGCGGCTCTCCTCGTCGAGATGCGGCAGGGGCTTCGAGTATTTCGCGGCTTTCCCTTCGGCCATTGGACAAATCTACTGTGCGGACAGAAGATTCTCAACGCGCCCTGCGATCGGAACTGCCGAACCATTCGACTTTCAACCGGAGCGCGGAGGCCGCCGTGGCAAACGTCTTATCCGCGGTGGCGACGGTGTCGGCTTCTATCGCGAGAGCGATCGCCAAATGGATCGCGTCGAGTGTCCTGAGCGGAATGGAGGCGAGCCGAATCAGAAGATCGCGAGCCTCAAGCGCATGCCGGTCTTCCAGCGGATGCACTTCGAGAAATCCCTGCGCGACATCGTCGTCAAATGCGCCTGCGGCACGCCGCTCGGTAGCCAGATCAATGTCGCGATTGCGGCGGCGGCGGCCCAGCAGGCAGCGGAACTCGACGACCGTCAGCCGGCTGATCGAAACCGACGACATACCTCCAAGAAAGCGAACGAATTCGTCTGAGCCGGCTTCACGTAGATACCACTTCGCCAGCGCGCTGGTGTCGGTGTAAACCGGGGACGCCAGCTGATTCTCCGGCCCTTAGCGGGAATCCCGATCTTCGCGAATCAGCACTTCGCTGGGGACCTTGAGCAGCGGCATCGAGGCGCGCAATTCGGCATGCGAAGGAATGCGGCGGCGGGGACGTGCGGGTAAAATCCTGGCAAGCGGCCGGCCTCTGCGGGTCACGACCAATTCGCCTTCCTCGGCGACAATCTCGTCCAAGTGCGGCAGCGCGGATCTCATCTCGCGAATGCTAAGCGTTTTCATCCGATGCTCCGATCATTGTGGCACATCTATCGATAGTGTGTCACGACGGTCGGAACCATGCAAGCCGTCTAATCCACTCCTAAAATCAGCGTCGCGCCGGAATGGCGCGTGCCGAGCGTGCCTCCCGTGCCGTGCGCGAGCGCGATCTTGCAGTCTTTCACCTGGCGCGTGCCGCATTCGCCGCGCAATTGTTTCACCGCTTCGATTACCAGGAAGATGCCGCGCATGCCGGGATGATTCGAGGAGAGGCCGCCGCCGTCGGTGTTGATTGGCAGTTCGCCGTCGAATCGTAATCGTCCGCCGGTGACGAATGGGCCGCCCTCGCCGCGTTTGCAAAAGCCCAGATTTTCGAGCGTCGCGAGGACCGTGATAGTGAACGAATCGTAGATCATCGCCATGTCGATGTCCTGGTGCGCCACTCCCGCGCGCTCGAACGCGAGCCGGCCCGATTGCGCCGCGGCGATTTCCAGGAAATCGCGCTTGCCGCGCGCCGCATGGCGGACCGTCTCGCCCGCGCCGAGGAGATAGACGGGCTTCTTTTTCAGGTCGCGGGCGCGTTCCGCCGAGGTGACGATCAGCGCGCCGCCGCCGTCGCTGATGATGCAACAATCGAGCAGATGAAGCGGCGAAGAAATGATTCGCGAGGCGAGCACGTCCGCGACGGTGATCGGATCGCGGTATTTCGCCGCCGGATTCATCGAGGCATGGAGCCGCGTCGTGACCGCAATCTCCGCCAGTTGCTCCGAGGTCGTGCCGTACTCGTGCATATGGCGCTGCGCGACCATCGCATATGCGCCGACAGTCGTCGGCCCAAATGGAACTTCGTACTGATCGCACGGGTCTCCGCCTCCACCGCCGCCACCGGTGCCGATTGCGAATCGCGACGAAGCCGCGGTCGAGCCGTAAACGACGACGCAGACCTCGCACAGGCCGGAATTGATCGCGGCTGCCGCATGGGCCGTGTGCGCGACGAATGACGCGCCGCCGATCGCGGTCGAATCGACGAAATTGGGTGTCAGGTTCAGGTAGTCGCAAAACCCGATGATGCCCATTCCGCTCATTCCCATCCCGGTGGTGCAAAGCCCGTCCACGTCCTTGAGCGCAAGGCCGGCATCGTTAAGCGCGCCGCGCACGCTCTCCGCCATGATTTGGAACATGCTCTTGTCGGGAGCGAATCGAGTCGGATGCTCGTACACGCCGGCAATCGCGGTCTTGCGGTTGAGACTCATTTTTCTATTTCAACGGGTCTGAGACCCAGCCCAGATGCAGATCGATTTCCTTGTGACGGGCGGCCTTCTTGACCTGCCCCACCTCCGGAGTGATTCCGTAGAGCGCGGCAAAATCACTGAAATCTTTGAACCATTCATGCGTGGGGCTGAAGGAATGAACCAGCATGAGGGCGATTTTCGCGCCAAATCTTTCAGCCTCTGTAAGCGCGGAGGCAGTTCGGTGCAGCAATTGATACCGAATGTTGTCGACCTGATTTCGGGTCAATCCGAGTTTTTCCAATAGAAACGTGAGTCTTTCCTTCTTGCCATCGCTCGGTATGCCGCCAGCTGCGGGTTCGAACCAATCTTTCACCAGTTCCCCAAATGGTTCCTTGATCTTGCCTTCCACGCAGATGGTTATGGGACCTCTTTTAGAACGCGCCAGAGCGAATATGTCGTTTTGCGAGGGGTGACCCGACTTGGGCGGTAGGGGAACCTGCCATTCGGGAAACGCGGCTAAAAGTTCGACGCCTTCGAAAGCGCTGCTATCCGCTTTCGCTAATGCCTGCAGCACCGAAGGCGGAAAATCTCCGCAATTTTGCCAACATTCGGCAAGCGTCTTGGCCGAATAGCCGCTGCGCCACTGCTTGCATGGATCAGCGAGCAATTTTTTCCAATCTTCAGTTCCTCGCGTGGGAACAAAAAACTTCTCGCGCTTTCTCTCCATATCCGCAACTCCTAGTTATCGAGCTAAAGCCAGCGTCAGAAATGCTCCGGTCACATCTTTACCGGGGGAATTCCGGCATTGCCTCGGCGCTGAAAGTGCCGAAGGGTGCCAGCCCAGGGCAACGCCCTGGGTTAACACGAATCAAACCGTTCCCGCCCTGTAGGGGCGGGAGGATTCCCCGCGCCCGTACAGGGCGCGAATCTTTGCGGTTGCCCGATAACCCAGGGCGTTGCCCTGGGCTAACATGCTTCGGCGCCTTCAGCGCCGAGAGCGAATTAGGACACTACCCGGCCCGGCGGCGTAATTGACCCCGCAGCCGAAGTAAGGTAGTTTGGTAAGGAATTCTTAAGAAGGTAAGGCGCATGGCGGCATCGACCATTACGGCCAAAGGACAAACGACCATTCCCGGCGAAATTCGGCGTTATTTGAAGCTTAAGCCGGGCGATCGCGTGGAGTTTATCGTCGATGCGGGCGGGAAGGTGATCGTGGCTCCCCTTACGGTGGACGCGCGCGAATTGAAGGGACTGCTCGCTCCCGCGCCGCGGCGGGTATCGCTCGCGGAGATGGATGCCGCAATTCGCCGGCGCGCCGCGCACCGATGATCGGAATCGATACCAACATCTTGGTCCGGTATCTTGTTCAGGACGATCCCGAGCAGGGGCGAAAGGCCGAGCGCTTCATTACGGACGAATGCTCGGCGGAGAGTCCCGGATTCATCAACCGAATCGTGCTGTGCGAAACCGTATGGGTGCTGGAAAGCGCCTACGGTTATCCGCGGCCGAAAGTGGCGCTCGCCTTGGAAAAAATCCTCCGTACCGCGCAGTTCAGGATCGAGGACCATCAGGAAGCCTGGCTGTCGTTGCGCGATTACGAGGCCGGCGGCGACTTTGCGGACGCGCTCATCGCGGCCGTCAATCTGCGCGCCGGATGCGAGCGGACGGCCACTTTCGATCGCAAGGCCGCCCGCCGCGCGGGCTTCGCCGCCCTATAAACCGCCGGTTATTCCACTTCGTCCGCTGTCGGCCCGGTACATGGACGGAGTGCAGCGCGGGACCGGCTTTTTTCCGAGACGCTTCCCGATAACTCCGCGGAAAGCGCCGCCGGGAACGCCAATCTCCCGATTGGCGAATCGGCGCACGCCAATCGGGAGATTGGCGTTCCCAGGGGTGTGTGAGATTTACGTTTCAGTCACAGGCTAAAGAGGCTGTCGATAAAGTGGGGTTGAGCAGCGACTTACGCTTTGAGATTGATGGCCGCGATCAACCGCCAGTTGGCTTGGGGCCGGGGAGAACGCGCCAGCAGCAGAAC
>JBOHWK010000035.1:0-7182 GCA_050736715.1 Binataceae bacterium (SeqCode) | reverse complement strand
ACCTACGATGCTCAAGTTGATCCGCCGAATCGCCGTCCTCAAAGCCTCGGCCACGATGGCCGCCGAGGCGCGCGCCACCGAAATGAAGGCGCGCGGAATCGACGTGATCTCGCTCGCCGCGGGCGAGCCGGATTTCGACACGCCCGAACCCATCAAGGAGGCCGCGCGCAAGGCGCTGGCCGAGGGCAAGACGAAATATACCGCCGTGACGGGAATCGCCGCGCTCAAAGAGGCGATCCGGCAAAAGCTTAAGCGCGACAACAATCTCGATTACGAAACCTCCGAGATTATCGCGTGCGCCGGCGCCAAACAGGCCGAGGCCAACGTGATTGCGGCGCTCTTCGACGAGGGCGACGAAGTGATTATCCCGACGCCCGCGTGGGTGAGCTTTGCCGCGATGGTGCGGCTGTCCGGCGCCACGCCGAAATTCGTCGAATGCGCGGAGGCCGACGGCTTCATGCTGTCGCCGGGGGCGCTCCGCCGCGCGATTGGGCCGCGCACGCGCGGAATCATGCTGAACTCGCCGTCGAATCCGACCGGCGCGGTCTATGGCATGGAGCAGCTAACCGCGATCGCGCGCGTGCTGGCGGAGGCGGAAAACGTCTGGGTGATGTCCGACGACGTGTACGAGCATATCGTGTACGACGGGCTTGCTCCGCATATTTTGCATGTCGAGCCGCGGCTCAAATCGCGCGGGATCGTGTTCAATTCGCTGTCGAAGACCTACGCGATGACGGGATGGCGAATCGGATTTGCCGCCGGGCCGAAGGAAGTAATGGTCGCGGCCGGCCGCCTGCAAAGCCAGAACAGCGGCAATCCGAATTCGATCACGCAGCTTGCGGCGATCGCGGCGCTGACCGGCCCGCAGGATTCCCTAAAGACGATGCTCGCGGAGTTCCATCGCCGGCGCGATTACGTTGTCGAGCGGGTGCGGCGCATTCCGGGGTTCAAATTGCCCAACGTTCCGGAAGGCGCGTTCTATGTTTTTCCCAACGTCAAGGAATTGTTCGGCGCCGCGCCCGGCGGCAAAAAGATCGAGGATGGCGACCAAATGGCTGAGTGGCTGCTCGACGCGGCGCGCGTATCGGCCGTCGGCGGCAACGATTTCGGCGCGCCGGATCATATCCGGTTTTCTTACGCGACCTCGATGGAGAAGCTCAAGGAAGCGTTCGGCCGGATCGACACGGCGGTCGCGAAGCTGCGTTAGCCTCGAAGACCTAACCCCCTGTCCCCCTTCCCATGAATGGGAAGGGGGTGCATGAAAGCCACCCTTGCTTACTAATTCCCCGCTCCATTTATGGGGATGGGTTTCCGAGACCGCTGCTACGCTTTCCGCCACGGAGTCGGATACTCGCCAGTGTCGAGAAACCTGACGTAGTCGGCGATAACTTCCGCATGATCGAAGGCGAGCGGTGCGGGCGGATCGCGCGGATCGAACAGTTCCGCGCGCTTCGCGTCGTCGGCGCCGTGCGGCGTTCCGCTCGCGCGTCCGATGAAAACGGCGGTGACCGTTTGGCCGCGCGGATCGCGTCCGGGCCGCGAATAGACGCCGAGCAGCGCGCGCAGTTCGACCTCGAGCGAAATTTCTTCGCGCGCCTCGCGGACCGCGGTTTCTTCGACCGTTTCACCGGGCTCGACGAAGCCGCCGGGAATGGCCCATCCGGGCGGAAAATTCCGCCGCTCGATGAGAACGATCTTTCCGCCGACTTCCGCGATTACGTCGGCTGCCACGGGAAAGGGGTGCGGACGCGACATGCGCCGAGATTACCACGGGTGCGCCACGAGCACATCGGACGGCGTTGACATTCGCCGCGCCGGCAAACAAAGTTCATGGCATCATGCGAATCGCGCGGCTCTACGACGTAAGCGATGTCCGAATCGAGGAATGCGCCCGGCCCGAACCGGAACCCGGCGATTTGCTGATTCGCACGCGCGCGTGCGGAATCTGCTCGGGCGACATCGTGCCGTGGTACATGAAGCGCAAGGCGCCGCTGGTTCCCGGCCACGAGCCGGCCGGAATCGTCGAGGCGGCGGGCGCGGCGGTGCGCGATTTCAAGGCGGGCGACCGCGTATTCGTGCATCATCATGCGCCGTGTCTTAATTGCGCGGTGTGCCGGCGCGGCGAATACGTCCAATGCCCCACGTGGCGCGCCACTAAACTCAACCCGGGCGGGATGGCCGAGTATTTCGTCGCGGGGCCTGACAATCAGCGCGACACGATTCTTCTGCCCGATTCGATGAGTGACGCCGACGCGGTGCTGATCGAGCCGATGGCGTGCGTGGTCAAATCGATCCGGCGCGCGGCATTAAAACCGGGCGAGTCGATCCTGATTATCGGGCTGGGAATCATGGGCATGATGCACGTGAAGCTGGCGCGCCATCTGGGCGCGGGCCTGATAATCGGCGCGGATTTGGTGGAACAGCGGGTGAAGCGCGCGCTCGAACTTGGCGCCGATCGGGGGATCGTGGCCGAGGGCGGCAATCTTGTCGATCGAGTCCGGGAAGTCACGGGCGGCGCGATGGCCGACACGGTAATCGTCGGGCCGGGCATCTCCACGCTGATTGCGGAAGGAATCGCGGCGGCGGGGAAGGGCGCGACGGTCGTTCAATTTACCTACACGCCGCCGGACGAGCAGTTAATCGTCAATCCGCACGATCTTTATTTTAACGAGACCCGGCTCGTGCCGAGCTATTCGTGCGGCCCGGATGACACTCGCGCCGCATTCAAGTTGGTGGCAAGCGGCGTAATCAATGCGCGCGAACTGGTGACGCATCGCTTTCCGCTCGCCCGCGTGGCCGAGGCGTTCGAGACGGCGCGCAAGCCGGAATCGCTAAAGGTGATCGTCACCTTCAACGATTAAATCCTCCCGGCCGCGCGCTGCGCCGTGGCCGCATCGCTCCGCCGCCGGCGGGGCTGCGGTGAAAAAAAACTCCCCCGCCCGAGTTGAGCCAACAACTCAGGTCCATTTTAAGAACCGAGAGAGGTCCGGGAGCGGCCAATTAAGGCCGCCCCCGGAGTTTAAAGCCTGCCCGGAATTACTTTGCTGCCGGAGCCGCGGGCGCTGGAGCGGGCGCTGCCGGAGCCGGAGCTGCCGGAGCGGGCGCTGGAGCCGGCGCTGCCGCTTCGGGTGCCGGAGCCGCTGCAGCCGCCTTATGCATCATGTGATGATGGACATGATGCATCACGTGATGGTGCATGTGATGGTGCCAGACGTGATGGCGCGGCATGGTCTTTGCCGCGATTGCCTCCGCGCGATCGGCGGCGGCCTTCGCATCGCTGGCGGCCTGCTCGACCTGGCTCGCGGCGGCTTGCGCCGAAGCGGCCGACTGCTGCGCCTTTTGGCTGGCGGCCTGAGCGCTCGAAGCGGCCGTGTCCGCGCGGTTCGCGGCATTCACCGCGCGCTGCGCCGGATCGGGCCCGCTCGAGCATCCGGCGAGCAACGAAAGGGCCAACACAGCCCCGGCAAGACCAACCAGTTTTGAAGATCGTTTCATGAACCCTTCCATTTTATCCTCCTAAGGATTGCGCGGCAGCGTGCGAAACAACCGCAAACTTCCGCATTGCGGCCATATTTCTCTCAAATTTCGCGCTGACTTGCAAGAGGACCGTATGGCCGGCGATGTGCAATTTCTAGACAGCGAATTTCTCCGGCATTTTGCGAGCGGCTATTTCGGCGGGCGCCAAGCGGTCACCCCCGCAAGGAAAGAGGTCGTGCGTTCGAGCGGTGGCGACGATTTGAGTTGCGCAGCGGCCGACTCAAGCGCCGCCCGATTTTCGGCGCCGCGCGCGGCGCAATCGTTCAATGGCTGGGCGGAGGCGGCGCCCCAGCCGCTTCCAACAGGCAGCGCTCGGTGGTGGGCCAGTCGATGCACGGATCGGTCACGGAGACGCCGTACTTCAGTTTGGACCGATCGGGATTGAGCGGCTGGCTGCCGGCCTCGAGGTTGCTCTCCAGCATCACGCCCATAATCGCGCGATTGCCCGCCGCCACCTGCTCGATAAGGGTTTTGAAGATGGCGGGCTGGCGGGTGTGATCCTTGTTGGTCTGGGCGTGGGAGCAATCGACCATTACCCGCGGTTCGAGGCCGGCGTTGGCGAGCATCCGCTCGCATTCCGCGATGCTGGCGGCGTCGTAATTCGGCTGGCGGCCGCCGCGGAGCACGATGTGCGTGTCGGGATTTCCGGTGGTGCGGACGATGGCGGGAATGCCGTCCTGCGTAATGCCGAGAAAAGCATGGGGGCGGCGGGCAGATTGAATCGCGTCCACCGCGGCCTGCACGTTGCCCTCGGTGGTGTTCTTGAAACCGACCGGCATCGACAGCCCGCTCGCCATCTCGCGATGGGTCTGCGATTCGGTGGTGCGCGCGCCGATGGCGGTCCACGAGATCAGGTCGGCGATGTACTGCGGAGTAATCGGATCGAGCATCTCAGTCGCGCACGCGAGACCCATCCGGTTGATTTCCAGCAAGAGCCGCCGCGCGATCCGCAGCCCTTCGCCCATGTCGCAACTGCCGTCCATGCGCGGATCGTTGATGAGTCCCTTCCATCCGATGGTCGTGCGCGGTTTCTCGAAATAGACGCGCATGACGATGAACAGCCGGCCGAGCACCCGTTCGCGCAGGCGCGCGAGCCGCTGCGCGTAGTCCAGCGCGGCGGCGTAGTCGTGGATGGAGCAGGGGCCTACGATGCACAGCAGGCGCGAATCGCGGCCGGCCAGCATTTTTTGGATCGCGGTGCGCGCCTCGACGACGGTGTGAACGCATTTTTCGTCCACCGCCATTTCTTCCTTGAGCAGGCGCGGCGCGATAAGCGGCACGATCGCGCGGACATGAAGATCTTGAAGCCGTCGCATGATGGAGATCATTTTTACTCCAAAGGACGGCGCCGCCAAAGCGGGTCCTCCGCGCCTTCGGCGGCCGCCGGATCGCATTCTTGCTCCGGCAACGCTCCCCAGCCTAGTCTTTGGTTCCGCGTGCGGGAGCGATTGCGGCGACGCGCCGGCGCTCGCGAAACCGAGTTGACCGATGGATCCGAACGAACCAGAACACCGAGCCGTACCCGAAGATTCCACTCCCGGCGCACGGCCTACGCGGTTGCCGCGATGGGATCGCGCGGGGCTGTGGCGCGCGATCGCCGGGATGGCGCTCGCGGTTGCGATTGGCGCGGCGATGGCGTCGGTGGAGTTTGCGATCGAGTTGTCCCATCGCACGAGCTATTTCGAGCGCCACCTGGCCTCGCTCAGCGCCACCGTGCGCACATTGCGCCGCCGGGAGTCCGCTCATCGCAGCACCATCGTCATCGAGAAAGAGCGCGCGAGCACGGGGCAATTGGCGGAACGGCTGCTATTCACCCCGGGCTTGCGGATCGTCAAGCTGATCGCGCCGGGACCGAAGCCGTCCGCGAAATCCGCCGCCGGCGCGCGCAACCCGGCGGCGCTGCTTGCGGTAAGCGGCGCGGCGCGGATCGCGCTGCTCGCAGCAACCGGGTTCCGTCCCGCGGGGCCGCATCGCGTTTACCGGGTGTGGTGGGCGCCAAAACCTGGCGCGGCGGTTTGGGCGGCGGATTTCACGGCGGCGGCCGATGGCCGCGCGGCGGTTGAACTTGAGCTGCCGGCGGGATGGCAAAATTTCTCGGCTATCGAGATCACAACGGGCACGGGGAATCGTTCGGACGTGCCCGCAGGCCAGGTTTTGCTACGGGGAGAATGGAAGCGATAGGGAGGCCGCGGTGACGTTTCGGTTTGGCGCGAAGATTCGATCGCGGAAGATCAGTCGCGGTCGATGAATTCGATCAGCATCGCGAAGCCGATCGCTCCGTACGCGAGGTAATTGCTCGCGTCAAACAGATAGTCCGCTCCACTGTTCCACAGGGTGTAGAAGCCGTACCCCAAGAGCGCGATGGCCATCAAGTGCCGCATTCCCGGCTATTTTAACGGAGCGCCGGCGCGAGCGCGACCGGAGTGGGAGGAGCGAATTCGCGGGAGATTGTCCGCGGGAGGGATTGACACGAGAGTGCGGGAACGATAGGTTGACTTTTCGCCCTCAGCGGGCCGGTCTTTGAAAACTGAATAGTAGTGCATGCCAAATCGGCGGCGGGGGTCCGGAACGGACCCGCGGCCCGGCCGATTTCTTTGATTTTGCGGTCAGTCCATCTGTCGTTCGGCGCGTTAGCCGCGCCGGGGACGATGGAGACACTGAGCTATAATGGAGAGTTTGATCCTGGCTCAGAACGAACGCTGGCGGCGTGCCTGAGACATGCAAGTCGTGGGAGAACGCGGGAGCAATCCCGCCAGTAAACCGGCGCACGGGTGAGTAACACGTGGACAACCTGCCTTGGAGTCCGGGATAACTCGTCGAAAGACGGGCTAATACCGGGCGAGACCACGGGAAGTTCGCTTCCTGAGGTAGAAGGTGGCCTCTGCTCCTGCAAGCTATCGCTTCAAGAGGGGTCCGCGTCCTATCAGCTAGTTGGCGAGGTAACGGCTCACCAAGGCTAAGACGGGTAGCTGGTCTGAGAGGATGGTCAGCCACACTGGGACTGAGACACGGCCCAGAGTCCTACGGGATGCAGCAGTCAGGAATATTGCGCAATGGAGGAAACTCTGACGCAGCGACGCCGCGTGGGTGATGAAGGCCTTCGGGTCGTAAAGCCCTGTCGGAGGGAAAGAAAAGCCGGCTGGCTAATATCCAGCCGGCCCTTGACGGTACCCTCAAAGGAAGCACCGGCTAACTCCGTGCCAGCAGCCGCGGTAAGACGGAGGGTGCAAGCGTTGTTCGGATTGACTGGGCGTAAAGGGCGTGTAGGCGGTTGGCCAAGTCGGATGTGAAAGCCCGGGGCTCACCCCCGGAAGTGCATCCGAAACTAGCCGGCTAGAGCGCGATAGAGGAGGGTGGAATTCCTGGTGTAGCGGTGAAATGCGTAGATATCAGGAGGAACACCGGCGGCGAAGGCGGCCCTCTGGGTCGTTGCTGACGCTGAGACGCGAAAGCGTGGGGAGCAAACAGGATTAGATACCCTGGTAGTCCA
Organism: Binataceae bacterium (SeqCode); assembly: GCA_050736715.1. Classification (GTDB taxonomy): domain Bacteria; phylum Desulfobacterota; class Binatia; order Binatales; family Binataceae; genus Binatus. Next base: position 155 of record JBOHWK010000035.1, on the reverse strand, counting down.
CGCCTTAAACGATGGGTACTAGGTGTTCGGGGTATTGACCCCCTGAGTGCCGCAGTTAACGCATTAAGTACCCCGCCTGGGGACTACGGCCGCAAGGTTAAAACTCAAAGGAATTGACGGGGGCCCGCACAAGCGGTGGAGCATGCTGTTCAATT
>JBOHWK010000034.1:0-5702 GCA_050736715.1 Binataceae bacterium (SeqCode) | reverse complement strand
CGTAGGCGCGAAGCGGCGCTTGCAATTCCGCAATTACAGGGGACCGGCGGCGATCCCGCGCGGCCCGTACAATCCGGTGGCCCCTCCGTGCAGATACTCGATCGGCGTCACATTCGGATAGAACTGTTGGCCGGGGAGCGCGGCGAGCGCCGGATAGACGGTCACGCTGCCGGTTGAGCCGAAGTTCGCGACGTAGATCAGGCCGCTTGAATCGACCGCGATTCCCCTGGGGTTGCCGAGCAGCGTTTGCGGCCCCATTATTGACGCGGACGGCGCCACGTTGGTTCCCGCCGAAATCGCAGCCGGCGTGTAGATTGTCACGCAGCCGCCCGGACTCGGCCCGCAGTTGGTGTTCGCCACATAGACGTTGCTCGCGGAGTCGAGCGCGATCGCCCCGGGCTGGCTCAACTGCGTCAGAGCGCCGGCAATCGTTTTGAGCGGGGCAACGTTTCCGGCCGCTCCCGCCGCGTATTCCGTCACGCTGCCGTTTCCGCCGGTTCCTTGCGGACCGGATAGATTCGCAACGTAGATGTTGCCGGTCGCGGGATCGATCGCCACGCCTTGCGGCGAATCCAATCCGGTTGCGGTTCCGGCAATTGTGGAGACCGGGGCAACGTTGCCGCCGGCGCCCGATGCGTACACCGTGACGCTCCCGGCGGAAATCGGGCCGCCGGTGCTGTTCGCCACATAGATTTTCCCGGATGCATCCACCGCGATTCCGAGCGCACCGGAGAGGCCGGTGAGCGCGCCGCTGATGTTCGCGATCGGCGGCAGGTTGCCGCCCGCAGTGTACTGCGCCTGCGAATAGACCGTGATGCTCGCGCCGTTGTTATTCACCGCGTAGAGATTGTGGTTCGACGGATCGTGCGCCAATCCGAACGGGTAATTAAGCCCCGTCGCGGGACCGGTCAGAGCCGCGCTCGGGGCCGTGTTGCAATTACCGGACTGCGGCGAAGTGAGTGTCACCGTGCTGCCGTTTGCCGGATCGTAGCTGTTACCCACGAAAATCGGCGCGGTCGTCGTGCATCCCGGCGTCGGGGTGGTGGTCGCGGTTGCCGTTGCGGTGGCAGTTACCGTTGCGGTTGGGGTGGCGGTTTCGGTCGCCGTCGCGGTGGCAGTGGCCGTCGGAGTCGCGGTCTCGGTGGCGGTCGTCGTCACCGTGGGAGTCGCGGTTTCGGTCGCGGTCGGGCTAATCGTGGGCGTATTTGACGGCGTCGCGGTTTCGGTTGCCGTCGGCGATACCGTCGCCGTGGGAGTCGCGGTCTCCGTCGCGGTCGGCGTCGCCGTGGTGCTCGCGGTCACCGTCGGCGTGGCCGTTTCGGTGGCGGTTGGCGTGGCCGTCTTAGTTGCCGTCGGGCTTAACGTCGGCGTCGATGTTGAAGTGCGGGTTACAGTCGCCGTCGGCGTGGCGGTGGCGGTCGGGCTTAACGTCGGCGTATTTGACGAAGTGGGAGTTGAGGTCTCCGTGGGGGTTGCGGTGGTGGTCGGACTGGTTGTTGGCGTCAACGACGAAGTGGGGGTCGCGGTCTCCGTCGGCGTACTCGTGGCGGTGGCGGTGGGCGTGGCTGTCGTCGTCGCCGTAACGGTCGGGCTGATCGTCGGTGTCGCTGTCGAGGTGGGAGTTGCGGTTGCCGTCGGAGTCGGAGTGGTCGTGGGTGAGGCCGTCGGAGTCGCCGTAATCGTGGGGGTCAAGGTCGGAGTTGGCGTGAGCGTCGGAGTGGCCGCGGCCGTGCTAGTTGCGGTCGCGGTCGGTGAAACGGTTGGGGTCGCCCCGGGACTGCCGCCGAGCGGTCCGATCGCTATCAGGTACGGACCACTCAACCGCGTGCTCGCGCCAGAGACGGTCCACATCGGCGTTGGGTCGGCGGAGGGCGTCGCGAGGCTCGCGAGCGGCGGATAGACCGTTACCGAACTGGGGTTGGCCTTCTGGTTGGCGACGTAAATGTTTCCAGCGGGGTCCAGCGCGATGCCATAGGGCCCATTCAACGTCGTCGCGGCGCCGGTGACGATCGTGGTGGGCGTCAGATTGCAGATTAAACTAGCGCAGCTATTCGTGAAGGCGCTGCTGTTGTAGGGCGGGTAAATTGCCACCCTATTGGTGGCGAAGTCCGCGACATAGATGTTCCCGCTGGAATCCAGCGCGATGCCGAAGGGATTGTCAAGCATCGTGTTGGTTCCGTCGATGAACGCGACAAAATTCGTCGTGGCTTGCGAATAGATCGCGATGAAACCGGTGCTCCCGCCGCCGCCTTTCGGATTGCCGGCAAAGTTCGCGACATAGATGTTTCCGCTGGAATCGAGCGCGATGCCTTGGGGACTGATAAGCAAGCTCCCGCCGGGGACGACTCCTGAGATGGCCGTGGTGGGCGCCCGATTGCCGCTGACGGTGGGCGGATAGATTGTCACGGTGTTGGCGCCGTTGTTCGCCACATAGATGTTTCCGCCGGAATCCAGCACGATGCCAACCGGGTTGCTAAGCCCGGTCTTGCTTCCGCTGACGATTGTCATCGGCGTGGGCGCGCCCGACTTAAGATCGTACGGCGCGTTCGAGCCAGGCGGATAAATCATGACGGCGTCCGGGTTAGGGCTGTCGCTTGTCACATAGACATTTCCGGCGGAATCCACCGCAACACCGGCGAGGTTTTGGTTTTGAGCACTGGCATTGATATTCGTGAACGGGAAGTCGGTCCAATTCATGCCGATCGGATAGCTATTCACGGAATTTCCGGCGAAATTGGCGACGAACAGGTAAGGCGGCGCACCCGCCGTCGGCGTTGCGGTCGGCGTTGCCGTCGGGGACGGGGTCGCGACCGGTGCGCCCGCCACCGGCACTTGGCTGACATTCAAGCAGGCGCCATTCGGAGCGTAAGGCACGCCGGAATAAACGTTGATAGCACCGCTTGGCCCAATTACTTGGCCGGCGCCGTTGATACAAACATTCTGCGGCGAATAGACCACCTCTATCTTGCAGGTGCCCTTGGGCGCCAATTGTTTCGGTACACTTCCCTTCGGCGCGCAAGTGTTCTTGACAACTTGGAACATATTGTTTCCAGCTACGCACGCCGCGCCCTGCATCAAGCCGGCGTTCACCAGATGATGGACGGTATCGGTATTTTTTATTGTGACCTTCTGTTTGGGACTGGTGCCGTCCACCGGTTCGGAGGTAAAGGTTAGGGACGACGGCGATATTGTGAAGGGGAACGTGCCCGAACAGACCGGGGTCGCGGTCGCCGTGGGCGTCGCGGGCGATGGCGTTGCGGTTGGGCTGACTGTGGGAGAGGGAAAGTTCGGCGGCGGCAGGTCGTTGTAAACGATCGCGTATCCGAGCAGATTGGTCGAGCCGGTACCTTGGCAAGTGAAGGTACTGGTGATGTCATCGTATGCATACGTATATGCGGACGGCACCGCCTGCTTGAGATTCACCAGCCACGGCTGCACGTTGTTTGCCCACGCGGAGTTGTTATTAACCAGGCAGCCGTTGTTCAGGGTTTGCGCCGCGCCCATCGCGGGATCGCTGGGCCAATCGCTGCCCAGCGAATTACCGGGACCGAATGGCGTAGGGATAGCCGGCCAAGTGCCGCATCCGCAGCAGGCTTGCAGATAGTTCTGAGAATAATTGTAGCAACTGGTTGCGTTTAGACTATCGTTTGCGCATAGCAGCAGATTCGACAGCGGGTTGCTCACGGTGCTGTAGTCCGATGTGTACTCGCTTATCGGGGCGCCGCAGTTCAATATGTTCGAAGAAGGAGCGGCGGAAGTTGAAACCGACGAATTTCCGCAGATTTCGTCGGCCGTCCACCAGCCCTGAAATTTTCCGCATTCATGAATGAAGGGAGGGGGCACCTCTCCCAAACCTGAGTCACTCGATGGCACTCCCGCCAATTGAACGGTGCCGCAATAGGTATTCCCATCGGTGTTGCCGCCGCAGTCGGATTGCGTCTCGCATTGACACGACTTTCCGCTCCCGGCAGACGCGGGATAATCGGGCAGGCACTGCGTGTTTCCGTCAGGGTCGCCCGCGCAATCGGCGTTGGTGGTGCAGGTCCGCTGACAGGTGCCGTTTGGGGTGTTCTTTTGGCCCGCGTAGCAATCGTACGGATTCGTAAGCATGGTGCCACCCGGACAGTCTGTACTCGGCGCCGTAACGTCGCCGGTGCGGGTACATGACAATGACGAAGCCAGCAGCATGCTGGAAGCGTCGATCGTGCCCGTCCCGCCGGAGGGATTCGGAACGCTTTGCGCAAGCGGGCGAAGGTCCCAACTGGCGTTCTTGGGCAGGTGCGATACGCCGTTTGGAGGGCCATTCGTTATCGCACCCGGCGCCTGGCACCAATAGTCGGGACCATTCATCGCCGAACCGGAATACGCCACAGTCGGTTGCGCGAGCGGCTCCATTTCGAGCGCAATGTTAATTCCGTTGATCACGGAGACGTCGTAAAAATCTTCCGCATAGGTCTGGAGCGTATATTCGGCCAGAGTGGCCTCGCCCGCGGCTCCGCTGCCGGCGGGACATTCGGAGTTTGGAGTCGCACCGCAATCTCCCGATAGGCATCCGGTGCCATCGGACGCGCAATCCATGCGCGCCGCGAAATTGCCGCTGCTCCACACTGCGGACGGCGCGGAGATTTTATCGCCGTTTATCGTGTCGGAGATCGAATCGCCGGCCAGGCAAAAGTCCACTTGGTCGCCCGCGAACAACTCGAACGGGGAGGTGTCGGAAGTCCGCGGGCTACCCTCGCCGGGAATCGCCGTCGCCGCCGCTGTGGGCAGGGTGTGATAACAGGCGTACGGAACCTTGGCGTTCGGGTTAAGGTCCGGCTGGGCGGTCGGACCGCACGAGCTGGTGTCCGATGTTCCGATACAGAGTGAATTGCCGCTGCCGGGTGTGGCCGTGCCGGGGCAAATATGATCGTACACGGCGCCTGTCGGCGCGCCGCCGCAATTACAGACACCGCCCGCTTGCGGAAGGCATTGAATCGGAGTCATGCCCGGACCGAAGGCGTTGTTGACTACGCAGACAGGAACGACCGCGCCGCCGGCACCGCCGATCCATAGGGTTTGTGAACTATTGTTCAGGAAGGCGATTTCCCGTTCATTCGCGCCGCTGTCCGTCGTCGGACACGAGATCGGAGAAACGGCAGGCGGTGCCGCCGCAATTTGAACCGGCTTGCCGGAATCGTTTCCGCTTGATTCCGGCGCGTTCGCCTGAATAGCGCGTGCGGCCTTGACATGGACGGCGCTGAAGATCGCCAGCGCCAGCATCGCAATCGCCACGATTATCGCGGCGGCCATCGGCCTAATTTTGCCGGACATGATTTGTTGCTCCTTCCACCGTGCGAACCGATACGTCCACTGCGCGCCGTGCGCTCTTCGTCTTCCGCAGTTCTCCGCCTGAAGACAGGCGGGTCGAATTTCGCCAGCGTTCCACCCTTTGTTGCAAGCATCTTGTGCGATCTACTATTACCTGTCAAGGGCGGTGTAACGAATTTTTCAACGCTTTATGGTAATATAGCATCGCTTGGGTCGTCTCCCGGCAGGCCGCGGTTGACCGGCGCTTCACCTGAAGAGACCTTGGGGCGGGTCCTCGAAGCCATTCGCAACCAATTCATGCCATTGCGTTAAGGTCCCGCACCGCCGGGGAATTTTCTATCTTGCAAAATCGGCGTAATCTGTGGTTCCTTCTAACCCGATGCCGTCGAAAC
>JBOHWK010000033.1:0-13232 GCA_050736715.1 Binataceae bacterium (SeqCode) | reverse complement strand
CGGCGCGGCGATCCTGCTTCCCCGCGATCTGCCGCTTTGGCGATCCAGGGGCCTCCGATCTGCCGCCCCGCTCCCAATTCTGCTGCCCAACCCCCATCTTCGGCAACATACAAGGGGCTGGGGTTAGGGTAAGATTTCCAACCAACATCGCCCTATAATCAGCATCGATGCTCCCGCTCGCGCTCCGCGACCAAAACAATCCGGAATCGATCCCGCGCGCGGCCGAGTTGCGCAAACACATGACGCCCGAGGAGCGCATCGTCTGGGATGAACTGCGCGGCAACCGCCTCGGAACGCATTTTCGCCGCCAGCAGCCCCTCGCACCCTACATCGTCGATTTCTATTGCCATCGGAAACGCTTGGTGGTTGAGCTCGACGGCAGCCCGCATCGGGATCGGCAGGGTTACGACCGGGCGCGAGACGCTTACCTTGCCAAATATGGCATCCCGTTTATACTGCCCGCTTACGTGCGGGGATTCTTCCGGTCGCTGTTGGCCGTGGCATGAGCCACTTGGACGCTGCATTACTGGAACGTAATCTTTCGAGGCTGCAGACGCAACATTGATCAACTAAATAAAGGAGAATTGAAATGCTGAGTGAAGATGAAAAGAAGAAAAGTGAGGCTGAAGAAACGTACCGAGCCGAAGTTCGGTCTAGCAGGGTGTTGAAAAATGCCGAGAGACGGATTTGGCTACACTCCTATTGATCTTTCATGATCCTATGACGCGGTTACTCTTCGCTCGATCCTGTAGATTTGCGAGTTCTAGTGCTTTTTCAACACCCTGCTAGAATGGCTCCCGTGAAAACAGAAGGGTTCACAGATAAAGAGAATCGTGCAAAGATGTATCTTATGATTATAGGCATCATCCTTATTATAGGCATTTCAATTTGGGCAATCTTACAGCCATAGTTTGGGACCAGATGGCCGACTGTCCGTAGCGATGGCGTCGATTCTTAATGGATCCCGTCCGGATGAGTCCCAGACGGATCTCTGGGAGTCTTGAGTAAGAGGAAGCGAAATGCATACACTAGACCGTTGGTCCGGTTCCCACCGGCACCTCGACGATTACGGCGAATGTGATTAATCCACCACAAACGGTGACCGTCACATGCACTGGTAGGTAATCACTAGGCGGAGAGAAACGAACCTTTCGCTCGGACCACCCAATCTGGAGGACGCAACTATGAACAAAGCCGTGTCCAAGAATAGGCCGAGACGCGCTATAAATCGGCCCGGCAACGCTGTCGGAAAGAAGCGATATGAGCTTTACAGGGCCGCCTAGCAACGCGTTACAGACGCAATGCGGGCCGGCTTCCCCTTGGAGGCCGTAGCCATTTGCGAGAGCATTATCGCTGACCGTTTGGAAGCGCGGCTCGCGTGGATTTATGATCAGGCTCCCGACAAGCGAATGTTCAGGACCCTTGGTCCTCTGACTGAGGCTTTGATGAAGGACGAAATCGGCGCGCCGCAAACGGCGGCAAGAGTTTACCAGAAAATTAGAAGATGGGCTCACGGGCGAAACAAGCCTCTCCACCAGATGGTGAAACTCTCCGATAGCCGGAAAGAGAGTCCGATGATCCCCGGCGATTGGGAAGGGAATTATTTGTCGGCAACGGCTACGGCTGAACACGGAATCAAGCTCTCCAAGGACGTAGGTAGACTCGTGGCCAAATTAAACAAGGTTAGTCGCTGATTGGAGCGTCTGCTGCGAGTGCGACACGGTGACGAACCTCTTGCCACAGTGCCGATCGGGATTGGCCACAGGAGTAAATGAATCAGCATCACAGGCTAAAGCCTGTGCCACCAAGAGATTTTCAATCGGTGAAATCGGCGGAATCGGCGGTTTCTTCCGGTTCGTGAAATCCTCGGATTAGGCTCCCGCCGATGCGGATGGCCAGCGCGGGCGGGCGGAGTTGGTATCGGGCTAGCCGGCGAGTTTCTTCTTCAGGAGATCGTTGATGACCTTCGGGTCGGCCTTGCCGCCCATCGCTTTCATCGTCTGGCCGACGAAAAACCCGAAGAGCTTGTCGCGGCCGCCGCGATATTCCTTAACCTTGTCCGGTTCGGCGGCGAGAATTTTGTCGATTGCCGCCGCGATCGCACCCTCGTCGGAGACCTGCGCGAGGCCCAGTTCGGCGACCGTCGCTTGCGCACTTTTGCCGGATTTCACCATCGCGGCGAATGCGGTCTTGGCGGCATTCAGCGAAATTTTCCGCTCCTCGACCATTCGCAGTAGCGCCCCGGTTTCCGCCGCGGGCGGAACGGCGTCCGCGATCGGGCGCTCCGCCTCATGCACGATGCGCAAGACTTCGGTCATCACCCAATTGGCGGCGGACTTGCGATTCTTGAGGCCCGGCAGCACGGCTTCGAAGTAATCCGAAAGGTCGCGGTCGCCGGTCAGCACGTCCGCTTCGTATTCGGTAAGGCCGAAATCCTTGATGTAACGCGCGCGGCGGTCCGCCGGAAGTTCGGGCATCGCGGCGCGAATTTGCGCGACCAGCTCCGGCGGCACGACGAGCGGCGGCAGGTCCGGCTCCGGGAAATAGCGGTAGTCGTTCGCATACTCCTTGGAACGCATCGGGCGCGTCTCATTGCGCACGGGGTCCCATAGATGGGTCTCCTGCGCGACCTTGCCGCCCGATTCGAGGATTTCGATCTGCCGGCCAATCTCGTATTCGATCGCCTTTTCGACGAAGCGGAACGAGTTGAGGTTCTTGATTTCGGTCCTGACGCCGAATTCCTTTGCACCGCGCTTGCGCACCGACACGTTACAATCGCATCGGAAGCTGCCCTCTTCCATCCGGGCGTCGGAAGCCTCGACGTAGCGCAGGATCGCGTGCAACTCGCGCAAATAGGCACCCGCTTCTTCCGCCGAGCGGAGGTCGGGTTCGCTGACGATTTCCGCCAGCGGCACGCCCGAGCGATTGAAATCGACGAGGCTCGCGTCCTCGGCATGGATATTCTTGCCGGCGTCCTCCTCGATATGAATGCGCGTCAGGCGGATGCGGCGCGGCTCGCCGCCGTCCGCGGCCGCGGGCAATTCGATGTAGCCGCCCTTGCAGATGGGCGTCTCGTATTGGCTGATTTGATAGCCTTTTGGCAAATCTGGATAGAAGTAACTCTTGCGATCGAAAAGGGAGCGCGGCGCGATCTCGCAATGCGCGGCGAGTCCGGCGCGCACCGCGAGTTCCACCGCGTGGCGGTTCAGCACCGGCAGCACGCCCGGCATTCCCATGCAGACCGGGCAGACGTTCTCGTTGGGACCGGCGCCGAAGGCCGTGGAGCATCCGCAGAATAGCTTCGATTCGGCCGCGAGATGAGTGTGGACTTCGAGTCCGATTACGGCTTCGTAAGCGTCGCGATTCATGGTGGTAACCGGGGACGATTATATGCCGGGCGGCGGCGGCAGGGGAAACCGTTCCGGTCCGCGCCGATGCCCAAGGGAATGCGGTGTTTGCCGCGGCACGCTTCGCTCTCGTCGCGCGGAACCGGAGCGGTCCGGAGGGAAGATAAAGTGCGAGGCATCGGCTCGGCTGAATCGAGCGGCCGGCAAAGCCAGCCCGCCCGCTCCGAACTAATTTCTTGACTATCGCACCGGGGTGGTAACGATCACGCCGCCGAATGCCGAGACGGCGCGGCCTCCGGCCGTGGTCGCGGTCACGGTCACGACATAGCTGCCCGGATTGGCATATGTGTGAAACAGCGCGGTGGGCGGGAGGGTCGATACCTGCCCGTCGCCGAAATTCCATCGAAACGATTGGAGCGTGACTCCGGGCGTGAGGCTCGTCACCAGAAAGCCGGCCATTAGTGGCGCGGGGCCGTAGCTCGGCACGGGAAGCAGCTGAATTTGGGGGAGGCGCGGGATTTGAATCGGTGCGGGAGTTTCCATTGGAACAGTTTCGGCGCGATTCTGGGCGCAAAGAAATGCCGCCGGTACGGCCGCGATCGCCACCGCGCAGGCAATCGCGGCGGAGCGGAGCCGCGTTCTCATGGCCGGATGCTTATGCGCGGTAGAGGAAATCGGTCAAGTCCATCGCGAAGGCGCCGTCGCTCAGCGACATCGCCTTGGGCGAACGCTTCAGCAGCAAGCGCGAAGGTTCCACCTCGAGGGGCAGCGCAAAAATCAAATCGCCCGACTCCAGCGAGGTAATTCGAGTGCGCTCCTCGCCGCGGCGTTCGGCGCCGCCCACGTCGTAGGGGCTGACGTGAAACAAATACCCGCGCACGCGGATGATCGGCCCCTCGCAGCTATCGACGATGCCCGCGAAGATGCGCAGGATGTCGTCAACGAAGAGCTTGCGGTCGATTATCACGACCCGGTCATTTTCCGCGACTGCGGCCATCGGTTCTTCCTTCCTGTTCCGCTGTTCGGCAGCATCCCTAGGGCGATTCGCAAACCCGCGGCGCGGGCAAATCAGGCGGAAGCGCTCAAGGCCATTTCGCCCCCGGCCTTTTGCGCTTGCGCGGTCCAAGCGCGCACCACGTCGCTCAACTCGCGCGAACGAATCAAATCGAGGCCGAAGCGAATCGGCAGCGAACGGGGCAGCGCCTCCACCGCCTCGCGGCCTCCCCGCCGGCGCCCGGCCCGTTCAAACAACCGCATCGCAACGGCGCGGCGCGAGGCGCGCAGATACTGGTCGTTGTATATTCTCACGATCATTTCCGCCACCAGCCGCATCGCGTCCTGCAGCGTGATCGACTCGGAAGCCAACTGGTCGATTGCCTGCCGGAGCGGGAATTGGTCGGGATTCCAGACCGCCACCGAACCGGCCCGCATCAGGTTCTCCACCGACGGCGCGCTGAACGCGAAACCCCATCCCGCCAGCTTCGTGCTGGCGGTCGCCAGTTCCGCCGGATCGAGGTTGCCCGACTGCGCGCGCCCGGTCATTGCCGCCTCGGTCCAAATCCGGCGCACGCCGAACTCGGACTTCGCCACTTCGGCGAGCACCATGTCGTCGGTCCACAGCACGTGCCCGGGCATTGAGGCGATTACGATGCTCTCGGCGCCGGCGCGTCCGAAGCATTGCACCAGCCGATCGCGCCGCTCCTGATCGATCGAGGCGAGCACGGCGCTGTCGCGTACGCGGCACACCGACTGCATCGCGTCCGCCAGCCCGCGCAATTGCACGTCCGCGCGCTTGCCGTCCTTGCCGCTCGCGCTGATCGAGGCGGAAAACCCGGGGGGCAGGCGCGTCAGCGTGTCGTCGAAGGCGAGGCGGCGCAAATCGGCCAGGGCGGCCTGCGAAATCACGAACTGGCGCGGCCAAGTCGGCAGCAGATTAAGCCGCCCCAGCATGCACAGCGTCGCGATTGCCGTCAGGTCGAGCACGACGGCGTTGGCCCGTTCGAAGGCGCCCAGCGCCGCCGCCAACTCCTCCGCCGCGCCGGTCGTGCATTTGATGGGCACTTGGGGCCGCTGGGCGAGAATGAACATCGTCTGCAGGTCGCTCAGATTAAGCCGTTCGGCGACCGAATGAATCGGCACGCGCTTGTCGGCGTAGATCAGTTCCGCGTGGCGGATAATGTCCTCGCGGCGCCCGCCGCCCGCTCCCTGAAAGGCCTCTTCGATGTGAGTCTGCATATCGGCCAGCGAAATCGTCTCGGTGCGGGCGGCGCGCAGTTCCAATTCCGGCTGGCCGGGAAAGCGCGCCTGCCAGTTGATCACGCAATCCATGTACCGGAAGGCGTATTTGCTGATGAGCGCCTTGACGGTCGCCTGCTTGCGGTTGGGCAGGGCGAATTTCTCGCCGGCTTTTTTACCCTTGAGCGCCCGCGCCATCGCCGAGTTTGGCCCGTATTCCTCAATCTCCTCGTTGGGGTCGGGCGCATCTTCCAGAATCAGCCACCGATCGGCATTCGAGTCTTGCTCTGAATAGGAGACGGCCGCGCCTTGCGCCGCCGTCTCGAAGTCCGGCACGTGCGGCATCGCCCCGACCGGGCCTACCGCGGTCAGGTAGGCGCGATGCGAGTCGATATTGCCACCCTGCCAGCGCAGCATTTCGTAGGCGTAGGTCAGCGCATCGTTTGCCCGCCCGCCCTCGCGCATCAGTTGGACGGCGGCGCGCCCCAATTGGGCGGGAACTTCACGCGGCGGCGGCATCGCCTCCGGGTCGATCGCCACCAGGTCGGCATGTCCGGCTCGCTGCGCGACAATCGAGCGTCGCAGCTGCAGAATGCGGTCGTTGGGCTGCTCAGTTAGATGCTCTTCGATCGCTTGCAACGCCGCGTCGGGATCGTCGCGTTCGAGCTTGTCGATCCGGTTGGAGAAACTGGTGTCCGCGACGGCCGCGTCGGGACGGAACTGGCGGGTAATTTCGAGCACCAAGTCCTCGCGCCCCAGCCGGCTCGCGCAATCGAGGAGCCGGCGGGTATCGGTGCTGCCGCTGCCGAGGGGGGCCAACGCCTCCCACAGCGGCAACGCGTCGCGATAGCGGCCCAGATCGTGGAGCAACGCGGCGAGCTTGCGCCGGCTGTCGGAGGGCGTTTCGGGAGTGAGGGCGGCCAGCGCCTGATCGGCGGCCTTGGAAGCCTGGTCGAATTTACCCTGCGACAGGCGCAGATTCGCTCCGAGCGTGAGCAGCGTGGCCTTGGGCAGGCGATTATCGGGAATCGCGGACAAGAGCGCGTCGGCCTCATGATACCGCTCCAGCATCGCCAGCGCATCGACGGCCGCCGCCACCGCGAACGGAAAATCGCCGGGGGGCACCGCTCCGGGGCGGGGAATGGAGCGAATTAACAGATCGGCCGCCGCTTGCAGATCGCCCGGTTCGTCGCGCTCGCGAAGCGTCACCGCGAGGTGATACTCCGTGTCCTCGCGACCGCCCACGACGACGGCGCGCCGCAGCACCTCGATCGCCTGATTGAGGTCGCCGCGGGAACGCAGCACGATCCCATATTCGCACAGCCCGTTGGCGTCCTCGCGTTCCAACCCGTGTGCATCCTCAATGTCCTTGCCCGCGCCGTCGGCGTCGCGCAGCGCGATTCGCGCCTGCGCCCGGCCGATTAGCGCCTGCACCTGATGGGGCGCGGAGCTTTCGGCCTGCGCCAGCGTCAGCGCCTGGGTGAAGCAGGCCTCGGCCTCCTTGACGCGGCTCTGATCGTCCTGCGGCGGCATTTCGGTCGCACCGGCGCCGCCGATCTCGATTTCGCCCAGCAGAATCGCCTGCCCCATCACCAGCCACGGAACCGACAGGTTCGGATTGGCGCCGCTGGCCTGGCGGGCATAATGCTCCGCTCGATCGTAATGGCCCGCGGCCAGCACGCGGCGCCCGAGCACGATCGCCACTTCCGGGTCGGACGCCAGTTGAGGATCGATGTTTTCCTCGAGTTGCGTCACGTCCATGTTCGAGGGGGCGTTGTTGAGCCACAGCGCGACCGCCCGGCCGCTGGAGGGAAATTGCATCCGCAGCTTGTCGGCCAGATTGAAGGCGCGCTCGCGCTCGCCGAGCAGTTCATGGGCCAGCGCCTCGTTGGTGCAGGCGTTTTCGTCGTCGGCCTGGAGCGATTTCGCCGCGATCAGGAGCATTGCGGCCTTGCGCGGCTCGCCTTCCGCGAGCCATGCGGTTCCCAAGTAGGAAAGCACGCGGAACTTGTTCTGATTGTTAAGCTCGGCCCATTTCTGCTCCCGCAGCCGCATCAAACCAAGGCGCGCCAACTGCGGCTGGTGATGGTCGAGGAAGGCCGCGGCGGCGGAAATCTCCTCGCCCAACTGGTCGAGCGGCCCCATTCCCGCCGGATCGCATCGCGCCTGGAAATGGATGGCGGAGTCGGAACGAGTGAGCGCCTGACGCTTCGCCGAGGTGCCGAAGTCGGTCAGGATTTGCGGGTACTCGTCGAGCAACTCCTCGATATCCTCCCAAGTGAGGACTTCGATCGTGGAGATGCCGCCCTGGCGGTTGGCCCGGTTGAGATCGTATAGCGCGCGCTGCAAGCCTTCGGGCTTGGCGGCCGTCGTCGCGATCACGAAACGTCCAATGGGGAGTTTCAGGCTCGCCGCGCGGTCGGCCGAATCTTTGATCTCGGCGGGCGTAGGCGCCGCGCCGGGCTCGCGCAGGTCGCATTTTACCGCGGCCAGCCGCGGCCGTCCGCCGATCTCGATTAAGTTGATCCCTTTCGCGGCGCGGTCCGGGTCGCGGAAGCGCTCGAGTTGGGGGAGTTGCCAATGCCGCCGCAGAAGCTTGAGACAGAGCCGTTCGAACTCTTCCGGGCTTCGCGGCAACGGATAACCGGGTGCAAGGTTGGCCATAATGTACCATTAGCTAACATACTGAAAACCCAAAAAAAAGCTCGCCCCTACCCGAGATTTTGGCCCGGTTCGCGAAACTCGGCCGCCTTGCCGGTTGCGCAGTCCGGCGAGCCGGTCATTTTGGGCCCCTTTCGGCGCTTAACTCGAAATCCCGGCGGACGAAAATGTACGCCTTGCCGCCCGCCGTCGCGTATGGCTCCGAGTAGGGCACGAGCCATCCGATTCCGCTCCGGTTGACCTCCGCAATCGCCGCCAATTCGCCCATCTCCGGACGACCGAAGAAGGCCCATAAATCGTCGAAGTAGAAAATGTACCCGGACGGCGCGAGTGGGAGCAGTCAGTCGAGCGCCGCCTTCGTGCTGGTGTAGTAATCGACGTCGATCGTCACGATCGAGGGTGGAAATTCCGCCAGTTCGCGCGCCAGTTCCGGCGTCAGCGACCGCTCGAAAAATCCTTCAATGAACCGGACCGTCCCGCGGTCCAGATCGATTCGGCTGCCGATTCGCGCGCGCACCTCGGCCAGCGAAACCTTGAATTGCCCCTCATGCCATCCCGGATGCGCGTCGCGCGGCGAGTCCGTGGGCGGCAACCCCGCGAAGCTGTCGAAGGCGAAGATGTGATGGGAATAGAAATCTACGCCCTCCAACTCGCAATGAAGCTGGAGCGCCTTCAGGTAGCGGATCAGCGTGCGACAGCGTCCGACGCCGAACTCGTAATAATTTCCGCGCGGGCCGCGGCGGCGGCGATGCTGGGAGCGCAGCCCGCGCAAAAACCAAGTGGTCAGCGAATCGGCGCGGAACTGCCGGCGGAAAAAGAGGCTGAGTTTCGCGCGCTGCCGCACAATGGACCGCATCCAGCGCGGCGCGCCGGAATTTCCCCGGGATCGCATCGCACCCTATCCCATCACGGGCGGCGGCGGAAGCCAAGAATCGCAGCGCGCGCCGGCTGCGTCCGCGCTGCGTCCGGTCCGGGCTGGCGCGGACTCGTTAGAGAGCGCCGCCGCCAGCGTAATCGAACGTTTTGCGCAGCGGCAGGTCTCTCGAATTCGGTCCGATCTTCACCGAGTAGGTTCCCGCCTCGGCGCGCCATTGCCGCGCGCCGGCATCGTAATAGGCGAGATCGCGGGGCGCGATGGTGAAGGTTGCGCGCCCGGTCTCGCCCGGCTCCAAGTGGAGGCGCGCAAATCCGCGCAAGTCCTTCGGCGCGCGCTGAACCTTCCCGCCCTCCATGCTCACGTATATCTGCACGATCTCGTCGCCGGCCCGCTCACCAGCATTGGTAATATCCGCCGTGACCGTGACGATTCCGCCGGTTCCGAGCGGCGCGCCGCTGAGCGTAAGATTGTCATAGGTGTAATTCGTGTAGCTGCGCCCGAAGCCGAACGGGAACAGTGGATCGAGGCCCTCCCGATCGAAATACCGATACCCTTGGTAAAAGCCGTAACGCGCCGCGGGCTTTCGGGTGCCAAACGGATAAAGCTGCGATTCGGAGGCGGGAATCGTAAACGGCAGTTTCCCCGATGGGTTGGCGTCTCCGAACAGAATTTCGGCCAGCGCGGTCCCGCCCTCGCATCCCGGATACCAGTTCAGCAGGACGGCGGGTACTGCGCCGATCCAATCCGCCATCGTTACGGCGCCACCCGCTTGAATCACCACCACAGTGCGCGGGTTGGCCGCGGCGACGGCGCGAATCAGCCGGACATCGTGGCGCCACAATCCCAAATTTTCGCGGTCTCCTCCCAGCGGCACTACCGGCATCAGCCACTCGCCCTCGTCGATCGGCGTGAGCGACGCGATTACCACCGCCGCATCGGCTTTGGCTGCGAGTTGCGCCGCCGCGCCGATTCGCAGTCCGTTGGTGTGCAAAATTTGCACCCCTTTTGCGCGCCGCCGGATTCCCTCGAGCGGTGAAATGGCGCCTAGCGAGGCCATTGTGCTGCTCCCCAGATCGCCCATGCGGGCGGACGCGGCGTAAAGCCCGATCACGGCCAAGCGCTGCAACGAACCGGAATCGAATGGGAGCGCATCGCGTTCGTTCTTCAGCAGCACCGCACCCTTGCGCGCCGCTTCCCGCGCGAGCGTTCGATGCCGCGCCGCGGCCGATAGGTTAATCGCAGTGGGCTTATCGAACAGACCGAACTCGAACTTCTTGCGCAAGATGCGCCGCATCGCGTCGTCGATTACCGATTCGGCGACCAGGCCCTCGCGCACTGCCTTCGAGAGCCGCTTGCCATAATAGACGGGTCCCGGCATTTCGACATCAAGCCCGTTAGCCGCGGACGCCACCGTACTGCGCGTCCCGAAAATCCAATCGGACATCACGAAGCCGTCGAATCCCCATTCGCCCTTCAATATCTCGCGCAGCAGGTGGCGATGCTCGCCGCAATACTGGCCGTTTACGCGATTGTAGGCGCTCATGATGCTGGCGGCTTTGCCCTCTTTCACGGCGGCCTCGAACGCCGGCAGATAAATCTCCCGCATCGTTCGCTCGTCCGCCTGGGCATCGACGCGAAAGCGGTCGCGCTCGATGCTGTTGAGGGCGAAATGCTTGGGCTGGGCCATTACGTGCCGCTGGGCGCCGGCGACCGCCGCCACCGCCATGCGCGTAAGATGATGGGTGTCCTCGCCGTAGGTTTCCTGCGCACGGCCCCATCCGGGATGGCGCAGCAAATTGATGCAGGGAGCGAGCAGCACGTTCGCGCCGACGGCGGCCGCCTCCGCGCCGATCGCCTCGTGTACCCGGCATTCGAGGTCCACGTCCCAACTCGCGCCGCGGGCCATCGCGCACGGGAACGCGGTGGTGAAGTAAGACGCGCCGTGGGACGATCCGGTCGAAAAGAACGGCGGAATGCCCAATCGCTCATTGACATGACCGATCAGGGGAACGAAGACCGTAAGGAATCCCTTTACCGCCCCGCTTGGACCGGAAGGCACCGACATCTGCTCGATCTTTTCCTCCAACGTCATGCGTCCCAGCAGATCGGCAATTCGCTCTTCGACGGGCCGGGCGGAATCGAGATATGGAGGGCGATCCGGCGCGGCGCCCCGATCGGCCGCCCATCGCTCGAGGAAGCGGCGGCGGCGCCGCAGGAGGCGATTCATTATGCGCCGGCCGACAGACATCGTGTTCCGCAAATAGCCGATTGGGATTGCCTGGTCAAATTGAAATTATCTAAGCGTCCCCGACGGGATTTGGGTCGGGTTGTGATCCGGCGCGCGGAATCCTCAGCGCCGCCGATTTGGAGCGCGCCGCGCATGGGGCATGGGTCAGGACTGCGGGCGTCGTGATCGTGCGCCAGCGTCCCGGCACAGCCAAGGGGTTATTGTTCATCACTCTTGAAGACGAAACCGGCATCTCGAACCTGATCGTAACGCCGGACCTGTTCCAGAAGCATCGCCTGTTGCTGCGCAGCGCGGGCATCCTGCTCGCCGAAGGCGTCTTTCAGAAGGAATGTCACCCTGAAAGGGTCGATGGCGTGATGGCGATCCGCGCCCGCCGCTTCGCGGAACTGATGATCGATGGCGCCCTACCACCGTCGCATGATTTCCACTGATTGAGGCCAACCTCCGACTTGCGCGATGAATCCCTCGCTGCAATACGTGCGAACCGTCCGCAAAGCAATCAACCGGGAATCCACACGCTCATCGGTAGTCAATCCAGCAGCCATTGTGCCCTTTATGGGGTTTTCTTCTTCTTCAGTAGCACCATGTAGCCCCCTATGAAGGGCGCGTCGCGAATCTTGAGACGGGCGCACGTTCCATCCGGGCGATCAACGGTCACGTGTTCCCATCCCTCAATGTCGATCGAGGTGGCCTCGTCGGTTGCTCGATCCCACTTCAGGTCGTAGCCATCAGCTTCGAGCTTCTCAATAAGCCCTAATTTCTGCGGGTATTCCATGTTGACCCACAGGTCCACAATTTTTTTGGGACTACCTGGGTTCGTTAGTTGTGCTCTCCCGCCATCGACCGGCACTTCTCGATTAGAGTTCGGCAACTGTGCGGCTGGGTCGTCACCTGCAATCGCACGTACCAGCTCCGAGACAACATGGTCGAGACCGCGTTCGGACGAAGCGGCGTACCGATCTGCCAACGGTGGTGAGTATGCGAGAATCTGCTTACGCGTAATTTTGTGCCACACGGGCAAAATCACCCTTACACCATCGACTTCGCGGGCGACCAAACCATCGAGTTCCTTTTGCGGCCACTCTTTGCGTAAGAAATCCGGGCTGATTACTACGACGCCAAAGCGAGACTTAGCCAAGCCGCGATCGATCGAACGACGTAAGCTGTCTCCGACCTTTACGGTGAATTCGTCAAACCATACCTTCAGTCCGCGTTTTTGCAGGGCCTCGGCCAGTGGCCGAACGAACGCATCCTTATCCTCGCTTGCGTGGCTGATGAAGACGTCCCACTCTGCTGGAATCGGTGCCGGATCAGCACTGTCGTTTTTCGCCGCCAGTAATTTGGTGAGCAGCTCGTTCCTGACGACGTCGATCACCCGCGAGAATTCGTGTGGGGTCAACTTGACCCCTGTGTACTCGGGCAAATTGATTCCCTGCTGAGCGGAACCTCTGATAGCTTCGAGTGGGAACGGGAGGGCGACTGTGCTGTCGGGCGGCGCGTCTGCATAACGCTCTAGCTCGTCGATCGGATGATTGAGCCAATGCGTTGACAAAATTTCTCGAAGCTCACGGCTCTCCACCTGAAGCCTTCCCCAAATGCGTCCATTCTTCGGAGTAGCTTGGCGTACCGGCGACCTCCCGATACTCCGCCAGTTTTCTGCCGCTGGCGTAACCGCTCAGTTCGTCGTCGATCCACTCCTCAAGGTCGCGCAGGTTCTTCTGCGCCGCGAAAATCTTCGCCTCTCGAAGAAGGTTGCCCACTTTGACATTTTTGTCTGTGCACCTATTGCAGAGCGCGTCTAGTGTCCTGTCCCATTAATAAGCTTACAAAGACGCTGGAGTTTATCGAGGATGGAATCGGCGCT
>JBOHWK010000032.1:0-13219 GCA_050736715.1 Binataceae bacterium (SeqCode) | reverse complement strand
GGCGAGTTGCCACGCGACGACCTCCTTAATCGCCTGTGCTTGCGCCTCTTCAAGGATGCCCTCCTCCTTGAGGAAATCATCAATGCTCGATCCGATATGTTTTTTGCTCATTGCTCCAACTCCTTTTTACGCTTGCGTGCCAGGGATAAATCTTCATCTATGAACCCGTGCAGCGCCACGAGATGCTCACGGTAAAGGCAGAGCAGCACGCGCGCCGTCCGTTTCGTCGGTTAATCCGTTCGGATTTCCCAAAGTCCATTTCCCAACGGCCTGCATAGCGGCATCCCCACTGGCCACCGCCATTGCGCCCGCAATAAGTCTTGCCCGATCGCTTGGCGCTCCGGCTGTGGTATTCCGGCGCGATCACAGGCTGAAGCCTGTGCCACCAATGGTCACCGCGCGCTGCGCATCCGGACCTCGCGGAGCTTGGCCCCCGGCGGCCTGAAGCCAATTACGTTCTTATCCGTCCCGCCACATCCCTCGGCGTAAAAACTCGGCGGGAGTTACGATTGCGATTCGCCGATACGGATTCAATCGCAGCAGGTCGTCGTCGCCGGTCACGATGACGGCGGCGCGGGCCTCCCACGCACATTCGAGAATTCGGTTGTCATCGGGGTCGTCAGCCGCGGTTATGACCGTGCGCGGAACCACCAGCATTGCCATTGCCCATATTAGATCGCAGGCCTGCGCGATGCGTGGCCGCGGCCAACGGAATTTGTGAAACAACACCTGCTCGGTTTCCGCGCGGATGGCTGCGGAAATCGCGAGGCAGAACGCCGGTGCCTCTGCCAGTTGGACCACTTTGCGGGGATTGCCGCCGAAGACCAGAGCGGAAATTAAAACGGTGGTGTCAAGGACGGCCGATATCACCCGGCTGCACCCGGCGTCCCGCCCGCCGCTCCTTGCGAAACTGCCGGACGATCTCCGCCACATCCCCGTCCGCGATGCCGAGCGAGCGGGCCTTGGCTGCGCCGTAGGCGTTGATTCGATCCCACTCGCGCTCGCGCTGGTAGCGGCGCAGCGCCTCCCGCACCAACTCGCTCATCGTTCGGTGTTCCTTCTTCGCCAGGCGCGCAGCTTGGGCCAGCATCGCTGGGGGAAGGGTTATGGAAAGCACCTTGCTCTCGCGCATTTCAACCTCCGAAGATTATCTGTCATGCAAAGTATGACAGTGTATGGCCGGTGGCGCCAATGCCACCGAAGGTTAGCGGGCGCTGTGCAGCCGGACTTCGCGGGGCTTGGCGCCGTCGGCCGGCATTACGATTCCCTCGCTTTCCATCTGCTCGACCATCCGCGCCGCGCGATTGTAGCCGATTCTGAGCCGCCGCTGGATCATCGAGACGGACGCCTGTCCGCTTTCGAGCACGATTCGGACCGCCTCGTCGTACATTTCGTCCTGCGCGCCGCCGCCGTTCGCGCCATCGCCCTCGCCGGGCGGCTTGGTCTCGAGGATTTCCATCCGATATTCCGGCGCGCCTTGTTCGCGGAGAAAATCCGCGAGCTTGCGAATTTCATGTTCGCTTACGAAGGGGCCGTGCAGGCGGCGGAGCTTGGCGCTGCCCGGCGGCATGAAGAGCATGTCACCCGCACCAAGCAATCGCTCCGCGCCGATCGAATCGAGAATCGTGCGCGAATCGACCCGCGAGGTCACTTGGAACGAGATTCGCGCCGGCAGGTTCGCCTTGATGAGTCCGGTAATAACGTCCACCGACGGCCGCTGCGTGGCGAGAATCAGATGGATTCCGGAGGCGCGCGCCTTTTGCGCCAGGCGCGTGATGTCGCGCTCGACGGTCTTGCCCTCGCTCAGCAAGAGGTCGGCCAGCTCGTCGATTACGATCACGATTTTGGGCAGCCGATGGTGCTCGATCGGCTGCGGCGGAGGGCCTTCAGACGGCATCGGCGGCGGCATCGCGGGCTTGATCGCATTCGCGGTGCCGCCGTCGGCGAGCGCCTGGTTGTAGCTGTCGATATTGCGGACCCCGAACTCGCGCATCATCAGGTAGCGCCGCTCCATCTCCTGCGTCGCCCAGAGCAGCGACGCGGCGGCCTTTTCCGGATCGACCACGACGGGGACCAGCAGATGCGGGATGTTCTCGTACACCGACAGTTCCAGCATCTTCGGATCGACCAGAATCAGCCGCACGTCGTCGGCGGTCGCGTTGAACAGGATCGACGCGATCATCGTGTGAATCGATACCGATTTGCCCGCGCCCGTCGCGCCGGCAATCAGCAGATGGGGCATCCGGGCCAGGTCGGCGGCCAGCGGACGCCCGGCGATATCCTTGCCAAGCGCGATCGTCAGATGGCTCTGCGCCGCGGCAAATTCGTCGGCTTCCAAAATCTCGCGCAGGTAGATTCGCTCGCGCTTGCGGTTGGGAACTTCGATTCCGACCACCGCTTCGCCGGGGACCGGCGCCTGAATCCGCACCGCGGCGGCCCGGAGCGCCATCGAGAGGTCGTCGGCGAGATTCACGATTTGGCTGACCTTGATTCCGGAGCCCGGCTCGAACTTGTACATCGTGACGACCGGGCCGGGCTGGACCTCGGCGACCCGCCCTTCGACGCCGAAATCCGCGAGCTTCTGCTCCAGCACGCGCGCGCTGCGTTCGAGTTGTTCCTCATCGACCTGCGCATGCTGGGCGGGCGGCAGGTCGAGGATCGATTGGGGCGGCAGTTTGTATGCGCCCTTCTGGCGCGGCTTCGCGGCGGCCGGCTCGCGGCGCGGCTTGCCGAAGGAATCGCGCAGGTCGAGCAGTTTCACCTTGAGCGAATGCTTCCCGCCGGCGCCGTCGAGCAAAATCTCATCGGAAGGATTTAACGCAATCGTAAAGCCGCGCTCCGGGTCAACATCGTGTCTCCGGCGTGAGAATGGCCACATCCGGCGCGCGCCCGCCGCCAGCAATTCGGTTGGCGCGCGCTTTAGCATCAGCGCAATCGAACAAAGGAGCGCGAGGACAACAACTATCGACCCGCCTGCGATATTGAGCGATGCCATCAGCGATCCGGCGAGCGCAATGCCGAGGTCTCCGCTAATTTTCGGCATCGCCGGACTCCACAGCGCATCGCCGGCGGCCAGTGCGGTAATCAGTAAAGCACCGCCGAATATCTCGCGCATAATCGACTTGAAAGGCGTCCCCGTCCAGACCCGGATCGCGAGCATCGCGAACAGAGCAAGCAGTACGTACGACTCGCGCCCGATTAGGCCATCGAGCGCGGATGAAATCGCCGCTCCCGCCGGCCCGCCGAGATTGGGTGTGCGCCCGAGATCAATGCTGGCAAGGCTCGCGGCGCAGAATCCGGCAAACGCGAGCATTGCGAGCGCGCCGATTTCGCGCGCGATTCGCCAGTCGCGCGGCGACGCCGGGATCGATTCTTCAACCGGCGGAGCGGGCGGCGGCGCTTCGGCGGCGATCTTCTCCTTGCGCGCGATTGCGTCAGACTTCCGTGACATAAGGAATCACCACCGGCCGTTTGCCGAGCTCGTCGCGGAAGTAATGGCGCACGGTGCGGACGATCTCCTCCTTGACGCGGGAATCGTTCGCGCCGAGCGGCCCGCCGATCGCGCGCAGCCGCCGCGCCAATTCCTCGCGTGCGCCGCGCATATGGACCGAAGCGCCGTCGCCGCTCACGAGGCCGCGCGACACCAAATCCGGCCCCGCAACAATCTTTCCGCTCTTTGCCGAGAGCACGACAATCGCCGTGACCGTGCCCTCGCTCGCGAGCATCCGGCGTTCGCCCACGATTGCGGGATCGCCCGCATCGACGCCTTCGATCGCGACGCGCCCCGCCGGGACCGAATTCCCGCGGCGCGCGCCGTCGGCGGCGAGCAGCAGCGAATCGCCATCCTCGAGCAGGAAACAGTTGCGCTCCTCGACGCCCGCCGATATTGCCAGTTCGAAATGGCGCCGCAGATGGCGATACTCGCCGTGAATCGGCACGAAGCAGCGCGGCCGCGTGAGCGCGATCATTTCGGCCAATTCGCCGCTGCTGGCATGGCCCGAGACGTGGACGGGCGCGACCGCGTCATAAACGACCTCCGCGCCGCGCTTGTAGAGCCGGTTCACCAGCCGGTTGATCGTGCGCTCGTTGCCGGGAATGAATCGCGACGATAGCACCACGAGATCGCCCGCTTGGACATGGGCGCGCGGATGCGCATCTGCCGCCACCTTGGTCAGGGCGGAGAGCGGCTCGCCCTGGCTGCCGCTCGCAAGATAGGTAATCCGGCGTGGCTCGATAAATTCCGCCTCCTCCGGTTCGATAAAGACGCCCGGCCCGAATTGCAATTGGCCGATCTCGCGGCCGAGCCGCACGCTCTCCGCCATCCGGCGTCCCAGTGGAACCACGAAGCGGCCGAACTCGCGCGAGACTTCGACGGCCTGCCGAATCCGATGGAGATGCGACGAAAATGCGGACAGAAAAAATCGTCCGCGCGTGCGCGCCGCGATCTCGCGCAGCACGGGTCCCAGCGAGCTTTCCGAGCCGGTGCGTCCCGGCCGCTCGACGTTGGTCGAATCCGACATTAGGAGCGCCACACCCTCTTGGCCGAGTTGTCCCAATCGTTCGCGGTCGAAGCGCCATCCGTCGATCGGCGCGTCGTCGATTTTGAAGTCGCCGCTATGGACGATAATTCCGGCGGGCGTGCGAATCGCAAGCGCGACCGCTTCAGGCGTCGAATGGGTGACGGAGATCGGCTCGATCATGAACGGGCCGGCCTCGAAGGCGCGGCGCGGAATTAATTCGCGATAATCGACCGGCTCGCCGAACTCAGCCTCGGCCAAGCGACGCCGCACGAACGCGAGCGTGACCTGCGTGCCGTAAACGGGAGCCTTGACGCGGCGCAACAGATGGGGCAGCGCACCGATATGATCCTCATGCGCATGGGTCAGCACGATCGCATCGACGGCGGCGGTCCCGCGATCGAACCAGGTCAGGGTGGGGACGAAGAGGCCCATCCCGAGCGCCGGCTCGTCGGGAAACATTACGCCGCAGTCGATTACGATCGCGCGCCCGGCGCATTCGATCGCCATCAGGTTGAGGCCAATTTCGCCCAACCCGCCGAACACGGAAATCTTGACCGGAGCCGTTGTCAGAGCGCCCTCCGCCATCGCCCTATCGTCCCCTCCCACGCACCCGCGATGAATTATAACGGGGCGGGAATGGCGGCGAAAGCCGCTATTTCACGCGCTTGCGTCCCGGCGGCAGCGGTATTAGCTTTCGCAGCCAGAGGTGGCGAGCGATGGCGTCGGTGAACAAAGTGATTCTAATCGGTAACTTGGGGCGTGATCCCGAGGTCCGCTACCTGCCGTCAGGACAGGCCGCGGCGTCGTTCTCCATCGCCACCACCGAGGTTTACAACGATCGCCAAGGGGCGAAGCAGGAACGCACCGAATGGCACAACGTCGTCGTGTACGGCAAGCAGGCCGAAAACTGCGGCCAGTATCTGAAAAAGGGGCGGCAGGTTTACATCGAAGGCCGCATCACCTATCGCGAGTACGAGGCCAAAGACGGCAGCGGCAAGCGCAAAGTCACCGACATCGTGGCGATGCGGGTGCAATTCCTGGGCGGCAAGCCGGGCGCGGGCGGGCCGGGCGATGAAGGCGGCGGTTCGAGTGGCGGCGGCGGCAAACCTCGCGGCGGAGCGGGCGCCGGCGGCGGGGAAGAGCTTCCGCCGATGGACGACGAAGACATCCCGTTCTAGGGCGACGCCCTAAATAAAGAGCGTTTTACGCGGCCGTGCAAAATCCGACGGAGCAGGTTCCTGAGAAAGTTCTCGCGGCGGTGCGCCGCTTCTGGGGCTTCGAGAGCCTCCGGCCGCTGCAAGCGGATGCCATCCAGGCGGGACTCGATCGGCGCGACTCTCTGGTCGTAATGCCGACCGGCGGCGGCAAATCGCTCTGCTATCAGGTCCCACCCGCGGTGACCGGCCGCACCGACATAGTTGTCTCGCCGCTCATCGCTCTAATGAAGGATCAAGTCGATGCGCTTCGCGCCTGCGGCTATCCGGCCGCCGCGCTGCACAGCGGGATGGACCCGGCGGAGATTCAACGCGTTGAGCGGGAGATCGCCGCAGGCCGTTATCATCTCATCTTTGCCGCGCCGGAGCGGCTGCTGACGCCGCGCTTTCTCGAGTTGACCGCGCGTTTGAAAGTGTCCGCATTCGTAATCGACGAAGCGCATTGCATCAGCCAATGGGGCCACGACTTTCGGCCCGAATACCGCCGGTTGGCGGAACTAAAGACGCGGTTCCAGGGGGCCAGCGTCCACGCCTACACGGCAACCGCCACAGAGCGCGTGCGCAGCGACATCGTGGAGCAGTTGCGGTTGGAAAATCCGCTGGTGCTGGTGGGCGCCTTCGACCGCCCGAACCTGGTGTACCGGGTCATTCCGAAACAGAGCGTCAATGCGCAAGTAGCCGATGCGCTGCGGCGGCATTCGAGCGAGGCGGCGATCGTTTACTGCATCAGCCGAAAAGACACCGAACGGATGGCTCAATACCTGCTCGCGGAGGGCATCCGCGCAGCGCACTATCACGCCGGGATGGAGGCGGAGGAGCGCCGCCGCACGCAAGATCGCTTCGCCGCCGAGGAAATCGACGTGGTCGTGGCCACCGTCGCTTTCGGGATGGGAATCGACCGCAGCAACATCCGCTGCGTGATTCACGCCGCGCTGCCCAAATCGATCGAGCACTTCCAGCAGGAGACCGGCCGCGCCGGTCGCGACGGCCTGCCCTCGGAATGCGTGCTGTTCTATTCCGCCGCCGACGCGCTGCGATGGCAAAGCCTTTTGGAGCGGAACGCGCAGGATGCGGAGTCCGCTCCGGAAGCGGTTGCGAGCGCCAAACGATTACTCGATGAGATGCGCCGCTTCGCCACCGTGGTTAGCTGCCGTCACGCCTCGTTATGCGCTTACTTCGGAGATAACTACCCCGGCGAAAACTGCAACGCTTGCGACTTTTGCCTGGGCGAGGTAAGCGGCACGGCTGACGCCACCACTCTTGCGCAGCAGGTGCTCTCGTGCGTGGCCCGCGTCGAACAGCGCTTCGGCGTCGAACACGTGGCCGATGTGCTCACCGCCAAGGACAGCGAACGGATGCGGCGATGGGGCCACGAGCAGCTCTCCACTTACGGCATCTTAAAGGACCTGCCGCGCAGGAGCCTGACCAACGCGATCTATCAACTGGTGGATGCCGGACTGCTGGATCGCACGGCCGACGAGCGGCCGGTGCTGAAACTGAATCCGCTTTCGTGGGAAGTCCTGCGCGGCCAACGGCCGGTCAGGTTGATCGAGGCGAAAAAGCCGAAGGCGCGAAGAACCAAGATCGAAGAAACCGCCTGGCATGAGGTTGACGAGGCGTTGTTCGAGGTTCTGCGCGCGCTGCGGCGCGAGATTGCCGCCGAACAGGGCGTCCCAGCCTTCGTCATCCTCCATGACTCGACGCTCCGCGAACTCGCCCGCGCCCGGCCGGCAACGGCGGAGGCGCTCCGTTCCGTTCGCGGCATCGGTGAGAAAAAACTTGCCGATTTCGGAGCGCGGTTGATCGATCGCATTGCCGCCTATGAACGGGAGCGCGCCGTCGCGGCAAAATCCAATGTGCGCGCTGGCTAAAGCTCGAGCGCGGCTTCCACTGGAATTGATTTCTTAAGCGCGCGGCGCCCGCCACTTTCACCGCGGCAAGCGGCGGATGCGCGGCGTGGCGGGGAGCCGCGCCGCATCGGAACGCAGCACCGTTTCAAAATACTTCCGCAGCGCATCGCGCAATTCATCGAGTGCGATTCCTCTGCAAGCGGCGCCGCATCGGTCGAGTTTTTCGAGCGACTTATCGCGGAGCGTCCGCACGCCTTCAAGATTTCCGCGCTGCGCATGGAGGATCGCGGCGGCAGCTTGAATCATCCCTTGGAGGAACAGCTTCTCCCCGCCTTCGGCGCGCAGCCAAACTTCTTCCCACGCTTCGTGGCATTCGAAAAAGCGCCCGGCGTTGAACAGCTCGATGCCTTGGTGAAAGAAATCGGCCGGCGGCTTGGACGGCATTGTAAAATCATGCCGAGACGCGCGGAAAGATTTTGATTTGTTTTTGCTCGCAAACGTCTTTGAAATCTTTCAAATCGTAGGTGAGAAGCCCGTGGACTTTAGGCTGCTGCGGCTCGTTGGCGCTCCAAAGCAGATTTCGGAGCACGCGATCTACAAGGCTCAGCTTCCTGAAATGCGCGCGGCCGCGTTCAGGCTCTCCACGCCATTCCGCGAACGCATCCGCACGATATGGCCTATCGTCCAGATACTCGATCTGTTTGCCCTTATGGAGCCGCCTCCACTCACGGTCGAGCAAATCCGCCTGCTGATATTGGGACATTTCGGAATTGAGCGTTTCGTACAGGACCGGCCACGCCACCAAGAGCCGATTGGTCCCCCGCTCAAATAGCTCATCGAACAATTTGCGCGCGCCGGTGTGACGACCATCGCCGGT
Organism: Binataceae bacterium (SeqCode); assembly: GCA_050736715.1. Classification (GTDB taxonomy): domain Bacteria; phylum Desulfobacterota; class Binatia; order Binatales; family Binataceae; genus Binatus. Next base: position 4,758 of record JBOHWK010000032.1, on the reverse strand, counting down.
CAGGTACAGAGCACGAAGGAATCCAGTGTCGGCGCAGAGAAATTTGGTCATTCCTCTTGGTCCACGCCACCGGCAAGTTCGGCGGAGCCAACCCAAGAAGGCCTTTTCCGTTTGCCGAAAATAAACGAGCCAAGGTATGGCCCGTCCTTTTTCTTGCCGATCAGATAAAGCCTTGCCCGGTCTTCTTTTTTGACGATTTCGGCGAGCTGCTTGCCGAGTTCTTCCTGGGTGGACTTCAGCACAAACGTCGCGGCCCCTTCGCCGCACTCTTTCGCCTGATGGCGATCGAGCCATTCGTACAGCCGCGAATAGTCGCCCTGAATCCCCATCTCATAAATGAGCCAAAATCGTGGCATTGCCGGACTCCTGATAATCTTCTACCAGAACTTTTCGACCGCCGCTACGCGAACAGCATTTCGGACATCGCGCCGCCGGGCGGAATCATCGGCAGCACTACTTCGTCGGCGGGGATTACCACATCGACGATCACCGGGCCGGGCGTGGCGAACGCCTGCTTGAGCGTCTTGGCGAGGTCCTTGGCGTATTCGACGCGGAAGCCGTGCGCGCCGTATGCGTCGGCGAGCTTGACGAAATTCGGCACCGACATCGCGGAGTACGAATACCGCTCGTAGTAGAACTTCTCCTGCCATTGGCGGACCATTCCGAGGAAGTAGTTATTCAGGACGATCACAGTGATGTCCACTTTGTATTCGACGGCGGTCGCCAGCTCCTGGATGTTCATCTGAATTGAACCGTCGCCGGAAATCACCACCACGCGCTTGTCCGGCGCGGCGAATTTCGCGCCGATTCCGGCGGGAAAGCCGTAGCCCATCGTGCCCAGCCCGCCCGAAGTCAGCCACGAGCGCGGATTCTCGAACGGAAAAAGCTGCGCGGCCCACATCTGATGCTGTCCGACGTCGGTGGCGAGGATGCAATCGCCCTTGGTGATCTTGTACAACTCGCTCATCACTTGGACGGGCGAGACGCGGCCGTCCGTGCGCCCTTCGGCGCCGTTGGCGTAGAGCGGCTTCTCGGCCTGCCACTTGCGAATCTGTTCACGCCATTTGGCCCATTCGGCCTTCTTGCGCGCGACGTTCTCGCGCGTCTTGGCCAGTTCGATCATATCGACCATGACCGACTTGATGTCGCCGACGATCGGAATATCGACCTTCACGTTCTTGGAGATCGAGGACGGGTCGATGTCGATGTGAACGATCGTCTCGGCCTTGGGCGCGAAGTCGGCGATTCTGCCGGTCACCCGATCGTCGAAGCGCGCGCCGATCGCCACCAGGCAATCGGTGTTGCAGACCGCCGTGTTCACGCTGTACGCGCCATGCATTCCCAGCATCCCCAGCCGCATCGGATCGGAGGCGGCGAGCGAGCCGAGGCCCATCAGCGTTTCGGTGGCCGGGACGCCGAGGCGTTTGATTAGCTCGCGCAATTCGGCGGCCGCGCCGGACCATTGCACGCCGCCGCCGACATAGAAAAGCGGCTTCGCGCTCTTCTCAATCGCCTCGATCGCGCGCTCGATCTGGCGGGGATTTCCGCGCAGCGTCGGCTTGTACCCGCGCAATTCGACCGCGTCGGGATACTTGAACGAATGCTCGGCCTGCTGCACGTCCTTGGGCAAATCGACCACGACCGGCCCGGGCCGCCCGGTGCCGGCGATATAAAACGCCTCCTTGACGATGCGCGCGATGTCGCGCACGTCCTTGACCAGGTAGTTGTGCTTGGTGCAGGGACGGGTGATGCCGACGATATCGGCCTCTTGGAAGGCATCGTTGCCGATCAGCGAGGTGGGAACCTGCCCGCAGATGACCACGATCGGGGTGGAATCCATGTAGGCGTCCGCGATTGCGGTAACCGTATTGGTCGCGCCCGGCCCTGAAGTGACCATCGTGACGCCGGGCCGCCCGGTGACGCGCGCATAGCCTTCGGCCATGTGCGCCGCGCCCTGCTCGTGCCGGACCAGGACGTGCTTAATCTTGGAATCGAGGAGTGCGTCGTAGGTGGGCAGAATGGCGCCGCCCGGATAGCCGAAGATGATGTCCACGCCTTCGGCGATCAGACTCTCGATAACGATTTGCGCTCCGGTAAGTTTTTTCATTTAAGGATCGTTGAGCCGATAAATCGGAGCCATTAAGCGTATAACACGAAATCCCCCGGCACAACGCGGGGTTTCGCGGCAGCGATCGTCCTCAGATTCCGCCGAATGCCGCACTTCTCCGGGAACGCAGGTTTCCCGATAAGCGGCCTCTTATGCGGCAAAGACAGCTTTTGCGGGACTTTACGAGCGCATCCCTTTGTGGAACCATCGGAACATGAAATGGCGCGATCTCTTTGAGAAATGGGGCCTCACAAGCCTGAAGTTCAAGGCCGGCTTCGTCGAGGGCGAGTTCGCGCCGAACGACCCGGACCGCGCCGCGGCTTGGGATCTTTATATCGAGTTACTGACGCGCGTCACAACGCAGCACCTGCCTGCCGACGTAGGCGACGAGAAGGCCGCTCTTGACAGTGTATATGCACTCTTCCCGCTCACCCGGGGTATCCTAAGGCAACATGGAAGCGGCTGCGGGGAATTTGCAAAACTGGCGATACCAGTTCTCAACCAGATCATTCGGCCCTTCACTGCGAAATGGCATCGCTTGACTCTCGCGGGCGCATTCAAGGACGCCGCGCGCCGGGAGGAGTTTCGCGCAGAGTTGAGCAACCTGCAGACTTTTCTGCGCTCCTACACCAGTGCTCTCGCGGATATGGCCCAGGTCGAGGATCTGACAACCCTCGAATTAAGTTAGTAACCTAACGGGTGTCTATGAGCGTGAAGGTAAGAGGCGCTGATATCGAGGCTGCTATCGCTCTCGATGAATATCAGAAACTCGCGCGGCAAACCGACCAGAACCGCGACATACGCCGCCCCGATGCATTGACGTTTTCGCTCCTCGGACTCTCCGGCGAAGTCGGGACACTCCTTAGCGCTTTTAAGAAAAAGCAAAGGGACGAAAAATCGTTCCTTGATTACGAGGAGGCTCTAATCGAGGAGTTTGGCGACTCCCTCTGGTATTTCAGCAATGTTTGCTCGCGGTCCTTTCTGAAACTGAGCCGGATTGCACAGAATTTCGCTCGCAGGCCGCTTGCGTCGGATGGAGCTAGTTCCCCCGCGCCTCGATCGTTCGACGATGCGCAATTCAAGAGGTACCATCGCGGTTCGGCATCCTCTCCAAGGTTCGAGGCCGCTCTGATATCGCTTGCGGGCAAGGTGGGTCTCATGCTCGACGCATTTGATTCACGCGCGATACCCGGTGACCGCCGCGTCCTGATAGACCGCTTGACCGATATATTTCAGGCATTGGTACGGGCAGCGGATTTAGGAGATATCAGCCTGGGAACCGCTGCGGTCCAGAACCTGCGTAAAATCGAGAGCCGTTGGCCTCAAAAACGTAAATATTCAAAGCTCTTCGATGAAGGGTCTGGTGAGTTAGAGAGGCTCCCCCGAAAGATCACGATGAAAATTCTCGAAACCCGGAGACGAAACAAAACCTACGTCATTCAGCAGTGCAATGGAATAAATATCGGCGCGGCGCTTACCGACAACCGAATGGTCGACGACGATTACCGCTTTCACGATGTATTTCACCTGGCGTACGCCGCGATCTTGGGATGGTCCCCCGTTATGCGATCTTTGTTCAACGTGAAGCGGAAAAGCGACCCGAAAATTGACGAAGCGCAGGATGGCGGTCGGGCGATAGCCATCGAGGAAGGCATTTCAACGTTCGTCTTTCATCGAGCCGAACGCCTCCAACACTTTGCTTCGATCGAATCGCTGGACTATTCATTGCTAAAATCCATTTCTGAATTTGTCCGAGGGTACGAAGTCGATCAGTGTGCTTTATGGCAATGGGAGAAGGCGATCCTCGACGGATATAGAGTATTTCGGAAATTTCGCGAATACAGACGTGGCATCGTAATTGCCGATCTTGAAAAACACCGAATCTTGTTCAAGCCGCTGCCATCATGAACGCTCAGGTCTTTGTCGCAAATCTCAGCCGGCTTTCATTGCCCTCAGTTTTTAATCCCTATCGTGATGTCTGCAGTGAACACGACGGTATCGAGGGCCCGGCGATTCGACGTTCAAACCTTCGGCTTTACCTTGATGCCGCGCTCAGGTCTGGTGTCGATTCGGTTTGGTTGGGCCGCGATTGCGGATATCGAGGCGCTAGGCGAACCGGTATCGCGCTAACAGACGAGGCGCACCTAACTTTGCTTGCACGGCGATTCGCAATTGAAGGAATAGCAAAGGCGACAAATGGGCCAACCGTTAAGGAACGTACCGCAACTGAGGTATGGAAAATTATTCACGAAGTTGACGCACGGATGTTTCTTTGGAATATCTTTCCATTCCATCCCTTTGAAAGTGGCGACTCAATGACCAACCGCCGCCACACCGTGTCCGAGTTCAATCAATGCAAGCAGGCGCTCGTCGATCTTCTCGATTTCCTAAAGCCGCGGAGAATAATCGCGCTTGGCGCTGACGCGCAAAAAGCCTTAGCACGCCTGGGAATAAGTGCGTCCGGCGTGAGACATCCGAGCTATGGTGGGCAAGCCGACTTTGCAGCTGCGATACGGAAACTATACGTCTAGCAGGGTGCGGAAAAATGGCTGAATAGCAAGAACTTGGCTTCCTTTTGGAGCGTTAGGATGGATTGTTCGAGGGTTGGTTTGCGGTTCAGTTGCGCGATCGGGTCAGCGTTGGCGGCGGCG
>JBOHWK010000031.1:0-5318 GCA_050736715.1 Binataceae bacterium (SeqCode) | reverse complement strand
CTTAACGCCGTGTTCGCCGTCACCGTAAGGTCCGCATTGATGACCCCGAGCGACTGCGGAGTGCAGGAGATCGTCAGCGGGCAGGTGGTGCTCGTCCCGATCGGCAAATCCAGCGGACAGCCTTCTGCGAAGATCGTGAAGTCGCTCGTATCCGACAGCACGAAGCTGCTGATGTACAGCGGATTGGACCGCCCCGAATTCTTCACCGTCACCCCCTGGCTGGTCGTCGATCCTTCTATCACCGAGCCGCAAGTCGCGGGACCGGTCCGCGTCATCGTCGTAGTCGCCGTCGCGGTGGGCGATGCGGTCTCGGTCGGCGATGCGGTCTCGGTCGGCGTCGGCGTCTCGGTCGTGGTGGCGGTAGGCGTGCCGGTCTCAGTCGCCGTAGTCGTCGCAGTTGGCGTGGCCGTCTTGGTCGCCGTTGTGGTCGCCGTTGTGGTTGCAGTCGGCGTGGCCGTCTCGGTCGCCGTTGTAGTGGCCGTAGTCGTTGCCGTCGGCGTCGCAGTCTCGGTTGCCGTTACCGTGGCAGTCGTGGTGGCCGTCGGTGTCGTAGTGGTCGTCGCGGTCGGGGTCGCCACCGGCGTGCCGGTCGGCGTTGTGAGGTTGACCGGGATTCCGAAGCGGGCCGCAACCGCCACATCAGTAGTCATGTTGGTCGCGAGGTTGCCCCACGTGCCGGCGCTCGGATTGTAAAGTTCAAGCTGGCTGGCGTTATGAGTCGGCAAAGCAACCTTATCCTGAGCCGAGCCGGCTTCGTAGCAGGCGCCGTTGGTGCTGCTCGATCCGTTACACCATTCGCCGCCCATCGCGATGACTTCGCCGGCCTCGCTGCCGGTGGTCAATTCGGAGAAAGCCTCTCCGCCGCGCGCTTCGTACATGTTGCCGGTCGCGTGGAACGACGGGGTCGCGGCGATCGCGTCGAAGAGGTCGGAGGTCTGATCGACGCTCTGCTGCAATCCGGTGATGTCGCCCAAAGTATCGCTGATGTCTTCGCCGCCCGCGACGAGCACTTGCCCCGTTAGGGCGGTGGCGGGCGATTGGATCAGGAGCTGCAAGTGACCGGCGCGCGGTTGTTGCATATTGTTGCTGGTCGCGGACCAAGTGCCGCCGGCCGTGCTGTAGATTTCCGCAGTAGCCACCGAATTGCCATTGAAGCTGGCGGTAGCGGTCAAGCCGCCGGTGACCAGAATGTCGCCCGCGAGCGCGCCGGTGACGACGGCCGGATCGAGCGAGGTCCATACGCCCAATTCGCGGCCCGCCACCATGTTGCCGGTCGCGGCAAAGGCGCCACCCGGAAAGGTACCCGGGGTGAAAATCTCAGCCTTATTTGTAGTGAGCTGGAAGAAGTAGCTCGTGTCGCCGCCGGCGATCAGAATCTTGCCGGTGTCGCTGGGCAACTGGACCATGATGAACGTGGTGCGCGCGGTGACCATGTGGTTGGTGGCCGCGGTGAAGGTGTTGGTGGACGGGTTGAAAAGTTCGGCCGAGTTGGTCGCTTGGGTGCCCGTGAACCCTAAGCCGGTCGAGGCGATGGTCATCGTGCCGGCAAAGCCGCCGGCGACCAGAACATCGCCGTCCTCATTGGTGCCCGAACTGTCGATCCGCTCCGCCAAACCGGCGCCGCGGGCAACAGTCAGGTTGCCGGCCGCGGTGAAGGTGTTGCTGACCGGATTATAGATTTCCGCAGTATTGACGGCGACGCACGAAAAGAGCGCCGTGGCGGCGCCGCTGCAATTCAGGCCGCCGGTTATGAGGACGGTGCCGTTAAGGAGCGTGGTCGCCCAAGAACTTTCCGCCTTGGTTCCGTAGGCGGCGGGGGCGGTGCCAAATCCGGGAATCGTGGGATCGTAAATTTGGGTGGCGTTGGTCGAGTTATCGAAGAAGCCTTGCGGGAGCTGAGTCGCCCCGCTGATTACCAAGTTACCGCCGGTATCGCCACCGACGATCAGCAGCTTTTGGCCCAAGGTTGACTGGCCGGAGGCTCGCGCCACGGAGGAGTGTCCGCCCCACATCAGGGCCACGACCGCGACGGCCAGACTCAACAGAACCAGGTCAGCAATTCCCGGCACCCAACTATTTCCGCGTTTACGCATTTTTCCCCGAACCTCCCGAACGATCCCCTAAATCTTTTTTTCAGTCCAAATGCGGTCCGTTTGCTCCCCTCGGCATTCGGCGAAACCCCGCTTTATGCCGCCGCACGCGAACCGCGCTAAATCCCCAATCGATCCTAGTCTCGCAGGTTAGTAACCACGCGCGAACCTGTCAAGCCCCAAAATTCACTTTGCATTGCGATGCGCCGCCTAGCAATCCTTAGCAATTTTATGTTTAACGGGCCAAGCCATCGGGCGCAGCCGGGCGCGATCGGTTCGCGGCGGACGATTTCGCCCTCCGCAATCAAACTTCGCCCTAACGATTCGGCTCCCGGCAGATTCGCGCCATGTTGCGCATCTTCGTTCCCATCGGGCGAGTTTGTATCAGGGATGGAAATAGATTGCAAGCGGAAGAATGGGACCGATGGGACGAATGGGGCGGAATTTACTTTCGGGCGGCCGAGGCGCGTTGGATTTCATCCATGAGGGCGCGGACCTTGGGTTCGTTGGGGGCGGCGCGGAGCGCGATCGCGCATTCGCGGCGCGCCGCGCGTTCGCGGCCCATGCGGTGGAGGACGAACGCGATCGGAAAATGGAGCAGCGGCGCCGCCGGGGCGAGCGCGGCCGCGCGCCGGTCCATCGCAAGGGCCTCGGCGTAGCGGCCCGCGGCGGAGAGCATCGCGCCGAGGGCGGAAAAGGCCGGCTCGTAATTCGGATCGCGCGCGATCAATTTCGTGAGCGCGGTTTCCGCCCCCTTGGCATCGCCGTGGCGATAAAGCAATTGCGCGCGCGCGAAGTCCGCCGCTTCGGCGCCGCCGGGAATCCGGGCGGCGCGGGCAAGGGCGGCATTTGCGAGGGCCGGGTCGGCGGCGCCATCGGCAATCAGCGCGATTCGGACCAGCGCGGCCGCCGTGGGCTGCCCGATCTTGGCGAGCGCGGCGGCGGCGGCTTCGCGGGCGGCGGGCCGATCGCCCAGGCGTTCGTCAATCAGGGCGAGATTATAAAGGTTCCAGCCGTCGGCCGGGTCCATCCGGCGGGCGGCCTCCAATTCCTTGCGGGCGGCGGCGTTGTCGCCCTGTTCGCCGAGCGCAACCCCAAGCCGGTAGCGGTAGAACTCGACCTGCGGGGCGGCGCGCACGTAGGCGGAGAACAGCGCGGCATCGTCGCGCCAGAAGCGTTGCGCGGAAAAATCGAAGAGGGCGAAGAGGGCGATGATTGCGATGACGAGAAACCCAACCCCCTGTCCCACTTCCCCTTTTGGGAAGGGGGAACGCGAGCCGGATGAGCGCTTCGTCATGGCGGACGAGACAACGGAATCGGCAAGGAGCAGGCAAACGCCGATCGAGGGGAAATAGAGGTAGCGATCTCCCGTGACCGAGGCGGGAAACAGGCCGCCCAGATTGAGCATCGGCGCGAGCGCGACCAGAAACCATGCCGCGCAGAATAGATAGAGCCGGCGATGGGGAGACCGCCGCAGGAGAAGGAAGCCGACAATCGCGATCGCGGCCAGGCCAATGAGCGGCGCATAAAAGGACGGGGCGGCGGCGCTCGCGGCGATATTCAAGCGGCGGATCGGAGCGGAGCGCCAGGGGATCGCCAGTTCGGCAATATAGTTGATGAGGGCGCCGGGAATTGTGAAAAGGACTTCGCGGGCGGTCATCCGATTGGCGGGATTAGGCCGGCTGACGAAGCCGAGCACCCAGAATCGGACTCCCAGATAGGCGGCGGCTTCGAGCGCGTAGGGCCATGCGGCGGCGATTGCGGCGACCCCTCCCCATAAATGGAGCGGGGAACTTTCGGAACTGCGTTCCCCCTTCCCTGAAGGGGCAGGGGGACAGGGGGTTAGGTCCGCAATTTCAGAAAAAAGGAAGGCGTGAACGGCGATCAGCAGCGGAAGCAGCACGGCGGCCTCATAGGTGAGGAGCGCGCCGGTGAACAGCGCCAGAGAGATTGCGAGCATTTGCGAACGGCGGCCGCCAGCACCTTCACCAGGCGCGGGCGAGGGAAACGAACGAAGATAGAACTCGAACGCGCCCAGCGCGAAAATCGCGTAGAGCGGCTGGCAGACCGCCGACGGCCAGGCAACCGACTCGGCATTGGCGGGCAGGAGCGCGAACAACGCGGCGGCGAGCAGCCCCGTCCATTCATTGTCCGCGAGCATCGAAGCGACGCGGAAGACCATCCATGCGGCAATCAGGTGCAATCCGATCTCCATCGCGTGCCATCCCGCCGGATGCGGCCCGAACAGATGGAAATTTACCGCCGCCCAAGCATCGAGGAGGGGGCGGTAATAGGCGCTCTGGGGCGATTGGTGAGGCGTCATGAACCACCAGGCATCGCGCGAGAACGATTTCCATATAAAGGACCAACTGCGAACGTCCGGATTGCCGGACCAGGCCCGATCGTCGAACACGAAGCCGCTCCAGAGCGAACGGGCGTACACCAGCGCGGTTAAGAGCAAAACTCCACCAAGGCGCCATGACACCGAGTTGCGGTCTTCTTTGTGACTTTGTGCTGGGGGCGCGATCATTGGTCCGGCCGCGGTTCGATTTCATGCATCAGGGCGAGCGCGGCGGGATCGTTGGGGGCGGCGGCGAGCGCCGCGGCGCATTCCGCGCGGGCTTCCCGATCGCGGCCCAGCCGATGGAGAATCGAGGCGACCCGGTAATGGAGCGCCGGCTCGCGCGGCAAAATCGCGGAGGCGTGCCGGTAGGCCGCGAGCGCGTCGGTGGGGCGGCCCTCGGCGGCGAGCGTCATCGCGAACGCGGCGAGCGCCTGCGGATTGTTGGGATCGCGGGCGAGGATCGCATCGAGCGCCCGCGCGGAACCGGCAAGGTCGCCATGCCGGCGGAGGATTTGCGCGCGTACGATAGCGGCCATCGCGGCGCCGCCGGGCAGCTTTTCGGCGCGCGCCAACGCCGCATCGGCACCCGCGGCATCTCCGGCGGCGTCGGCGACGATCGCCAGCCGCGCGTAGGCGCTCGCGGGCGGCCGGTTCATCAGCGCCAGCCCCGCCGCCATCGCGCGTTCGGCGGCGCTCCAGCCGCCGGCGCTCTCGTCCACCAATCCGAGATCGTAGCGATACATCCCGTTGTCCGGCGCGAGCGCGACCGCCTGTTCGAGTTGGCTGCGGGCTGCGGATCGCTCGCCGCGCGCTTCAAGCGCCATCCCGAGGCGATCGTGGCAGAAGACCGCCTCCGGATCGTTCTTTACGCACTGTGTGAACAT
>JBOHWK010000030.1:0-6752 GCA_050736715.1 Binataceae bacterium (SeqCode) | reverse complement strand
GTTCGAGGTTCTCCATCGCCCGGCCTTACCACCCCCACCGGACATCTTTAAATGTTTATGCCCCGGACATCTCCAATGTTTATGACATGCCGTGGCGGCGCCGGTGACGGTGCCGCCCCGCCCATGCTATCCTGAGGGCGCAAGCCGGAGGGTTGGCGGAGGTCCGCATGGAAAAAGTGATTCAGGTCCGCATTTTCAAGGGCGAGAAATTGTATGTGGCAGAATGCTTGGACCTCCCGGTCGTCACCCAAGCGGCCACCCTAGATGAACTCGCGGCCAACCTAAAGGAGGCAATCGCGCTTCAACTGGAAGGCGAGGACCCCGCGGATTTCGGCATCGTGAATGACCCGGCGGTGATCGCCACGTTCGAACTTGAAAGCGAGGCCGATGCCAAAGCCTAGGCGTCTTTCCGGGGCGGAAGTTGCGGCAATTCTCGGACGATTCGGTTTTGCTCCCGCGGGGCGGCGCGGAAGCCACCTAAAACTGCGGCGCACTCTGGACGACGGTACGCGCCAAAGCCTGGGCGAAAAACTTAAGCGCATATTCGCAGATTGCGGCAAACAGCGAACTAAACCCGTCTGATCTGTCGCGGAAGGCTGCCTTCGATGCTCCGCGCGTGGGCGATCTCGCGGCGGGCGATCGGACGAACTTCGGCGGCGGTCAGCGAAGTCACGGCGACGGTCTCCCCGCTTAGCGTTATAAATTCCACCGCGTAGCCTCCCGCCGGATGGACCATCACGACCGTTCCCACGTCGCCTTTCTTCAAGCCGTACTTCGGCAGGTCGCACGCCAGCACTGCGCTATCGAGTTCTCGGAGCATCATGCCAATTCGAGGCGGAGGCGGCGGCCGACCAGCGATGCCGCGCGCTGCAATGTTTCGATCGTGACGTTGCCCTTTTCAGGGTCGAGGATGCGATCGACTTGGGCGCGGCTCGTATGCATCAGCGCCGCCATGCGTTTTTTGGTGAGCCTCTTTTTTTTCATCGCCCGCTCAAGCTGCCATGCGATAACACTCTTGATTGCTCCGGCGGTTACCTCCTCGTAAATCCCCTCTTCTTTCAGGAATTCGTCGAGCGTCGATCCCCAGTGCGGATTCTTCGTTCTGCTCATGCCATCATCTCCTTCATCCGCCTGCGGGCCAGTTCTAAATCATCCGCCGGGGCCTTTTGGGTTTTTTTGATGAAGCCGTGAACAACTCCGATTCTTCCTTCATGAAAGAAAAACAGCACCCTTGCGATGCGCCTGCTCGGAAGATTGCTGCGAACTTCCCACAATCCACTGCCGAGAGGGCGGCAGACCGGCATTCCCACCGGCCACCCGTGCTGTACCACGGCAAGGTCTCTCCCGATTTGCCGGCGATCCTGAGTAGGCAATGCCTTCAACCACTCACGCATCACTTCACCGCCCGCGGCGGTCCGATAGAAGACCACGGGCGCTTCCGGCGGGCCTCCAACGGTCATCCTTGGACCCCGTTGAGAGTACCATGAAAGATACTCTCCATCAATGGCGCTCCGCTAAACCTACTTCGTGAACTCCACCGTGGCGGCGCCGGTGACGAGCCGTTCCGCCTCTTCGTTTTCCATCCAGAGATCGATTTCAGCGGTGCTGCTTTCGGGATGGACATGCGTGATGAAGCCGTGAATCGTGAGCGTATGGTCCGGCTGCACCGGCACCCGATACGTCGCGCCGATACGCGCGATTCGCGCCGGTCCGGAGCCGATCCAATCTGTCAGCAGCCGGGTAATCAGGCCGAGGCTCATGTTGCCCGGCAGAATCATTCCGGGCAGGCCCTCGCGGCGCGCGCCTTCGTCGTCGGTGAAGCGCGGCGCTTCCATCCCGCACGTGCGCGCGTAGTTGCGGCATTGATCCTTGCTGATGAACAGTTCGAGCGGACCGATCTCATCCCCGGCGCTAATCGAGTCGAATCCCGTAATCATAAGCGGCTCATGAAGCGATGGTCGATATGGGCGGCGACCTCGCCATTCTGGTTCTTGAGCGTCGAGCGGATCACGACGAACGCCATCGTGCCGCTCCGCCCGGTCTTTTCGTAGATATCCTTAACGTGGGAACTGAGCGTAATCTTGTCGCCGGGGCGGATCGGCGCGTCGAATTCGATGTCCTTGCCGGCATCGAAGCCGCCAGTGCCCATGCGGGGGATGTTCTCGAAAAAGTGGCGTCCGTTGCGGAACGTGACCGCGAACGGCGGCGGCGCGACGATTCCGCCGTGGGGACCGTTCTTTGCCGCGGCGGGATTGGTAAAGAGGGGATTGGTCTCGCCGATCGCCGCGCAGAAGCGCTGAATCTGTTCCGCCGTCACTTCGACGGGATCGGTGGTCTCGAAGACGCGGCCGATTATTTCGGGATCGTACTTGAGCGCCATCGCTATCTCGATTCAACCATTACCGCGTGCGGCACCGGTTTGCGGCGCGGACGGAAATCGACCGGCGCGTAATCGCCTTCGCGCAGCTCGCGGACCAGATCGCCGATCGATCTTATATCGGCATCGAAGCGCGTGGCGCAAAGGCCGATTAGACTGACCATGTGGCTGTCGGAGCCTCCCGTTGCGGAATAGCTGAATTTCTCGATCAATTCGGCGCTGCGCTCGTCCTCGCCTTTGCGCGAGCCGCCGTTTAGCGCCTCGACCGCGACGATATTTTCGAGCGGAGGTTTGGATTGGTAATGCTCGTAGAGGCCGATGTTGGGGCGGCCGGGATGGCACGGCACGACGATTCCACCCATCGCCGCGACGCCGTCGATAAGCGATTGCGCGTCGAGCCGGATGTCGGCGAAATCGAACCGGCCCAGGATGCCGTCGTTGACGCCGAAGACCAGCATATGGCCGTAGTTGGTCTCGACTTCCGACGCCCGCAGGACCATCACGCCGAACTTGTCTTCGAGGGCGCGGTAATCTGCCGCGCGGTTGAACTGGCGATGCTCGGTCAGGACGATGCCGTCAACCGGGCGCTCGGCGTGGCGCAACTTGATCCAGTTGAGGTAGGCCTCGACGGGAGCGCGGCTGTCCTCCGACGCTTCGCTGTGGCTGTGCAAATCAAGGATGGTGCTCACGCGGGGAATTTCCTTCGCCTCGCCGGGCGAAATTTCGCGGGCGTCACCTCTGGGCGTGACCGCCTCGCATGCGGCCTCGGCGGGCATCCCTATTTTAACCAGTTCCCGGCCGTAGTCCACCCGGTTAATCCATGGTCCCTTGAGGAATTCAAATTTATAGCGAAGCGAGGCTCCGGAGGCACTTCGCGAGACTTGAAGCCCCTGACGCCGCAATATTGGGACGCCACCCATCCTTGACGTCTCGGATGTACTCGATGAGTCTCGAAACATACGCGGGCCCAACCGTCCGCCCACTTCCCGGTCGTGGAACCATATCGTCACGGATGGCGCGCCGCCTTGAATAACGAGCCAAGTTGACGACAACCTGCTTGGGTTCGGCGAGCGTCTCCGGGTTGGCGGGGATAACCGATGGCTTTACGGCGAGAAAAGAAGCAAACCGTTCATGGTCAGCCATCAACCACGCCTCGACTTCCCTGACGGCCACTCTGAATCGCATAAAGCTTGCGGGGTTTGGCAGCCAGTCGGAAATAAGATCAGGCGCACATGAGAACTCATTGTCCAAGTCAACCAAGACCAGCCATGGCCGAAATTGCGCGGCATTGTTGTAGTTGTCGATCCGCTTTTTAACCAGAGACTTGCCGCTCTTCCCGTAAATTGCAGAAACAGAAATTCCAACGTGAACGGCCAATCGTTCAACTACCGCTGCGTCAACTTCGCCTTCTACCGCCGCCTCGATCCAGTCAGCCACTTTTCAGCCCTCGAATAGCGCCAGCCGGTTTGCGTCCTTAGGTCTCGTGCGGGGAATGACAATTTCAGACAAACGCATGTTGCCATTGAGCAGCGCGACAATCTCGTGAACATCGGAAGCGAGTTTGACCTCGGTTCCTTCCATCTCGGGCGAGAGGAGCAGAACCTCATCCATTCCGATGCCTGGATCGTTCAGCAAATCCGCTGAGTGAGTGCTGATCACTACTTGCGAGCGATATCGTCGCTGGATGCGAGCAAGCATCTGGGGAATGTGCTTCACCACTTCCGGGTGTAGAGAAAGCTCCGGCTCTTCCAAGAGCAGAGTCCCGGCGCCGCTTAGAACAGCCCAAAGAAGGCCCATCAAACGTAACGTGCCGTCGGAAAACTGGTCCTCGTTTTGCCAAGCTCCCTGCGCCCGCCAATGCAGGTATTTGGCGCGCAGGTGCGGCACGCCGCGAGGATCGTGCGTGAGCTTGAGTTCCTTAAGTTGCGGTACGGCAACCCGGAGGGCTTGCCCGATTCTGCGTAACCTGGAATTGCGAGTCCGTTCCGGCGTACGGGCAATCTGCTCCAAGAAGTCGCCCCCGAAAGGATCGTCATGCTTGCCAAGGGACCGATCGGGATCTCTGACCAAATGCGGCACGATGTGGTAGTACCGAACGACACGGAAAAAATCCGCCAAATCCCGGAACCGCTCGTTCGCGTAGAGTTGCTCGAGATGGGTTTGCCCAAGCCGCTTCATGTCCACCCGGTCGGGTTCCTCGGGTCTTTCGAGCAGAATATTGCCGTCCTTTTTGACAACCTCCCTTTTTATCTCGGGTCTCTGATTGTTGTCCTGCGAGAAATGCAACTCGTACGACCAAGCAGCAGGTTTCTCTGTGGTGCCAACGCCTACCGCGATCTTTACTTCAGGATACCGCCGGGCGGCATAACACCGGATGGACGACACTCCGCCTCTTTTCCGAATCGCCGCTTGGAATCCTCCCCCAACAGACACCAAGTCCCGGAGAAACCGAAATGCGTCCAAAAAGTTAGACTTTCCTGAAGCATTCGGGCCAACCAGGAACACTCTTTGCTGGAGCGCAACATCGGCGTGGGCGAAGTTCCGCCAGTTTTCGAGTCGAATTTGTGTGAAACGGCTACCGTCTTCCATAATCAGCTTGCGCTGCGGGCGCGTGGCCTCCGGCGCATCGCAAGATTAGCACAAACGGGTTCCTTCGTCGGCCCAGGCAACGCGTCGATTCGTTCATTGGTGATTAGCGCTGTTGGCTCGAAATCAGATCCCTTTTGGAACAGGCGGCGCACGCAACCGAGGCGGAGCCGGGCTGCCATTCATTCCTTCGCCTCGCCGGGCGAAATTTCGCGGGCGTCACCTCTGGGCGTGACTTCCTCGCATGCGGCCTCGGCAGGCACCCCTATTTTAACCAGTTCGAGGCCGTAGTCCACCCATCGACGCGCACAGTCTCTCCGGATCGCGCCGCCCGATCGTATGCGCGCGGGGGATAGGCGCAGCCGCGCGTTCAATTTCGCCAATGAATTTCGGGCGTCGCGGAAAATGATCGTGCCGCGATTACGGCGCAATGTAAACCGCGATGTGCTGGAAGCCGGCTCTTGTCGCATTGGTTAGCACCCCGCTAGACTGCGCGACACGTGGAAAGCCACCCGCACCCGATCGGCGAATTAGCGGAGAGGCCCGGCTCGGCGGGCGAAGCCACCGCTCGATTTTACCTTCCGGAACTCGACACCCTGCGCTTTTTCGCGTTTTTTGCCGTGTTCCTTCATCACGCGACCGGGCCGGCAGCTGTGCAGTGGCAGCCCGGCGTTGCGCGCAGCCTTGCCGAGGCTGGTGGGCTGGGCGTCGATCTTTTCTTTGCCCTGAGCGCCTACCTGATTACAAAGCTCCTTTTGCGGGAGCAGACCGTCGCGGGGAAAATAGATGTAAGGTCTTTTTACGTCCGGCGAATACTCAGGATTTGGCCGCTATATTACTTTTACATTGGCGTCGCGTATGTGCTGTCTCAATTGATTAGCCCGCTGGCGATCGCTCCCGGCTATCTCGCATTGCTCTTGGTTTTTCTGGGAAACGCTCGAATGCCGCCGTATCCTGTGGTCACCCTGCTTTGGAGCGTCAGTATGGAGGAGCAGTTCTACCTGTTATGGCCGCTGGTGATTCGGGGGAAATCACGGCGCGGCGTGGCAATGGCGGCCGCCACAATGCTCGTGATCGCCGCTATCGCCAGATTTCTCGCGGTCTGGCTAGGCTATCTGAACCCTCCCATGTGGATAAATACATTTACCCGCCTGGATCCGTTCGCGGTAGGCATTCTCGTTGCGGCGCTTCGCCTCGATGAGATGACAGAGTTGAACCTCGTTGCGCGGATGGGCCTGGTATTGGCGGGAGGTGGCGCTTGGTTCTTCGCAATCCAGTATTGCGACTTCTATACATTTTTTCCGACGGTGATGCGTACGATGCTGGGATATCCGCTGGTCGCGCTGGGCAGCGGCGCCTTCCTGCTCGCATCGCTGGGTGCCGGCAAAGCGGGAGCACGGTTCATGCTGAATGGATGGCTCCGCTACCTCGGCAAGATTTCCTATGGATTATACGTTTATCATCTTCTGGCATTGATATTCGTCGGTTTCGTGTGCAATAAAATGTTTGGGCAGCCGGTGGCCTGGCAGCCACTATTGATTGAATGGCCGATCATTCTTGTAGGCGGGTTTTTTCTGACCGTGCTATTGGCAACGGCCTCCTATCGCTGGCTCGAAAGCCCCTTTCTCCGGCTCAAAGATCGCTTCACGCACATTCCATCGCGCCCAGTCTGAATAAATGGAAATTGAGCCAACCCCACGCGGCTGCCGAGTGATGGGTAGTGGGCGGTTTTGAAATCCGGACCAGGTTCCATTCTGGTAGGGGCGCGTCGCGACGCGCCCGTTTTCGC
>JBOHWK010000029.1:0-18098 GCA_050736715.1 Binataceae bacterium (SeqCode) | reverse complement strand
GAGGCGCCGCATCTGCCGGGCACTAATCCCCAACACCTCGCTTGCCTGGATCCAACTCAACTGCCCGGCGATCGCCTTGGTCATCACTTCCCGCCGCGTCATCGCCCGCGCCTCCCGCCATATCCGCCGTTCGAGGTTCTCCATCGCCCGGCCTTACCACCCCCACCGGACATCTTTAAATGTTTATGCCCCGGACATCTCCAATGTTTATGACATGCGCCAAGCGCCGTCTTGTCGAGCCGGTGCGGGCGTGGTAATTGCTCGATTGGCGGGAGATATCAAATGATTAAAGACGTCAAGAAGATACTCGCTCCAATCGATTTTTCCGAACGTTCGATGGAGGCGATGCGCGGCGCTTTGGAACTGGCGCAGGATACCGGCGCCGAATTGCACCTGGTCCACGTCGTCGTCCCGCAGCACACCTTCATGCCGCTGTTGCTGGTGCGGAACGTCGAGGGCGATCGCGAACTCTTGCGGGAGTCCGCGATGGAACAGCAGGCGCAAGAGGAACTCAATCGCATCAAGCAAAAGGAATTGGGCGGCTACAAGAGCGTCGTCATCTCGGTGGCGAAAGGCCCGGCGCCGGAGGAGCTGGCAAAGTACGCCGTACAGCGCGAAATCGACCTGATCCTAATCGCCACGCACGGGCGGACCGGCGCCGAGAGCATGCTAATCGGCAGCGTGACCGAAAAATTAACCCGCCACGCGCCGTGTTCGGTCCTGGTCTTCCGCCGCCGCAGCCGGTAAGGAGCCGCGCCCGGTCTAAGCGGGGTGGCCCTCCATCCGCGCTGAGGCTTCCCTTTGGCCCAAAAATTAGGGCCAGACAGATTGCTCCGTCCGGCCCATAGCCAACCGGGAAAAGGGGGGCAAACCCCGGCCAGCAACTTTCATTTTATCCAACTTCGATTCGATTGCAAACCGTCCGCCCGGCCGCCAAATCGGCCCGCAAATGCTTCCAGCGCCGGACCGTCATGCGCCGGTTCGCCTTCATCCGCCGCCGATCGCCGGCAGAAAATGCACCTCGCTGTCCGGCCCAACAGCTTCCAGTACGCCGCCGGGCGTCATTTCGCCGTCAATCGACACCGCAATTGACGCCTTGATGTCGCCGTCCGCCAGCAACTGGCTCGCGATTCCGGGAAACCGTGCGTCCAGATTGCGGATTAATTCGCGAACGGTCGCGCCCGCGGCCGCGATCCGCTCGGCGCCGCCGGTGAATTTCCGCAGGAGCGCTGGAATCACAACGGTCGCCATCGTATGAAGCCCGATTCACCCGGCGGCGCGATGGCTGAGAATTGCCTTGAGGAGTCGTGGCGGCGACATCGGCGTCGCGGCCATCCGGACTCCCACCGCGCGATAGATCGCGTTGGCAACCGCCGCCGGCGGCGGCACGATCGACACCTCGCCGACGCCGCGCACGCCGAGCGGATGGCCGGGATTGGGAACTTCGACGATAATCGGCTCGATCATCGGCAGGTCGAGACAGGTCGGCATCCGGTAGTCGAGCAAGCCCGTGTTCCGCAGCGTGCCCTTCGCGTCGTAAAAATATTCCTCGTTCAGCGCCCATCCGATTCCCTGCGCGGTGCCGCCCTGCATCTGGCCTTCGACGTAGGCGGGATGAATCGCTCGGCCGGCATCCTGCGCAATCGTGCAGCGGAGGATTTGCACCTTGCCGGTTTCGGGATCGACCTCGACATCGATGCACGCCGCCGCGAATGCGGGACCAACGCCACGCGCATTGAGGCTGGCACGCCCGGAGATTGGGCCTCCCGTGCGCGGAAAGCGGGGCGCGAGCTGCTGGATCGTCATCGGCGGCACGCCGTTGCCCTTGGCTAACAACTGGCCGTCGCGGAATTCGACCTCATCGGGCTTTTTCTCCCAAACTTTCGCCGCCCGTTCGATCAATTGCCGGGTAGCGTCGCGTGCCGCCTCGTACACCGCCCATCCGGTCGCGAAGGTCACGCGGCTGCCGGCGGTCACGTCGTTGTAGCCGATCGAATCGGTGTCGGCGATTAGCGAGCGCACGTCGGCAACCGGGATGCCCAGGACTTCCGCCGCGATCATCGCCATCGAGGCGCGCGAGCCGCCGATATCGGGCGAGCCGGTCACGACGCTCGCGGTGCCGTCGTCGTGGATATTCACCACCGCGGAAGATTGCATCCCGGCGTTGAACCAGAAGCCCGCCGCGACGCCGCGTCCGCGATTCTTTCCGGTGAGCTTCGATTTGTAATGCTCGCTGCTCTCGATCGCCTGGACCGTTTCGATAAATCCGATTCGCTTGAAGGGCGGTCCGGCGACCTGCGGCGTTCCCTCTTTCGCGGCGTTTTTCAGCCGGAACTCAAGCGGATCGATTCCGCATTTCTCCGCCAATTCGTCGATTACGGTTTCGGACGCGAACGCGGCGTTGGTTGCGCCGGGCGCGCGGTAGGCCGCCGTTTTGGGGCGATTGACGACCACGTCGTAGCCGTCGATCAGGAAATTTTCGACCGTGTACGGCGCGATAATCGTCATCGCGCCCATTTGCACCGGCGAGCCGGGAAACGCGCCCGCCTCGTACGCCATCCAGATTTGCGCCGCGACGAGTTTCCCCTCGCGCGTCGCACCGATTTTTACTTTGATCCGCGAGCCGGAGGTCGGCCCGGTCGCGCGCAATACTTCCGCACGCGACATCACAAGCTTGACCGGAGCGCCGGTCTTTTTCGACAGCAAGACGGAGAGCGGTTCAAGGTAAATCGTCGTCTTGCCGCCGAAGCCGCCGCCGATCTCGGCGGGCACCACCTTGATTTTCCCGGCCGGGACGCCCAGCACCTGCGCGCTTAGCTGCCGCACGTCGAAGATGCCCTGCGTCGAGCAATAGATCGTCGCGTTGCCGTCCGCATTGTAAATTCCGACGGCGTTGTGCGGTTCGATGTATCCCTGATGGACCATCGCGGTGGTGAATTCGCGCTCGACGATAAAATCCGCCGCGGCGAACCCGGCTTCGAGATCGCCGCGTTTGAACTGGTAATGGCGCGCGACGTTGGTGGGCTTGCCGCCTTCCTCCTTGTTGCGCAAATCGGGCAGGATAATCGGCGCGCCCGGTTTCATCGCGTCGTCCACCGTCATCACCGGCGGCAGGACTTCGTACTCCACTTCGATAAGCCGAAGCGCCTCCTCGGCGATATGGGGACTCGTCGCGACGACGGCGGCGATCGCATGGCCGTCGTACAAGACCTTGCCGCGCGCGAGGACGTTCATCGAGAGATGGCGCGGATTCACCATCATCTCGCCCGCCTGCTCGGATTTGCTCTCCGCCTCGGGAAGATCGGCGGAGGTGACGATCGCCTTAACGCCGGGAAGCTTGAGCGCCTTATCGAATTCGATCGACTTGATAATCGCGTGCGCATGAGGGCTGCGCAGCACCTTGCCGTGGAGCATTCCGGGAAAGGCGTAATCGGCGCCGAAGCGCGCGCGCCCGGTCACTTTGTCCACGCCGTCGGGCCGGATCGGCCGGGTGCCGATTACCTTGAAATTTCCGCCTGTGGTCGATGCCGCCATATCAATACTTCCTATTCTGTGCTGATGTGCTTGATCGATGCAGCTTCGAGAGCCTCGTCGAGGTCGAACGCCGTCCCCGCCATTCGCTCAACGTAACGGGCCAGTTCCGTTTCGGCTTCGCGCCGTTTTGCTTCCAACCTTGCCCGAATTTCCGTGCGGTCGCGCATCAAGTCAGCCCACTGAGCGGATTAGTTATCGATCACGTGCCGCAGATCGGCCGTGACGGGAAGCTCAAACAAGTTATCGCGAAGGAGCCGGGTCGAGAAAAACAGAACTTCGAGATTTTCGATCTCTCCGGTGGTTGGACTGGAGCGCGCAATTACACCGTCGGCAAGTTCTTCCGATTCCTGATCGGCGTACGGCGCGCGCTTGTCGATGTGCAGGATGTCCGCCTCGCGGTCGTATCTGAAACTCAGCTTCGCTTCCATTCGCTTTCTCCGGCGGCGAGCTTGCGCGCGAGATAGGCCGTGATAATCCAATGCCAGCCCGGCGGGCCGCTCACGGCCACAACCACCACGTACTTGCCGCCCCGTATCTCAGGATACCATCGCGAGAACAGGCGCGCATCCGGAAAGCGGAGTCGCGGCGCACTTGATCCGGCTCCGCGAGGGTCTGGGCGATTCCGTCCCGGTGTTCCGGCAGGAGGTCGGGATGGCGCTCCGCGATGTGCCGCTCGCGTTCGTCGGTCCATTCGACTTCGCCTTGCAAGTATGGGCATGGAAATCGAATCACAGATTCGATTAGCACCCCTCCTTGCACCAGACTTTCGGGCTCTCAGGCAAAAGTATCGGAACCGAGAATTTGATCCGGCTGGATTGAACATTCTTGGTGTCCAACTTGCCCGCGATGCCCGCTTCAAAAACTGCTATCCTAATGCCGCCTGTACCGCCCCCGGCTTTAGATTTCTCCGCAGTCACCGCAACATCGAAGTCGACCAACGTAGAGATAAGGTGATCTCCCGAGCTCGCGGCGACCGACTTTACGCTAGAATTTTCGGGCAAAAGATCCCAGTGGAGGTTCTGAGGCACTATATATTCGCCAACCCCGTCGACACTCTGAGCATCTTTGATGCCTTGAATGATTCCGGTCAGCGCACCGGTGAGGAACTCTTTTAGTTCCACAAGCATTTCTCTCCGGTTCCACTCAATGGCTGCGGACTCTGTTCAGACCGTGCGCGGCGGCATCCCAAGAGCCCCGGTCAGTCCTTCTTCGACGGCTCGTAACAGGGCCGCTGGCAGGTGACCGATTTGCCCCTCCAGCTTGGAGCGGTCGAGGGTGGTCACCTGATGGCAAAGTGCGCAAGACTCGTATTGCAAGCTGGCGGTCCCACGCGGCAGAAGAACCGCCGTTGGGCCACGCGTCATTTGGCGGGTGGAAGTTGAAATCGGGACTACGATTATCGAGTGCCATCGGTCATTCCGATTGAAAACGTCGTGCGAAACGACGATTGCCGGCCTTCGGCCGCTTTGTTCCGAGCCGGAACGAGGCGCAAGCCTGGCCCAATAAATCTCGCCCCGCTTCAATTGTCACCGGATTCGGTTGCCAAGAGGTGTTCGATCGACGCGGCCTCAAAGGCCACGTCGAGATCTTGTGCCGTCCCTGCCATCCGCTCGACGTAATGCGCAAGTTCGGCTTCGGATTCGCGCCGTTTAGCTCTTAGCGCGGCCGTGCTCTTCACCCGATCGCGCACCACAGCGGGACGAGCCAGATCGTTCAAAAAGCGGCTGATATTGCGCCGCCCAACGACCCGGTAAAGCCCCCGGTACACGGCGTCTTCAACCGTAATCGTAAGTTTTCTGCGCCGCTGCTGCATCGTACACGTATAATATACGTATCCGCGGGTCTGCTCAACACCTTCCTTTGCGCATCTCCGCCGCCGCGTCGAGCACGGCGTGGACGATCTTGTCGTAACCGGTACAGCGGCACAGATTGCCCGCGAGCGCGTAACGGACCTCGGCCTCCGACGGTTCCGGATTGCCATCGAGGAGAGATTTCGCCGCCATCAGAAAGCCGGGCGTGCAAATCCCACATTGGAGCGCCGCATCCTCGAGGAATTTCTGTTGCAACGGATGGAGCTTGCTGGCTTGAGCCAGCCCCTCGACCGTTGAAATCGTTTTGCCTTGCGCTTCGACACCCAGCATCAGGCACGAATCGACCAGCCGCCCATCGACGATTATGCTGCACGCGCCGCAATCGCCCGTGAGACAGCCTTCCTTGCTTCCGGTCAATTCGAGCACGTCGCGGAGGCATTCGAGCAAGCTCTGGCGCGGCTCGCACAGGAACTCCACCGCCTCGCCGTTGATTGTCGCTTCAACCAAAGTCTTTCTGGACATCAGCCCGCCCGCTGCATTGTCGCGAGATTACGATGAAAAAAAATGCCGGTAATCATTGCCGAAATTGGGTTCGTTTGGTAATTTTTTATGTTCGCTAATCTAATAGAAAAATGCTTGATTTTATTCATGCGCCCCGTTGAGGCCATCCGAATTCGTATTTGAGCTGCCTTCCGAGCATCAGCTTTTCCTCGCCCGCTCCGCCGCAATCGAAAGCGCACGCCGCGTCAGCACGCCCGCCACATGACGCCGATATTCGGCTGTGCCGCGCATATCGTCGATCGGCGAGGCGGCTTCACTCGCCAGCCGTCCGGCGGTCTCAAGCGCGGCGGCGTCGAGCTTTTTTCCGATTAGCGAATCCGCCGCTTTCGCAGCGAGAATCGGCGTCGGGCCGGCGGCGCCAAGCGCGATGCGCGCCGCCTTGACCTTCTCGCCGTCGAGCGTGACCGAGACGCCCACTCCGACGATCGCGATATCCATCTCATTGCGCGGAATGAGCCGCAGGTAGGCGTCGCTCGAATGGGGCGCGGGCGATGGAATCAGTAATTCCACCAGCATCTCACCCGGCTGCAATACGGTGCGACCCGGCGCGAGAATGAACTTCTCGACCGGCTCTTCGCGTTCGCCGTTCGGCCCCGCGATTCTCGCGCGCGCGCCAAGCGCAATCAGCGCGGGCGTTGTGTCGGCGGCAGGCGATCCATTGCACAGATTCCCCCCGGCCGACGCCCGGTTCTGAATCTGGAGCGAACCAATCAGTTGCGCCGCCTCGGTCAGGCCGGGGTAATGGCGGCGCATGAAATCGCTCTCCTGAATTTCGATGCAGGTGGCCGCCGCGCCGAGCCGCAATCCAATTCTCGGATCGAAGGATAGGTTGCGCAGTTCGCCGATCTTCTTCACGTCGATCAGGTACTGATTGCGCCGCGCACCGGAGCGCAATTGGATGATAATGTCCGTGCCGCCGCATAACGGGCGCGCGTCCTCGCCGTGAGTTTTGAGCAGAGCGACGGCTTCGTTCAGTGTCGATGGCGCTTGGTAATGGATTTCGTGCATAAGCCCGCGGATTCTTAGATAGCCTACTTATGGCCGCGCGCGAAAGCGGCCTGCACCCTCACCCGTCCGTCACGGCCCTTGCAAAAAAACGCAAAGGCCGCACCGGCCACCCTCTCCCGTAAAAAAACGGGCGAGGGAAAATCACGACTTGAAACCAAGTTTGCCGGCGATTTGCGCCGCCGCCGAGGCCAGGCCCGGCGCCGCTTCGCTCATCGCGGCGAAGCGCGGATCGCTCGTCTGGCCGCGCGCAAAGCGGGCGTAAATTTGTTCGATCACGGTCGCATTCTTCCAGTTCGCCCACGCCCAGTAGAAGGCGATCCGGCTAATGTCGCGGCCGGTGCGCTTGGAATAGCGATGCAACAGTTCGTCGCGAGTCATAAATCCGGGCCGCGTCGTGTGCGCCTGAGAGATCGGCTGCGCCTTCGACATCAACTCCTCCGGATCGCCTTTTTCGCGCCAATAGCCGAGCGCGGTGCCGACATCGACCAGTGGATCGCCGAGCGTCGCCATCTCCCAGTCGAATACGCCGGCGATTTCGCCATGATTCTTCGCGCCCAGCATCAGGTTGTGCAGATAGAAGTCGTTGTGAATCAGCGTCGCGGGCGGCGGTTCCGGGATGTTCTGGAGGAACCATTCGCCGAGCCGTTCCATCAGCGGCACTTCGCGCGTCTTGGCCTTCTCCCAGCGCCCCATCCATCCCACGATTTGCCGCTTCATGTAACCTTCGGGCCTGCCGAGTTCCCCCAGTCCAATCGCCCGGTAATCGACGGCGTGAAGGTCGGCCAGCGTATCGATAAAGCCTTCCGATATCGCGCGGAACGTCGCGGGGTCGTCGCCAAGCTCCTTCGGGAGCGGCTGGCGATTGCTGACGACGATTCCGGTGCGGCGCTCCATGATTAGGAACTTCGCGCCGACGATCGACTCGTCCTCCGTATAAAGCATCGCACGCGGCGCCGGCTTGAAGACCTCCCACAATCGCGACAGCACGCGGTACTCGCGCCCCATGTCGTGGCCGCCCACCGGCAAAGGCCCGAACGGAGGCCGGCGCATCACCCACTCCTGTCCGCCGAAGCGCAACAGGTAGGTGAGATTGGAATGGCCGCCGCGAAACTGCTTGACGGTCATCGGCGCGTCCGCGCCGGGAATCTTGCCGCGCAGATAATCGGCGAGCCGCTTCCAGTCCAGTTGCTCTTCAGGCCGAACGTCGCCGTATTCAGGGATTGGTTCTTGGGATGGTTCAGGCATGGTCCGATTATTTCGCAGCGGTCTGGCAGATTTCAATCATCTCCTGAATGCCGTTTGGCCGCACTAAAGAAACCGCCCATAATGCAATTGGCGGCGGCACGCTCGCGAGCGCGCTATCGGGCCGTCGCGACGTGTAGCGGGGGCGCGATTCTACCTATCGCGCCGGCCCTGTGGTATCTTCGAGGCAATGGCAGACCTTCCAATCATTCTGCGGCCAGGTGAGGACGGTTTCATCGTGGCCGAATGTCCCATAATTCCGGGGTGCATCAGCCAGGGGCGCACCCGTGACGAGGCGCTCGCGAATATCCGCGAAGCAATTGAACTGTGCCTTGAAAATCGCGAAAGCGAAGGCTGGGAACTTCCCGCCGAGTACGAAGTAGTGCGCATTCCCGTCAGCGCCTGAAGAAATTTGGGCCATGCCGGGTACCTCCAAGGTGCTGCCGATCGTTTCGGGGCGGGAATGCATCGCGGCACTGGAAAAAATCGGTATCGGCAGGCGCGCCAGAAGGGAAGCCATGTGCGGCTCGTCTGTGCGGGAAGAAATCCAGTCTCGGTTCCGCTCCATCCCACGCTCGGCCGCGGGACGCTCAAGTCGATCCTCCGGACAGCCGAATTAACCGTCGAGGAGTTCGCGGCGCAACTTTAGCCGCGGCGGTCTTTCTTTCGGGATGCACGCCCTCGAAGCCTGGCCTGCGGCGAAGGTATGAAATGATAGGGAAACGCATCAGCGCTTTTCTTCTTTTTTCTGCCGTGGCGATTGTCACCTACACTGCCTTTCATGCCGAGGGCGCCGCCCACGCCAATCCCGTTCGCGTCACCATCCTCTCCGCGCTCATCGCGGTTTGTTTTGGCGTAGGGTTTGTCTACGGTTTCCGCACTGTGATGGAAGAGATGGAATGGGCAGGACCTGGATTGCTAGGAAAGGGGCTGGTTCTTGTCTGTGCCGTCTATGGAGGCTTGACGATGAGTTTGGTGCTTTCTGTCATCGTTCTTTTCATCCTCCCCTGGTTCTTTGTAGGGCAAGCTCCGGAGGCTTGGTAGCGTTCGGGGGATTGGCGGCTGCTCGGCTCAGGAAGTCCACAGTGCCGCGTTATGCTGCCGATTTCACGATGCCTTTTCGTCGTGCCTTCTTCGCCGGCCTTCTTCTCCCGTTTTGGTGGTTGCCGGCATTTGTGCCTTCACCCCCCGGAAGCGTTATGGCGACTAAGTTCTCGCCGACGGTACTAATTCTGTACCGGCCCGGACCCGCATTCTCCAAATAACCCGCGTTTTTCGCATTGACCAAGGTTTGTAGAAGATTTCGTGGCTGCCGATATTTTGCCAACCGAGCCGCTTCCCGTAATTGTTCTTTCGTAACCCAGTCCTTCCTCTCCGATTCGCGAGCCATGAATTGGTAGAAGTACGCAGCGACCGCCGCAAATTGCTGATCGCTTTTCGGCGCTTTTTCTGCGGTGAACTGCCTGATATCTGTCGCATGCCTCGGATCGCCAAGGAACGGCGCAGGAGCAGGCGTTGCCAACTGGCCAGCCATGGAAGGCGTTGAAACCTGCGCGGGTAGTCCTAAACCCAGCGATTCGCTTGCAAAGCGCATCGCCCGCTCTTGATGAGTCTTGTCCAGACCTTTCGGCGTTTCCGCGATCGCCTTCACGGCGTCAGCAACCCTTACGGTATCCGCATATTCCTGGCTCATTTGCGTCTCCAACTTGAGAACAGCTTAGTAAAGAATAGCACGCCGATTCGATCTCGACGATATGTATCACTATTTCCGATTCTGCTGGCGAGTGATTGCGCTTCGGCCTTAATCCCTTGCCCCCTCACTGATATTTGCGCAACTCCCTTCTTGCGATGGTCTGGCGATGCACCTCATCGGGGCCGTCGGCGATGCGCAGGCTGCGGCTGTCGCGCCACATCCGCGCGATCGGAAAATCGTCGCTGACGCCCGCCGCGCCATGCACCTGAATCGCGCGGTCGAGCACCCGCATCACCATGTTCGCGACCATCACCTTGATCATCGAAATTTCGTTGCGCGCCTCTTTCTTGCCGGCGGTGTCCATCTTCCACGCCGCCAGCATCACCATCATCCGCGACGAATCGATTTCGATTCGCGAGTCGGCGATCCATTCCTGAATATTCGCCTTGTCCGCCAGGTAGCTGCCGTGAGTAAATCGCGTCTTGGCCCGCTTGCACATCAATTCCATCGCGCGCTCCGCGACGCCGATCATCCTCATGCAATGATGGATGCGGCCGGGGCCGAGGCGCGCCTGCGCGATCGCGAAGCCGTCGCCCTCGCGGCCGAGCACGTTGGTCACCGGCACGCGGCAATCCTTGTAAACGATCTCGCAATGGCCGCCACCGCCGGTATGACCCATCACCGGCACCGGACGAATCAGATTGAAGCCGGGAGTATCGGTCGGCACGATAATCTGGCTGGCGCGCCGATGCGGTTCGGCATTCGGATCGGTCACCACCATCGCAATCGCGAAGCTCGCGCCGATCGCACCCGAGGTGAACCATTTGTGGCCGTTGATCGCGTAATAATCGCCGTCGCGCACCGCACGAGTCTTTAGCTGGGTCGGATCGGAGCCGGCGGTCTCCGGCTCGGTCATCGAGAAGCAGGTGCGCATCTCGCCCGCGAGGCACGGTTCGAGCCATTTCTTTTTCTGCTCGGGCGTGCCGAATTCGGTCAGGATTTCCATGTTGCCGGTGTCGGGCGCCATGCAATTGAACGCGCGCGCGCCGATCGCGCTGCGGCCCATCAATTCGCATAGGGGGGCGTATTCGGCGTTCTTGAGACCCGCGCCGTGCTTTTCGTCGGGCAGGAACAAGTTCCACAGCCCCTCGGCTTTGGCCTTTTTGCGGATGTCCTTCAGGATTTGCGGCTCCTCGTGCCCGCTCTCGCCCATCGCGCGATGGACCTCGGGCTCCGCGGGAAAGACGTGAGCATCCATGAATGCGGCCACGCGCTTGCGCAATTCCTCGGCTTTTGGCGTCAGCGAAAAATCCATATCGGCCCTCGCAATTGAAACGGCTTCATCCACGAGACCTAACGCAGTCGCAAAAATAATGAAAGCGGCGGCAACGCGCGTTGTCGCAGCCGTTCTGGTAGGATTTGGCAAGACGAGCCGAAGATTAGGGTGGACCGCAAACCGATCAAGCCCAAGGCGCTTAAGCCCGGCGATACCGTCGCCGTGGTCGCCCCCGCCTCCGCGATCGAACGGGAACATCTCGAACGCGGCGTCAACGTGCTCGCCGAGGCCGGCTATCGCGTCAAGGTTTCCGAGCGCGCGCTTGCGCGATGGGGCATCTTCGCGGGCGGCGACCGCGAACGCGCCGACGAATTGCAGGCGGCCTTTGCCGATCCCGAGGTCAAGGCCATCTTCTGCGCGCGCGGCGGTTACGGATGCGGCCGGCTCCTCCCGCTGCTCGATTTCGGCGCGATCGCCCAGTCGCCCAAAATTTTTACCGGCTTCTCCGACGAAACCTTTCTCCTCTGCGCGCTGAACGACTTGGCCGGAATGACCGTCTTTCACGGGCCGATGGTGGCGATGGACCTGTCGCGCGGACTCGGCGAACGGGCGCTCGGCCATATGCGGCGCATTCTGGGCGGCGAGCCGGGCGCGGTTGAATTTGAAGCGCGCGAGGCGATGCATCCCGGCGCCGCGGAGGGCCGGCTGATTGGCGGCTGCCTCACCGTGATCGCCGCGATGGTCGGCACCCCGTACGCGCCAAGCTTCGCCGGGCGGGTTCTATTCCTCGAGGACACGGGCGAGCGCGCCTACCGAATCGACCGAATGCTCGTGCAGTTGCGCCAATCGGGCGCGCTCAAGGGCGTCGCCGGAATCGTCTTCGGCAACATTCGCTTGACCGATCGCAACGAACACGAAGCGCGGCTGGTCGCGCAATTCTGCGCGGAAGAAACGGCGGACCTCGGCTGCCCGGTCATCTACGGAATCGAAGCGGGCCACGGCACCGAAAATCTGTTGCTCCCCCTCGGCGTCACGGCGCGAATCGACGCAGCAGCGCGCCGTCTCACGATCGCCGAAGCGGCGGTGGAGCGATAGGAAGGAATCCTCCGTGGGATGGAGTGAGGTCGAAGCGGCGTTCAACGACGCGGTTGAATGCGGCGTGATTCCTGGCGCGGTGCTGATCGTGCGGCGCGGCGGCGATATCGCGTATGAGGGCGCTTTCGGCTATCGCGCGCTGCTTCCCGAACGCGCCCCCGCGAGCATCGAGACCGTTTACGACTTGTCTTCGCTGACCAAGGCGCTCGCGACGGCGGTGGCCGCGATGATGCTGGTGCGCGACGGGCGGCTGCGCCTTAACGATCGGGTGACGCGCCTGTTCCCGAATTTCGGCGTGCATGGCAAGGATGCCGTCACGTTCCGGCATCTGCTGGCGCATTGTTCCGGCCTGCCGGCGTGGCGGCCGTTCTACGCGCGAATCGCGGAGATCGAAAAGCGCGGGCGGGTCAATTTCATGTCCAGCCACAGCGCGAAGGAGTTCGCCTATGAACAGATTCACGGCGAGCGCCTCGAAGCGCCGCCCGGCACCCGCGCGATTTACTCCGACTTGGGCTTCATCCTGCTCGGCGAAGCGATCGAAAAGGCCGCCGGCGCGGCGCTGAACCGCTTCTGCGGCAAGCGGGTCTTCCGCCCGCTGGGGCTGGTTGCGACCGGATTCATCGATATCGCGCTCGCCCGCTCGCGCAAGCTAAAGCCGGTGCCGGCGATGTTCGCGCCCACCGAATTTTGCCCCTCGCGCAAGCGCCTCCTGCTCGGTGAGGTGGACGACGAAAACGCCTGCGCGATGGGCGGAGTGGCGGGCCACGCCGGATTGTTCGCACCCGTGCGCGAGGTGGATCGGATCGTCCGCGAACTAATCGATTCGTACGCGGGGCGTTCCGATTTTATCCCGCAAAATATCATCCGCGAATTCTGGACGCGCGACGGCGCGGCGCCCGGCTCGACCTGGGCGCTCGGATGGGACACGCCGTCACCGCAAGGTTCGAGTTCGGGCCATCGATTCTCACCCGAAGCGGTCGGCCATCTCGGCTTCACCGGCACCTCGATCTGGATCGAACCGAAACGCGAAATTGCGATTACGCTGCTCACGAATCGCGTGCATCCCCGGCGCGACAATCAACTAATTCGCGAATTCCGGCCGAAAATCCACGACCTCGTCATGGAGGCGCTCGGCGATGCCCGATAAGGAGAGCGCGGCGCGAATCGCGAGGATTCCCGCGCGCCCGCGCCATATCCATTTGATCGGCGTCGGGGGCACCGCGATGGCGGCGCTGGCGGGAATGCTCTCCGCGCGCGGCTATCGCGTGACCGGCTCCGACGGTCCGATCTATGAGCCGACGGCGTCGCTGTTGCGCAACTCGCGCGTCGAAGTGAAAGCAGGCTACGCGCCGGCGAATCTCGCGCCGCCGCCCGACCTCGCCGTCGCCGGCAATGTCGTTACGCGCGACAATCCGGAGGCGGCGGCGCTCCTCGCGTCGGCGATTCCTTACGTCTCAATGCCCGAGGCGCTGTGGCATTTCTTTCTCGAGGACCGGCGCGTGCTGATGGTCGCCGGAACGCACGGCAAGACGACCTCGACCGCGCTGATGGGTCACGTGCTCGCGGCGGCGGGGCGCGACCCTTCGATGCTGGTCGGCGGCGTCGCAAAGGATTTCGGCTCCAACTACCGGCTCGGCAACGGGAAGGATTTCGTAATCGAGGGCGACGAGTACGACACCGCCTTTTTCGACAAAGGCCCGAAGTTTCTCCATTACCGAGCGACCGGCGCGATCGTGACCGCCGTCGAATTCGACCACGCCGACATCTACCGCGATCTCGATCACGTGAAGGCGAGTTTTCGCGCGCTCGCGGCGGAGATGGATCAGTCGCGCATAATGGCGGTGTGCGCCGATTATCCCCATGCTCTCGACGCGACCGTCAAAGCGCTCGCGCTGCGATCGACGTACGGATTGCGCGCGGGAGAATTCCGCGCCGTAGGCATATCGGCCGGCGCGGACGGATTGCACTTTCGGGTCGAGCGGTCCCGGCGGCCCGTCTCGGAGGAATTCGTGCTCTCGATCGGCGGGCGGATGAACGTCGCCAACGCGCTCGGCGTGTACGTGCTGTTGAGCGCCTTCGGAATTCCCGACGCGGACCTCGCGCGCGGCTTCCGGACATTCAAGGGCGTGGTCCGGCGCCAGGAGGTAATCGGCGAAGCCGCGGGAGTTACAGTCGTCGATGACTT
Organism: Binataceae bacterium (SeqCode); assembly: GCA_050736715.1. Classification (GTDB taxonomy): domain Bacteria; phylum Desulfobacterota; class Binatia; order Binatales; family Binataceae; genus Binatus. The sequence goes on along the minus strand of JBOHWK010000029.1, from coordinate 3,693 downwards.
CGCGCATCATCCAACCGCGATTCGCGCCACGCTCGAGGCAATCGGGGAGCGCTTCCCGGCCCGGCGCATCCTCGCCGCCTTCGAGCCGCGCTCGAACACCGCTCGCCGCAACGTCTTCCAGGACGAGTTCGCCCGCGCCTTCGATCGCGCGGCGCGCGCCTATCTCGCTCCGGTCTATTTCAAGGAGAACGATCCGATTCCGCCCGGCGAACGGCTGGACACCGCCGCGCTGGCGAAGGCGATCGCCGCGCGCGGTCCCGATGCCGCCGCCTGCGCCTCCAACGACGAACTGCTGGAGCGGATGCTCGCCGATGCGCGCGCGGGCGACCTCGCGCTCTTCATGTCCAACGGCCCGTTCGGCGGAGTGAAGGACCGCTTCCTCACGGGGTTGAAATCGCGCGCGGAATGACGCTGGGCGGCTCCCACGATCCTTCGCTTGAGCGTTTCGGCGAGCGGGCTTATGATTGATCGATCTCGCGCGGAGCAATGACGCTCAAGAAAATGTTGGCCGGATGCGCCGCCGCCGCATTGATCGCGGCGGGGGCGAATTTTGCCGGGGCGCAAACCTCGAATCAGTTGCCCGCGGCGGCAAGCGCGCCGCGCAACGGCGTCCCAGCATACCTCCAGGGCGGCCCGCAAACCGGCAACAGCGATTCGACGCTGGTGATTGCGCCGCAGCCGCACGCGATTCCGTACCGTCCGAACACGGAAGACATCCCCGCCGGAAGCGCGTACAAGCCCGGTGAAACCGGCGCCTCGACTGAATCGGGTTACAGCCCCGACTCCGGGAACGAGACCGGCAACGGCGGCGGCGCGGGATTCCATCGCCGGCCCTACCTCGGCATCAGCGTCCGATACACGACGAAATGCTATCTCGGAGCCGAGGAGCACGGCCTTGAGATTCTAACGGTCGATCCCGACAGTCCCGCCAAGCGCGCGGGCTTGCGCGGCGGCACGGGACCGAGCACCCTCGGCGCCTCCGAAATCACGGCCGGCGGGATGCTCGGCCTGTCGCCATTGGTGAATAAACTAATCGCGAAGTCGGGTTCGATGGGTCTCGGCGGCGACCTGATCGTCGCGGTTGACGACCATCGGGTGCGCACGCAGAACGATCTCGACGAAGCGATGGCGCGGCTCAAACCGGGCGACACAATGTATCTGACGGTAATCCGGCCGATTCCAGACGGTCACAAGACGCTCAAAATTGCGGTGCATGTCGGCGCGCTGGGACAACCGTTCGCCAACGCGGGCGGAACGGAATAGGCGCCTCCGGCGTGCCGGGCCGCGCAATCTTTTTGCTATCATAGCCTCGATTGCTTGATGCCGACGGCGTGTGCGCCTCCGCGTGCGCATCGCCGGAAGGCATAGTTGCGCATCGGGAGCTTAATTTTGCAAACCAGCCTGAAGGAAGCCGCGAGCGAACTGGCGGCGCGAATCGCGGCCGGCGCGGACCGCCGCTTTCCCGTAATGGGGCTGCGCGGCGCGGCGAACGCGCTGATGCTTCGCGAGATGGCGCTGCGGCTGGACCGGCCAATTCTCGCGATCGCCTCGCTGCCCGCCGAGGCCGAAGCACTCGCGGGCGACCTGGCGTTTTTCCTCGGCGCCGAAGCGGCGCGCCGGATTCATTTGATGCGCTCGTGGGAAGTAAAGCCGCTCGCGCATCTCTCGCCCCCGGCCGACGCGCAGGCGGCGCGGATGGCGGCGCTGTACGCGATGCTCCGGACGCCGGCGCCGGTGATCGTCGCGAGCGCCGAGGCGCTGCTCATTCGGACGATCCCGCGCGCCGCCTTCAACGAGTCGGTAATCGAGATCGCCGCCGGAGATTCGCTCGACCGCGAGGCGCTCCTCGACGCGCTCGCGGCGTGCGGCTACCAGCGCGTGCCGCAGACCGAGGAGCCGGGCGATTTCAGCGTGCGCGGCGGAATCGTGGACGTCTTCTCGCCGCTGTATGCCGAGCCGATCCGGATCGAACTGGAGGACGACATCGTAACTTCGCTGCGCCATTTCGACGCCGCCAGCCAGCGCTCCGCCGCGGAAATCGCGCGGGCGGCGATCGTGCGCGCGCGATGCGTCCCGGCGATCGCGCTCAAGGAACGGCGGTTGCGGGAGGCCGTGGCGCTCCGCGCCGCGGAAATCGGGATGGTGCGGAAGGAGGCGGCCGAACTGACGGAAACAATCGAAAACGGCCTGCTCTTTCCCGGCGCCGAGCTGCTAATGCCATACGCATACGGCGCGCCGCTCGGCTCCGCATTCGATTACCTGCCGGACAACGCGCTGCTGTGGCTGTCCGATCCGGGGCGAATCGCGGCCGAGGCGGCGCGATTCGCGGATCGCGTTGCGGCGGAGGCGGCGGCCGCGATGGCGAAGCCGGCGTTCCATCCGGCGCTCGAATCGCTCTTTGTCCCGCTTGAAAAATTCGAGGCCGAACTCGCCCGCTTCCCCGCCGTGGAGGCCGGCGCGCTCGTGACGATCGTCGCGCCGCGCAAGGGCCAGGCCGTTGCGGTCGAGGTGAAATCGGCGCCGGGCCTCCGGCTCGGCGCGAATCAATTGCACGACGTTCGCACCGCGCCGAGCTTCGAGCCGCTCGCCGTCGAACTGGGCGAAGTGCGGCGCGGGCAGGGTCGTTCGCTAATGGTCGTCGAAGGTTCCCATCAGGCGGCGAGATTGCGGCGGCATCTGGAAGCCTACGGCCTCGAGGTGAACACGGAATGCAAAAGTTTCGCGGCGCTCCTCGAATGGCCCGACTTTCGCCCCGCGATTATCGAGGGCGGAATCTCGGCTGGCGCGGCGCTCCCGGCCGATGGACTTTACCTCCACAGCGAGGAGGAAATTTTCGGCGAGCCGCGCGCGCGCCGGCGCGCCCGCCCGGTATCGCCCGCCGCAATGCTCAATCTGGAAGAACTCAAGCCGGGCGATCCGATCGTCCATATCGATCACGGCGTCGGCCGGTATCGCGGGCTTAAGCATCTGAAAGTTTCGGACGCGGAGGGCGACTTCCTGAATTTGGAATACGCGGGCGCCGACACGCTGTACGTTCCCGTCGAGCGGATCAATCTCGTCCAGCGTTACGTTGGCGGCGGCGAGGACGGCGCGCCGAAGCTCGACAAGCTGGGCGGCAGCTCATGGGACAAGGTGAAACGGCGCACCAAACAGGCGGTGCTCGCGATGGCGGCGGAACTGCTGGAAATCTACGCCGCGCGGGAGGTGATGGAGGGGCACGCCTATCCGCCGCCCGGCCGCGACTACGAAGAGTTTGCGGCGCGCTTCGAGTTCGAGCCGACGCCCGACCAGCAATCGGCGATCGACGACGTGCTGGGGGACTTGGCGCGCACTAAGCCGATGGACCGGCTGATTTGCGGCGACGCCGGCTTCGGCAAGACGGAGGTCGCACTGCGCGCGGCGTTTATCGCCGCGATGGACGGGCGGCAAATTGCGCTGCTCGCGCCGACGACGATCCTCGCCGAGCAGCATTGGAACACCTTCCGCGAGCGCTTCAAGGATTATCCGGTGCGGGTCGAAATGGTCTCGCGGTTCCGCGCCGCAAAAGAAAACCGCGAGACGATCGAGGAAGCCGCGCGCGGCAAGATCGATATCGTCGTGGGGACCCATCGCTTGCTCTCCGCCGACGTTCAATTTCCGCGGCTGGGGCTATTGATAATCGACGAGGAGCATCGCTTCGGCGTGGCCGACAAA
>JBOHWK010000028.1:0-28913 GCA_050736715.1 Binataceae bacterium (SeqCode) | reverse complement strand
CTTCCGCGCTCAACACCAACTCCGCCTTGGGTCTCCCGGTTCGCATCGGCAACTCTCCTTAACCCGAAAAGATGCCGGATATGCAAGCAAGAATTATGCTAGATAATTACGGGACAGGACACTAGCCGGATGCGGGCAAATGCCTGGTTCCGCGAGGCGGGAACCCCTGCGACGAGGTTTGACACCGATCGGGCAACGGGCCTACGCTACTAAGCACGGGCGCAAAAGTCGGAACCCGGATGAACCTCGCGAAAATCGCCGCAAACGCCATTTTGGCCGGACTGATCGCCGCCATTCCCGTTGCTGCGCGTGCCGGAAGCCACCTCAAGGTTCGGGTCCATCCCCGCGCTTTGTCATTCAAAAAACTCCATGCGGGGGTAACTTCGCCCGCCAAGGTTGTGACCTTATCGAACCGTGGGGCGTCAGCGATCCAAATTTGGTCGATCGCGGCCAACGGCCAATTCACCAGCGCGAACGATTGCGGCTCCTCGATCGCGCCCGGCGCGAGTTGCCGGATCTGGGTCCAGTTCGTCCCGGCCATGGCGCGCAAGATCGCGGGATCGCAGGAAAAGGGTAAGCTTATCGTCAGCTATTCCGCGCCCGGCGATGCGCAGCCGGTTGAGCGTCGAGTCGCGCTGGCCGGGGAAACTTTCGGCACCGCATCGATTTACGTGGCCAATTTCGGAAGTGCGAGCGTGAATGAATATCCCTTCGGCGCCACCGGCGACGTTTCGCCAACCACTATAATTTCCGGCCCCGGCACCGGCCTGGCCAATCCCTTTGGCGTCGCGCTCGATTCCACAGGAAACATCTATGTTGCGAATTTGAATGGCGGCAACTCTTCGCCGCCGGGCAGCGTAACCGTCTATCCACCGGGCAGCAGCGGCGACGCCGCGCCGCTTGCGGCAATTTCCGGCGCCGCCACAGGACTCAACTATCCGTGGGGAATTGCGCTGGACTCGAGCGGAAACATTTATGTGGCGAACATCGGACCGTGCTGCGCACCGGAGTGCGGCGAGAGCATCACGATTTACGCTTCCGGCAGCAACGGGAACGCCGCGCCAATTGGAATCATCCCTGCGGATGCGACGACGCAGATAAATGGAACCTACGGAATCGTCTTCGATGCGGCAGGAAGGCTTTGGGCGGCGAATTACGGCGGCGGCCCATCAGCGATCGGGAGCATCACCGCCTACGCTCCCGGCGCATGGGGAGACGTCGCGCCGGTTGTAAACATTACCGGCGACACCGCCGGCGATTCGAACGCGGGCCTCAACGGTCCCGCGGCGGTGTCGCTCGATCCGGGCGGCAACATCTATGTGACCAACGGCTTGGGCGCCAACGTCACCGTTTATAGTGCCGGCAGCAATGGGAACGTGAGCCCGGCGATGACGATCGGCGGTTCAAATACGGGATTCTCGGTATCCGAGATGAATATCGCGTTGGATTACACCGGCAACTTCTACGTGACGAACTCCCAGTTCGGCTACGATCTTGCGCCTCCGCCGTTGGATTTGGCGGAAATCATTTCCGAAGCCGAGGGGAGCCCTTGGTGGGACGATACCACCCAGGGCAACATTTTGATTTTCCCACCTAAAAGCGACGGCAATGCCGCCCCGGCGGCCTCTCTTGACGGATCCAACACGGCGCTGTTCCAGCCGTGGGGCTATGCGATCGGCCCGTCGGCGCCTTAATCACCGTCTCGCCAGGATCAACCGTCGGCAATCCTGTGTGGCATTCATGGTCGCGGCGGATTTTGTTGAAAATCCGCCTTGAAAAATTCCCCGCGTCCGAATACGACGGTAGATGAATCCGATCCCTTAAGGAGACCCCGATGCCGATTACCATAATTGCGAAGCTGAAGGTGAAGCCCGGAAGCGAAGCCGCGTTTGAAGCGGCGGCAAAGGAAATGATCGAAAAGGTGAAAACTTCCGAGCCGGGCACGCTTGCCTATATCCTGCACAAGAACAGCGCCGACCCAACCGAATTCATCTACTACGAGAATTATCAGGATCAGGCCGCGCTCGCGGCGCATAGCGGGTCTGAGCAGATGAAGGCGTTCGGCGCAAAGATCGGCGGCCTGCTCGGCGGACGCCCGGAAATCTCAATGCTAACCGAGGTCGTCCGCAAGTAGCGGCGCCGATGCGTCAGCGCAATTCCGGCGGGGTGTTGGCCTCGACCACGCGCCGTGCGATTCGCGCCGCGACCGAATGCGGGACGAGCCGCGTCGCGTTCGCCAGGAGGTAATTGCCCCAGCCCGAGACTACGCTCGGCTGCCTGCCCAGCGCGTCGAAAGTAGCGCGCACGACGTTCTCCGGCGGCTCGCCATGGTTCGGCCCGACGATTTCGCCGGCGACCGACGGAAACTCGGTTTTGGTGGCGCCCGGCTCCAGTACGATCGCATCGACGCCCGTGCCGCGCAGTTCCGCCCACAACCCCTCGCCAAACAGCAAATCGAATGCCTTGGTCGCGGCGTACACGCAATGGAGCGGGAGCGGCTGGCGGCCCGCGACCGAGCCGACGATTATCACCGCGCCGCGCTTGCGCTTCACCATTGCGGGCAATATCCGGCTCGTCAGCACGACGGGCGCGAGGCAATTGACGATCACCATCGCGGCCAGCCGCCCGGTCTCAAGCTTGTCGAATCGTCCCGCGTAGCCGAAACCGGCGTTGTTCACGAGCATCGAGATCGGGATATCGGCGACTGCATCCGCAAGTTTGCCCGCGCCCGCCGGATCGGCGAGATCGGCGGCGATCACCCGCGATTCGACGCCGTAGTCGCGCTTGAATTCTTCCGCGAGCTTGCGCAGCCGATCCTCGCGGCGCGCGGTCAGCACGATGGACATTTTCTCGTCGCGCGCGAGCGTCCGGGCGAATTCAAGCCCGATTCCCGCCGATGCGCCCGTAACCAGCGCCCATTCGCCGTATTTCTCCCGGTATCCGCGTGTCGCCATTGCGATGTCCTCCTGTGGTGTGGAGTGCGTGCCGTTTCAAAATGAAAACCCGCCGGCCGAGTTCTCCGGCTGGCGGGCGATCGCTTCCAAAGTAATTTGGGACGTCAGTTGTAGGCGATCGACCGGCGTCCCGTCTCCTGCCGGACCCGCTCGGCACTCGTCCGCTTTTCAACGATTAGAGCAACCGCCCCAACCGCCGCGACAAAAATCGCAAGCCCTACAGGAACTAGGAAGGCAAGGTATCCGGCCATGGTTGCTATCTCCGCGTCGGGGCTCATTCACTCGACGGTCTAAACACTTCAAACACTACGCCCAACGAATAGGCGATGATACACCCAAGGAGAACATAGAGTTCGGCCGCGACTGAAAACGCCTGAGCGCGGTTATCCTTCATAAGATTGTCGAGCATGAAGAAAACCGCGCACAGTACGGCCATCTCGCGGAGCGTTTCACCAGCCATTTCGGCAACGCTCTTTCTTCTTTCTCCCATTGGCCGCTTTTAGCACACGCGGCCTACAAGCAGAAGGCCCCTCATGTCAGGTCAAATTGGCCAATTGACAATGACGAAGAAATAGCGAAATCATCTTTTGCCGCCACCATGAATTCCACCGCCACATTGCCGCTGCCGCCGCCTCCGCTCGAAGCGCTGCCCGCGCGCGGCGGCGTCGAATTCGTCGAAATGCCGGTGCGGAGCATCCTCAACCGCTGCTCAAACCCGCGGATGCCGTTCACGTGGACGATCAATCCTTACCGCGGCTGCGAGTTCGGATGCGCGTACTGCTACGCGCGCTATACGCACGAGTTCCTGGAATTGCGCGATCCGATGGACTTCGAGCGGCGGATTTTCATCAAGCGGATGGCGGCCGAGGTGCTGGCGCGGACGCTCTCGCGCACGCCGATCGGGAACGATGCAATCGCGATCGGCACCGCGACCGATCCGTATCAGCCCGCCGAAAGAAAGTATCGGCTTACGCGCTCGATGCTGGAGGTTTTCGCGCGGCTTTCGGGACTGCGCCTGTCGATCACCACCAAATCGAGCCTAATCGTGCGCGACCTCGACGTTCTGCGCGCGATCGCGCGGCGCTCGGCGCTGTCGGTGAATTTCTCGCTGATCACGCTCGACCGCAGGATTCAGCGCGCAGCCGAGCCGCGTGCGCCGCGGCCGGAATTGCGGCTGCGCGCGCTCGAGGAACTCGCGCGCGCGGGAATCCGGTGCAACCTACTGATGATGCCGATGATTCCGGGGCTGACCGACGATCCGGCCGCGATCGAAAGCGTAATTCGCGCGGCGCGGCGCGCGGGCGCATCCGCAGTGTGGTGGAGGACGCTGTTTCTAAAGCCGGCGGCGGCGCGCCGGTTTATTCCGTTTATCCGGGAAAGATTTCCGCACTTGGCGGGACGAATCGACGCATTCTATGGAAGCCGCGCGTACGCGCCGCGCGAGTACGACGAGCGGATGGGCGCGATCTTCGACCGCCTGCGCTCGCGCCACGGCTTTCAAATCGTGCGCGAACCCGCAGCCGCGCCAACTCCGGCCGCATCGCACCCGCCGCGCCAATTAAGTCTGTTATCGGTGAAATCCGCGTAATCGGCGGTTAAATCTTCCGGTGGTGCGCGGGGCGGGATTTGAACCCGCACGGTATTTCTACCACCAGCCCCTCAAACTGGCGTGTCTGCCGTTCCACCACCCGCGCGCAATTAATGCTTTGCCGGAGCGGCGGGGTTTGCCGCCTTGGCGGGAGCGGGCGCCCTTGCACCAGCGCCGGGAGTCCCCTCCATGCCGGGAGTGGCAACGCTCGCCGCCGCCGGAACGTGGGAGCCGCCCTGAAAGATGCTCCCGCTCATCCGCTGGGCCGAGGAGAGCGCCAGAAAGATCGAGGTGGCAAAGAAGATCGCCGCGAGTGTCCAAGTTGTCCTGGTCATCGCGTTGCCGGCCCCGCTCGATCCGAAGACCGTCTGGCTGGAGCCGCCGAAGACCGCGCCAATCTCCGCGCCCTTGCCCTGTTGCAGCAGGACCACGACGCAGAGCGTGAGGCATACGATAATGTGAACCGTTACGACGATTTCTACCATCTTTGCTTCTTCAACCGATTCGCGCCCGGACGAGGCGCGCGAACGAGTCAGCCCTTAAGGATGCCCCACCGGCCAGAACCCCGTCAATATCCCGGCATTCGAGGAGCGAGTCAACATTATCCGGGTTGACGCTGCCGCCGTAAAGGATCCGGATCGCTTCGGCCACGCCATGCCCATAGCGCTCGATAAGCGCTTCGCGGATTGCGCCATGAACTTCCTGCGCCTGCGCGGGCGTCGCGTTGCGTCCGGTTCCGATCGCCCAGACCGGCTCGTAGGCGAGTATCGCGGCCGCCACTGCTCCGGGTTCCGCGCCTTCCAAACCGTTTTGAAGCTGCCGCAGCACGACATTGAGGGTGTCGCCAGCGTCGTGCTCGGCAAGCGTCTCTCCGACGCAGAGGATGGGCGTAACTCGATGCCGCAGCGCGGCGAGCACCTTCCGATTGATGAGATCGTCCGGCTCATGGAAGACATGGCGGCGTTCCGAATGGCCGAGAATCACGTGCGTAACGCCGTACGCCTTGAGCATCGGGGATGAGATTTCGCCGGTGAAAGCGCCCTGGTCCTCGAAGTGCATATTCTGCGCGCCCAAGTAAATCGAAGCGCCCGCGAGCGCCTGCGCAACGGCGGGAATCAGAATCGCGGGCGGCGCAACCATCACGTCGCGGTCCTTTGCCAGCACGGCCGCATCGCGATCGATCTCGGCGCGAAGCCCGGCGATTAGCATCCGCGCTTCGGTTGGCCCGAGATTCATCTTCCAGTTTCCGGCAATAAATTTCCTGCGCATGGGAGACCGTATTAACCTCGACGCTGGAGCCTCACCCCTCCAGCGCTTTGACGCCGGGGAGTTCGTGGCCTTCTAAAAATCCCAGCGTGGCGCCGCCGCCGGTCGATATGTGCGTGAAGTTTTTCGACCACGGATAATGGCCGAGCGCGGCTTCCGTATCGCCGCCGCCCAGGATCGACCTGACTCCCGGCTGGTTCGCGAGCGCCTCGCCCACCTGGATCGTTCCCGCCGCAAACACGGGATTCTCGAATAGTCCCAGCGGCCCGTTCCATACGACGGTCTTGGCGCGCGCGATTTCAGCGATGAAGGTCGCCACCGTCGCGGGTCCGATGTCCAAGCCCATCAGGCCGTCGGGGATCCGCTCGACGATTCCGGCCGCCGCGGTGGCGTCGGGCGAGGCGGCCACGGCGTGATCGGAGGGCAGCACGATCTTCACGCCCTTGCGTTCGGCCTCGGCCAGAATTTGTTGCGCGAGTTCGATCTTGTCGGCCTCGACGCGCGAGTTTCCGATCGGCACGCCGCGCGCCTTCAGGAACGGGTAGGACATCGCGCCGCCAATTAAGATCACATCGGCGCGCCCCATCAGGTTTTTGATGACGCCGATTTTGTCGGAGACTTTCGCCCCGCCCATGATCGCGACTTGCGGGCGGGCCGGGTTGTCGATCACCGAATGGAGCGCGGCGAGCTCGCGCATCATTAGGAAGCCGGCCGCGCGCTCGGCGATGAATCGCGTCACGCCCACCGTCGAGGCATGCGCGCGATGGGCGGTACCGAAGGCGTCGTTCACGTAGGCCTGCTTGCCGCGCGCCAGTTCGTGCGAGAAGTCGCGATCGTTGGCCTCCTCCTCGGGGTGGAAGCGCAGGTTTTCGAGCAGAATCGCCTCGCCCGGCTTGAGCGAGTCGATCATCCTGCCGGTCACGCCGCCGATGCAATCGGGGGCGAGCGTCACCTTTTGTTCGAAGACGGCCGAAAGATAACCCGCGACGGGCTTGAGGCTAAGCTCCGGGGTCCGCTCCTTGGGCCGCCCCAGATGCGAACACAGAACGGCGGCGCCGCCTTGGGCAAAGATGTAACGAAGCGTGCCGAGGCTCGCGTCGATTTTCGCCGGGTCCGCGATCTTCCTGGTTCCCGGCTCCGCGCCCTCCTCAAGCGGGACGTTGAAGTCGCATCGCACAAGCACCTTCTTATCTTTAAGTTGAAGGCGCGTGATTGGAATTACCGGCATGGCAGCGACCTCTCGGAATTCGCGCTATCCAGCTTACAGTTTGGCGGCGACGAATGCCGCGAGATCGACCAGCCGGCTCGAGTAGCCCCATTCGTTGTCGTACCATGAAAAAACCTTGACCAGCCGCTTGCCTTGCACCTTGGTCAGCGGAGCGTCGAAGATCGAAGAATGGGGATTGCCGTTGAGATCGATCGAGACCAGCGGCGCATCGCTGTAGGAGAGAATGCCCTTGAGCGGGCCATCGGCCGCGGCCTTGACGGCGGCATTGATCGATTCTGCGCCGGCGTCCTTCTCGACGATCGCGGTCAAATCGACGATCGAGACGTTAGCGGTCGGCACGCGCACCGCGATTCCGTCAAGCTTGCCGTTTAAGGCCGGCATCACAAGGCCGATCGCCTTGGCCGCGCCCGTCGAGGTCGGGACCATCGATAGCGCCGCGGCGCGGGCGCGTCGCAGGTCCTTATGCGGGCCGTCCTGCAAATTCTGGTCGGCGGTATAAGCGTGTACGGTGGTCATCAGGCCGTGGGCGATTCCAAAGCTCTCGTGGATAACCTTCGCGAGCGGCGCCAGGCAATTCGTCGTGCAGGAAGCATTCGAGATAATGTCGTGCTTCTTCGGATCGTAGATCTCCTGATTCACGCCCAAGCAGATCGTGATGTCCGACCCCTCAACCGGCGCGCTAACCACGACTTTCTTCGCGCCCGCCGCCAGATGGAGCCGGGCGGCATCGCGCTTGGTGAACCGGCCGGTCGATTCCACCGTGACCTGCACGCCCATCTTTTGCCACGGGAGCTGGGCCGGGTCGCGCTCGGCCAGCACCACAATCTTCCTGCCGCCGACCGAGATCGCGTTGCCCTCGACGGTGACTTCCTGCTTGAGCGGGCCGTGGACGGAATCGTACTTGAGCAGATGGGCGAGCGTGTGCGCGTCGGTAATGTCGTTGACGGCCACGATTTCCAGCTCGCGCTTTTCCAGCGCCGCCCGCAGGAACATCCTGCCAATCCGGCCGAAGCCGTTGATTCCAACCTTTATCGCCACCGATCGAATCCTCCCGCAGGTTGCCGGTCCGGCCCGGCAACCCGCCTCGACAGGAACCTTAAATAAGTCAACCTCAACTATTCAAGCTGGCGCAACCTGGCAAGTTGCCGCCAATCGCCACACAAAGGTCGCTTGTGCCAGCACCGCGCGGCCTTGATTGTGCGGAGGTGTTGCGAGTTGTACCCTCGTATTCGTCACGGCCGCGCCGGTTTTCCGGTTCGGCGTTGACACTTGCACTGTGGAGCGCCACGAATTGATCTTCACCGGCCATGCTGTCAGGCGCATGGCCGAGCGGGGTTTCAGGGCCGCGCAGGTTCGGTGGATCGTCGAGAGTGGCGAGATCATTGAGACCGATCCGGAGGCATTTCCGTATCCAAGCAGCCTGATACTCGGCTTTCTTGGCAATATGCCGCTGCACGTCGTAGTTGGCGTCGACGCGGATAACAAACGGTGTTACGTGGTGACGGTTTACGAACCCGATCCGGGAAAATGGAGTCCTGATTTTAAGAGGAGGCTTGGTTGATGAATTGCGTAATTTGCAAACATGGCCGGACGCGACCGGGAACCGCGACTGTCACGCTGCAGCGGGGAGAATCAACCCTGATTGTCAAAGGCGTGCCTGCCGATCTGTGTGACAACTGCGCGGAGTATTACCTGAGCGAAGCCGTCACGGAGAAGCTGCTTGAGCAGGCCTCGGCGGCGCTGAAAATTGGCGCCGAACTGGAGGTCCTGCGCTACGCCGCATAAATTGGAGCGCCCCGAACCATCAGCGCTGCCCGGCCTTCGCCGGACAACGCTAGACCTCATCCAGTATTTTTCATTTGCCATTGCCACCGCCCTCAGCCGCCGTGGACTGTCTTCTCAGTGGCTTTAATTCCAAGGGGAGCAGGCCACTAGCCGAAGGCTCCCCGGCTGGTTTTGATCGCGCGGATACCCATATAATACGAGCACTTGTTAGGATAACTGACGGCATTATGTTCCCTCAGGCGGGTGGCGCGGGCGGATTGGGCATTGTGGACCTGGTGATGAACACCGGGCCGATGGTGGCCGCGGTCCTTTGGATTCTGGTCGCCTTCTCGGTCGGCAGTTGGGGGATAATCCTGTACAAGCTGATTCAGACCTCGCGCGCCCGGCGCCAGTCCGAACGGTTCATCGCGATTTTTTGGGAATCGAAAAACCTGGCCGCGATTCATACCGCGAGCGTCGGCCTTAAGCGCAGTCCCGTCGCCCAGGTCTTCCGCGCCGGCTATCAGGAACTCCTCCAGCTAACGCGCGCCAAGCGCCAGGCGGTGGGCGCCGAGGGCGGATTCTCGACCGACCTGGGCGGAATCGAAAACGTCAAGCGCGCGATGAAGCGGCAGGAAAACGTCGAACTCACCAAGCTCGAATCCGGAATCACATTCCTTGCCACCACCGGCTCGACCTGCCCGTTTATCGGCCTATTCGGCACGGTCTGGGGAATAATGACCGCGTTTTTGGGCTTGTCGGCGGCGCACACCTCGAGCATCCAGGCGGTCGCGCCGGGAATCGCCGAGGCGCTCATCACGACCGCGGTCGGTCTCGTGGCGGCGATTCCGGCGCAGATGTTCTACAATTATCTCATCGCGAAGGTCCGCCTGCTCGCCACCGAAATGGACAACTTCACCTCCGAATTCCTCAACATCGCGGAACGGCATTTCCTGTCGTAAACAACCAACGATGGCCTTCGAATCGGGACAGCGCGGACAGTTCGTTTCGCAGATCAACGTCACGCCGCTGGTGGACGTGATGCTGGTGCTGCTGGTGATCTTCATGATCACCGCGCCGATTATCCAGCAGGGCGTCGCCGTCAACCTGCCCAAGGTCAAGGCCGCGGCGCTGCCCGGCAAGGAAGAGCAATTCGTCGTGTCGATCACGCGTCCGGGCGACATCTATCTAAATGACACCCGCCTCACGCCGCGCGAATTGACCGAGAAACTGAAAGCGATTTCCACCGAGCGGCCCGATCGCGAAGTATTCCTCCGCGCGGATGCGGAAGTGCCCTACGGCCGGGTGATCGGCGCGATCGCGGCAATCAAGGCCGCCGGCATCGAGAATGTCGGGATGGTCACGGAGATGCCGGCGCCGAACGGGCGCGAACGTGGCAGGCCGCGGCGATAGGGACGACGGCGGGCAATCGCGGCTCGGCTACGTCGGCGCGATAGCCGTCTCGGCGGCGGGACACGTCGCCCTGTTCGCGTTGGTTTTTTTCGTCGCGCCGCACTTTTTTCTGTCCACGCCGGCGATCCCGCCCGCATACACGGTTAAAATCGTCGATACCCTCCCCGCCGGAAATTTGGGAACGCATCTGCCGCGAATCGCCAAGCCCAAACCGGCTCACGAGGAGAAGCCGCCCAAGCCGCGGATTTTGGCCGATAACGACAAAAACGCGATCGCATTGCGCGGCGCTACGCCGCACGCCACCCCCACCGCCACCCCGACGCCCACCGCCACCCCCACGATTCAACCCACGGCGCGGCCAACCGTTAAACCGGCGGCGGCGCGAACGCCCACGGCGATTCCCACGCCCAAGCCGGCTCCCACTCGCACGCGCCAGCGCCGCCCCAAACCGACGCCTCGCGCGACTCCGAGGCCGGCGCCGAAGATAACCCGCAAGCGCGAGCATCGGAAGGAACCGCCCGCCGCATTGGCCAAGAAGCGGTCCAAGGCCGACGTTCAAGAGCGGCTGAATGAGATCAAGCGTAATCTGCTCGCCGAGCATCTGAAGGTTCAGGAACGCGAGAACGCCGCAGCCCATAAGAAATCGACCATTGAAAAGGAAACGGAAAGTCCCGAAGGCGGTCCCGCCGAAGCAAACGGGGTCCGCGCGGGGACCGGGATGGGCGTGGGTGCCGGAACCGGCAGCGTGGGGATTCTACAAGACCCCGATTTTCTGCTGTATTATCAGACCGTGCAGGATCGGATTAAGCAGGCGTGGACGTTCACCGGCGGCGCGAACGATTTGACCGCGACGGCGGATTTCGCAATCGACGCCGACGGCTTGCTGACGGAGGCCAAGATCGGGCAAAGTTCAGGCGACGCCGCCTTCGACGATTCGGTGGTCCGCGCGGTTCGCGCCGCCGCGCCGTTTCCGCCGCCGCCGAAAAAATTTCAGGCCCAATTCGCGGACGGGATCGAAGCGGTGTTCAAACTTGGCGAACTAAAATCGCCGCCGGAAAATCAATGAACCGAACCGCCACGAGCTTGCTCATTTTCCTCTTCGCCTTCGCCGGGCCGGTTGCGCTTCGCCGCGCGGCCGCGGCCGAACCGCTGCAGATGACAATCGTCGGCCCCGGCTCGCAGATGTCGCCGATTGCGGTTTCCGCGCTGAAGAACCTGAGCGGCGACGACGACCATAATCTTTCCACCCAGTTCACCGCGACGCTGTGGCGGAATCTTTCGCTCTCGGGCTACTTCCGGCTCATCCAGCCCGCGGCGTATATCGAGGACGCGCAAAAATCCGGCTATCAACTGGGCCAGTTCAATTTCGCCGACTGGAACTCGATTAACGCCAACTTCCTCGTCAAAGGCGCCGTCTCCCGCACCGGCGATACGGTAAAGCTGACCGCGCTGCTGTACGATGTGGCGCAGCAGCGGCGGATGATGGGAAAGAGTTACGTGGGCGGCACCGAGGAAGTGCGGCGGATGGCGCGGCGGTTCGCCGACTCGATCCTCAAGGCGACGACCGGCGTGGAAGGCCCCTACGACGCGAAGCTCGCGTTTGTTTCGACGCGCGGCGGACGCTTCAAGGAAATCTACTGGCAAACCATCGACGGCGAACTGTTGTATCGCGTAACCGACAATCCGACCATCAATTTGTTTCCGAGCTTCGACCGTTCAGCGCACCGTCTGCTCTATCTCTCTTACAAGTCGATGGCGCCGGCGCTGTACGTGGCCGATCTCACGGAGGGCCGCGAGGTGAAAATCGAAAGCACCCACGGCCGCGTGATCGGTGGCGCGCTGTCGCCCTCTGGAGACCGGGTCGTTGCCGCAATCGAACATAGCGGCGTGACTAATCTCTTTATGGTCACCACCGACGGCGCCCAGATCGCGCAACTGACCCACACCGCAGGCATCAACGTCAGTCCCGCCTTCTCCCCCGACGGCGCGGCGATTGCGTTCACTTCCGATCGCTCCGGAGCGCCGCAAATCTACACGATGCCGTCCGGGGGCGGCCAACCCCGCCGCATCACCTTCACCGGCAATTATAATACCACGCCGGCCTTTTCGCCGGACGGCAGCGAAATCGCCTACCAGAGCCGCACCGGCGGCCACTTCGACATCTGGACGATCCCGGCCGGCGGCGGCACTCCCCAGCGGATCACCAACGGCATCGGCTCCAACGAAAGCCCTGCGTGGTCGCCCGACGGCCGCTACATCGCATTCAGTTCAACGCGCGGCGGACGCAGCCGCATTTATGTCATAATGGTCGCGAACCGGAAGGTAATTTCCGCATTGACGGAGGGTAACGGAGATGATTCATGTCCAGCGTGGTCGTGGCGGTTGGGAGATTGAGCATGGGCGGGCGGGCAAGAATGCGGCGACGATCGGCGCGATAATCGCGCTGGGCGTGATGCTCGCGATCGCCGGATGCTCGAGCAAGAAGCCGGGGACAATCGGCGGTGAGAACGGAAAGAACCCGCTCGGTGAAGGTAACGTCGGTCCGAGCAGCACTTCGCTTGCGAAGATGCAGCACGGAACGCTCGGCCAGGGCGAGCAGGGTCCGCTCGCCGACATCCATTTCGACTACAACGATTATACAATTCGGCCGCAGGACGGCGCGGTTCTCAAACAAGATGCCGCCTGGCTTCAGGACCATTCCAGCGCGGTCGTGCAGGTCGAGGGGCATTGCGATGAGCGCGGCTCCGAGGAATATAACATCGCTCTTGGCGCCAAGCGCGCCCAAGCGGCGAAAGAATATCTCGTGACCCTGGGAACCCCGGCGAGCCGAATCTCTACCATCAGCTATGGCAAGGAGCTGCCGCTGTGTACCGACCACGACGAGAGTTGCTGGTCGCAGAACCGGCGCGACCATTTCGTAATAATGAAGCAGGATTAACGGGAACTGCGCCAATGCGATTCGCTCGTCCAATCCTTTATGCCGCGGCGCTCGCCGCGGCGCTCGCCGCGGCGGGATGCGCCACGCAGACCGACGTGCAACTGCTCAACAAAAACGAGTTTACGCTGCGCGGGATGATCGCGAACGATCAGCAGCAAATCGCCGCGCTGCAAACCCAGGTCCGGCGCCTGAACGATCGAATCGCCGAGATGAACCATCAAAGCGAAGCCGCCAATGCGGCCGGCGGCGGAACCACGACGGCGGCCGAGCGCGTCGCGCGCCTCGAATCCGAAGTCAGCGCGCTGCAGGCCGGAATGGCCGCCGTCCCAGGAGTCATTCCTCCCGCGGGCGTCCCAGGCGCCCCCGGCACTGCTCCGGCGGCGGGAACCGAAGAAAGCGCGCCGCCCCCGGAAGCTTCCGCGGCGCCGCCGGCCGCCCCGCTCGCCGAGCCGGCGCCGACGTGGCCGAATGAACTCGACGCGGAAATCGAAAGCGCCAAAAGCTCCGGCGAGTCGGGCGCGGGCCTCTATCTGCGCGGCCTTCAGGCGATGAAGAACGGCAAGTACCCGCTCGCGGTCGCGCGCTTCACCACGCTCCAGCATCGGTATCCCAAATCGGCATTGAGCGAACCGGCGGAATATTTCTCCGCCAACGCGCTCTTTGAGACCGGCAAATACGATCAGGCGATCTTGCAATTCAACGACCTCGTGATGCGCTATCCGAAGGGCCGTTTCGCAAGCGCCGCCCTGCTGCGCGAAGCGCAGGCGTTCCTCAAGCTCAACGACGCGATCGACGCGCGCCTCACGCTTCAGAAGCTGGCCAACGATCACGGCGGCACCCCGCAGGCGGACGCGGCGGCCGGGATGCTGAAGAGCCTCGGAAGCAACTGATTCGCGCGCGGCCGCGATCGCTGCCGCCCTTTGCAAATGGAGATAATACGCGGCCTTGATGCGCTGCCCCGCCGTCCGTGGCCCGTCGCCGCGCTCGGCAACTTCGACGGCGTTCACCTGGGCCATCGCGCGATCCTGAAGGCTGCGGCCGATCGCGCGCGCGCCAAAAGCGGCACGGCCTTTGCCGTCACTTTCGAGCCTACGCCCGCGCGCGTGCTCTTTCCCGAGCGCGCGCCGCGCCTGATTCTCACGCCCGAGGACAAACTCGAATTTCTCCGCCAGTCGGGAATCGATGGGATCGTCGTCCTCGAATTCACCCGCGAACTAAGCCTGCTCGAACCGCGCGATTTCGTGCGCCGCTACCTGATTGATGGAATCGGAGTGCGCGCGGTCGTCGCCGGCCACAGCGTCAGCTTCGGCCATAATCGCGCCGGCAATGCCGCCGTGATGAGCGAATTGGGCCGCGAGCTTGGCTTCGAAACCGATGTGGTAGGGCCGGTCAAGGTGAAGGGAATCGAAGTCAGTTCGACCAAGATACGCGAGCTGATCGGCGCGGGCGGCCTGCGCGGCGCCGCGGCGCTCTTGGGCCGCGATCATTTCCTGCGCGGCCGCGTCGTCCACGGCCGCGAGCGCGGCCGCACAATCGGGTTTCCCACCGCCAA
Organism: Binataceae bacterium (SeqCode); assembly: GCA_050736715.1. GTDB lineage: Bacteria > Desulfobacterota > Binatia > Binatales > Binataceae > Binatus. The sequence continues at coordinate 14,210 of JBOHWK010000028.1, read as the reverse complement.
CCTCGAAAGCGAAACCGAATGCGTCCCGCCCGACGGCGTTTACGCCGCGCGCGCGATCCTGGATGACGGCGCGCATCCGGCGATCGTAAACATCGGGATGCGCCCGACGTTTGCCGAGGCGGCGCGCTCGATCGAGGCGCACATTTTCGATTTCAACCGCGACCTCTACGGGATGCGCATCAAGCTGGAACTGGTCGAGCGCATCCGTCCGGAGCAAAAGTTCGAATCGGCTGAGGCGCTCAAGCGGCAAATCGCCGCCGATCTTCGAAAGGCGCGCGAAATCCTGTCGGCGGGCTAATCCGCTCAGGCGGCCTTCAAGCGCCGAACCTTGTCGAGCCGAACGGTCTTTCCAGCCCGCCACAAATCGTACTGTTGCTGCATATTCATCCAGCTCTCGGGCGAAGTGCCAAACGCCTTTGCCAGCCGGAGCGCCATCGCGGGGCTTACCCCCGCCCGCCCGTTCAACAACTCGGAAAGGGTCTTGCGCGTAACGCCCAGCGCATGCGCCGCTTCGGTGACGGACAGGCCCAGCGGCATAAGACACAACTCGCGGATGATCTCGCCGGGGTGGGCGGGATTATGCATATTCATGGGAACACCTCGCATCGTTCATCTCAATGATAATCAACGTAATTGACCCGGACGGCGTCGCGGCCCTCGAAGCCGAACGTGACGCGGTAGTTGCCGCTGACGGTGACCGCCCAAAGTCCCTTCAGTCCGCCCTTGAGCGGGTGCAACGCGAGGCCCGGCAGCGCCATGTCGCCCGGCGCGGCGGCGCCGTTCAGCGCTGTCAGTACGAGCCGCAAGCGCGCGGCGTGGGCCGGCTGAATGCCCGAGGTGACGCCGGTCCGGAAGTATCGTTCAAGCCCCTTGTGGGCGAAGCTTTTAATCACCGAATCTATTATAACGTGTAACGTATCGGGGTACAACTAGGGCGGGCGAATGCCGTGCCGGAAAAATTCGTTCCCGGATTGCCCCGGTGGACTTGGAGCGGGCCGGCGCGGCAAGATTGAGCAGGCGGCGCGGCCGCCCCTCGATGGACCCGCAAACCAACCCTGGCGACTCCGCCCCGGCTGCCGGCTTCGGCGGCCTGCGCGTCGTCGCGTTCGAGAGCCGGATGGCCGCCGAAGTGCGCGATCTGATCGAACGGCGCAGCGGCGTGGCGATCGTCGCGCCCGCGATGCGCGAGGTTCCGCTGGGGGACAATCATGCGGCGCTCGATTTCGCGTCGCGGCTCCTCGCCGGAGAATTCGACGTCACAATCTTCTTGACCGGCGTGGGAACCAAGGCGCTGTTCGACGCGATGGAGACGCGCCACAATCGCGCCGCGCTCGTCGCCGCGCTGGGGCGAACCGTTATCGCCGCGCGCGGCCCCAAGCCGGTCCGCGCCCTCCGCGAGGTGGGCGTCGAGCCGGCCGTCGTCGCGCCCGAACCGAACACCTGGCGCGAACTGATGGCCGCGCTCACCGCGCAATGCAACCTCAAAGGCCAGCGCGTCGCGGTGCAGGAATACGGCGTAACCAATCGCGAACTGACCGCCGCGCTCGAAGCGCGCGGCGCGGCGGTCGCGATCGTTCCGATCTACCGCTGGACGATGCCCTCCGATCGCGGGCCGTTGCGCGATGCCTTGGAAAAGATCGCGGCGGGCGAGGCCGATATCGTTCTATTCACCAGTTCAAATCAAGTCACCAACGTAATCCAAATGGCCGACGCGCTTGGAATCGGCGCGGAAGTGAAGCGCGGCTTCAATCGCATGATCATCGGATCGATCGGCCCGGTATGCTCTGCCCAGTTGCGGACATCGGGGTTGAATGTCGCCTTCGAACCCGCGCATCCGAAGCTCGGCCATTTGGTGAAGGAAGCCGCCGAGCGCGGTGCGGCAATCGCGCGCGATCGCCGCGCGCATCCGTCTCGAATCGAAGTCGCGGCCGCCCCCGCGCGCCATCCCGCGCGCGAAGTGGCCCGGCGCCCGCCCCTTTGGGAGCATCCGATTTTGAAGGCGTGCCGCCGCGAGCCGGTTCCCTACACTCCAATTTGGCTGATGCGCCAGGCGGGCCGCTACTTGCCCGAATACCGTAAGGTGCGCGATCGTCACGAATTTCTTGAGATGTGCCGGCGTCCCGAGCTTGCGGCTGAAGTCACCGTCAGTGCCGTGGAGCGCCTCGGCGCCGATGCGGCAATAATCTTTGCCGACATCCTGCTGCCGCTGCTGCCAATGGAAGTCGGACTACATTACGAAACGGGCGACGGGCCCGTAATCGACCGCCCGATTCGCAACGCCGCCGATCTCGAACGGATTCCGGCCGTCGATGTATCGGCGCTCGGCTTTGTCGGCGATGCGATCAAGCTCGTCCATTCCGCGATCGGTGCGAAGACTCCGCTGATCGGGTTTGCCGGCGCGCCGTTCACGCTCGCGTCGTATCTGATCGAGGGCGGCTCGTCGCGCAATTATCAGGCTACGAAGACCTTCATGTACCGGCAGCCGGAGACGTGGCATCGCCTGATGGAGATGCTCGCGCGGGTGACGGCCGATTACCTGACCATGCAAATCGCGGCGGGGGCGGACTTGGTCCAAATTTTCGACAGTTGGGTCGGCAGCCTCGGTCCCGATGACTACCGCCGCTTCGTCCTGCCGCACACCGCGGCGGTAATCGCGGCGATTCCAACTGACGTGCCGGTGATTCACTTCGGCACCGTCACCGGCAACCTGCTCGAACTGATGCGCACCGCCGGTGGCGACGTAATCGGGCTTGACTGGCGCGTCGATCTTGCCGAGGCGTGGGCGCGGCTCGGATACGACGTCGCGGTGCAGGGAAACCTCGATCCGATCGCATTGTTCGCCGGCCCCGCTGAAATTCGCGCGCGCGCGAAGGCGATTTTGGATCAGGCGGGTGGCCGACCCGGCCATATTTTCAATCTTGGCCACGGCCTCTTGCCGGAAACTCCCGTCGATCATGTGCTTGCGCTGATCGATGCCGTTCACGAGATGAGCCGGCGGTAAATCCGAGATGGATGCGCGCGAACCATGCGACGCCATGCTCATGATTGGCTTTGGCGCGCCGTCATGCGCCGAAGAGATTCGCCCCTATTTGGATCGCGTTCTGCGCGGCAGAAACGTGCCGCCGGAGCGATACGAAGCGGTCGTTCATCATTACGAAAAAGTCGGCTACCGCTCGCCGTACAATGAACTGACGACAAATCAAGCCGTCGCCTTGCGCGACGAACTCGCTTGCAGTGGAGTTTCCGTACCGGTCGAGGTCGGGATGCGCAATACGCCGCCATTCGTGGAAGACGCACTCCGGTCGCTCGCGGAGAGCGGTGCGCGCCGCGTTCTCGGATTCATCATGGCGCCGCATCGTAGCGAAGCCAGTTGGGATCGCTATAAGAGAACGGTGGCCGGGGCGCAAAGAAGCATCGGTCGCAGCTCACCCGAAGTCGAATATCCCGCGCCTTGGCATGTGCATCCGCTATTCGTCCAGGCGACCGCCGCCCGCACGCGCGAGGCACTGAGCCGCCTCAATGCGGAGGAACAATCGCACGCGCGGATCATCTTCACCGCGCACAGCATCCCGGTCGCAATGGATGATTTATCCGAATATTCCGGACAGGTCGTAACAACTGCTCGGCTGGTTGCCGCGGAACTCGGCACCCCAGATTCGCGATGGCGGGTCGCATTTCAAAGCCGCAGCGGCGATCCGCGCGAGCCGTGGCTGGAACCCGATGTCGGCGCATCGCTGCGTGACATCGGCGCGGGCGGAGTCGCGGTCGTCGTGCCGATCGGATTTCTGGTCGATCATGTCGAGGCGCTTTACGATCTCGACATTGAGGCCGCCGGAATCGCGCGCGATGCCGGCGTCAGGATGGAACGCGCGCCAACCGTCGGCGACCATCCGCTGTTCATCGAGATGATGGCGGAAATCGCGCGGCGGCATCTCCAGCATCCGGCGTGACAATGCGGCGAGTCGCGGTAATCGGCGGCGGAATCGCGGGCTTAAGCGCGGCGAATCGCCTGAACGAGCTTGCGGCAAAATCTAAAGTTGCGCTTGAGGTTACGCTCCTGGAACGCTCGGACCGCACCGGCAGCGCGATGGAAACGATTCACCGCGACGGCTTCACGATTGACACCGGCGCCGACTCAATCCTGTCGGAAAAGCCGTGGGCGATAGACCTCGCGCGGCGAATCGGCCTTAGCGCGGAACTGATCCCGACGCGGGACATCTATCGCAAAACATTCGTGGTTCGCGCGGGCCGTTTGGTTGAAATTCCGGCGGGATTTTCCCTGCTCGCGCCGGCGCAATTCTGGCCGGTTCTCACCAGCCCGATTTTCTCGGCGCTCGGCAAGCTTCGAATCGCGATGGAACCGTTCGTGCCCGCGCGCCGCGGCGGCGCAGACGAAAGCCTCGCCTCCTTCGTCACGCGCCGCCTCGGACGCGAAGTGCTGGATCGAATCGCACAGCCGCTCGCCGGCGGCATCTACACCGCCGATCCGGAGCGGCTCAGTATCGCCGCCACGCTGCCCCGGTTCGCCGCGATGGAGAAAAAATACGGCAGCCTCTATCGCGGATTGCGCGCGGCGGCTCGCCAGCGGGAGGCCAACAACGCCGACGAGAGCGGCGCGCGATGGAGCCTGTTCGTCAGCTTCAAGGGCGGCATCGCGGCGCTTGCCGATGCGCTCGCGGCGCGGCTCGGCGGCGCGATTCGAAACTCGGCGGAGGTTGCGGCGATTTCGCGCGAGGGCGAACGATGGCGGATCGATCGCAAGGATTCCGGCGATTCGCTTATCGCGGACGCCGTGATTTGCGCCACGCCCGCGCCCGCCACGGCGCGAATCCTTGCCGCGATCGCACCGCGCGCATCGGACTTGCTCGGCGCAATCCGCTATTCGTCGGCGGCGACGGTCAATATCGCGTATCGGGAGTGCGATTTCGCGCGGCCGCCGGAAGCGTTCGGTTTCGTCGTGCCGGCGATCGAGCGGCGCAAGATAATCGCGGGCAGCTTTTCGAGCTTCAAGTACGAAGGCCGCGCGCCCGCTGGAATGCTCCTCGCACGCGCGTTCGTTGGCGGCGTTCTACAGAATGACACGATGCGGCTCGGCGACGATGAGATCGCGGCCGCCGCGGTGGGCGAATTCCGTTCGCTGTTGGGCGTAACCGCCGCGCCGCAATTCACGATCGTCCGGCGCTGGCCCGATTCGATGCCGCAGTGCGAAGTCGGCCATCTCGCGCGCATCGCCGAGATCGAGCGGCTCGTTGCCGATATTCCCGGCTTCGCGATCGCGGGCGCGGCGTATCGCGGCGTCGGGATTCCCGATTGCGTGCATGGCGGCGAACTGGCCGCCGAAACGATTTTCTCAAAACTCCGCGCACCGGGTGAATCGTGAAAATCGACACCGCCGGCTCTTTTCCCTCTCCCGCCTCTTCTTGCGGGAGAGGGAAAGCGCGATGAGGAATTCTGTTCGTTAGGCGTTAGAATACTAGTGGTGTTGCCACGAATGGACCATTCGGGTGAGGGTGTTGAAGTGGCCGCCGATCGGAAATTTTTCTCCTACACCGGTTCCGGCGCGCAATGGCCGCGTGTAATCGCGCACGCCGACATGGATGCTTTCTACGCCGCGGTCGAAGTGCTGGATAATCCCGCGCTGCGCGGATTGCCGGTAATCGTCGGCGGACGGAGCGCCCGCGGCGTCGTCACCTCGGCGTCTTACGAGGCGCGCAAATTCGGCGTGCGTTCCGCGATGCCGGCCGCGCAGGCGCGCAAGCTCTGCCCCGATGGGGTCTTTTTACCGGGCCGGATGGACCGCTACGTCGAGGTCTCGGAAATCATCCGCCGCGTATTCGAGGAATTCAGCCCCGCCGTCGAGCCGCTCTCGCTCGACGAAGCATTCATCGATCTGACCGGAACCGAACGGCTGCTCGGCCCACCGATCGCGGCGGGAGGCGCGATAAAGCGCCGCGTATTCGAGGAGACCGGACTAGTCGCGTCGGTTGGCGTGGCATCGACCAAAATGGCGGCGAAAATTCTAAGCGACCTCTCGAAGCCGGACGGCCTGCTTTGCGTCGCGCCGCAACATCTCCGCGAATTTCTGGCGCCGCTTCCGGTGGAGAGATTGTGGGGCGTCGGCCCGGTGACGCTCGCGCGGCTCCACGACGCGGGAATCCGCACGATCGGCGACTTGGCGCGCCGCGATCCGGCGGAGCTACAGAATAAATTCGGCTCGGCGGGGCCGCGGCTTCATGAACTGGCGCTCGGAATCGACGAGCGTCCGGTGATCGCCGGATGGCAGCGCAAGTCCTACGGCGAGGAAAACACCTTCGCGCGCGATCTCGCGATCGACGCCGGCGAATTGCGCGACGCGCTGATTGCACACGGCGACGCGATTGCGCGGCGGCTGCGCGCCGACGGCGTGCGCGCCCGCACGATCACGTTAAAGGTGAAGCTCGCGCGTCCGCTCGGCGGAGGCCGCTACCCGATCCTGACCCGGAGCCTGTCCCTCGATACCCCCACCGACGACGGCGTGGAAATTACGCGCATCGCGACACATCTGCTCGCGCGCGTGCGCGAACCGGATAAAATTCGCTTGGCAGGCGTTCACGCACACAATCTGGAACGCGCCGCGGCGGCGGCGCCGGGACTGTTCGATTCGCCCCCGCCGCGCGACGCGCGGCGCGACCGGCTGAATCGCGCGCTCGATTCGGTCGCGAAGAAATTCGGCGATGAAGCAATAACCCGCGGTCTCGCCCGCGCCGATCGCGCCGCGCCGACCTTGCGGATCAAGTAGTCTCGTGCCTCCGCCGTTGGCTGGATGGGCGGCCAATGCGCTAAGCTGGCGGCATGTCGGTGAGAACCGCACAATCGAAGGCGGCTGGCGTTGCGCATCGCCTGACCGGCCCCGGAATCGAGGAAGACTACTACGGCTGGCTGCTCGATCAGGCATCCGCGCTGCGCGTCCGGCGTCATTCGGCGCTGGACTGGGAGAACTTAGCGGAGGAGGTGGAAGGGATGGGCCGTACGGAGGCGCACGCTCTCGAGAGCTACCTTGAAGTGCTCTTACAACACTTGTTGAAATGGCAATTCCAGCCCGCGCGCCGAAGCGGCAGTTGGCGCGCGTCCGTGCAAAATGCCCGGAGCGATGTGCGTGAAAGGCTGAACGAATCGCCAAGTTTGCGCCGCAAGTTGCCGGAATTGCTATCGCGGGCCTACGAAAAAGCGCGCCGCTCGGCCGGTGCCGAGATGAAATTGGACGAGCGGCAGTGGAACGCGAAGCTTCCCGCCGCCTGCCCGTGGGAATTTGACCTCCTCATGCGCGAGGATTTTTGGCCCGGCCCGGCAAATAATTCCAACGGACGCAAACATTCCCGATGATCGGCGCCCGCGCATCGCAATGGCCGGTTTAATCGCGCTCCCCGCCAAGGCATAATGATGGTTCGCGGCGGCGTCGCGATGCCGCCCGGTGAGAATCAATGGCGCCAAAGACCCTGTTCGAGAAAATCTGGAACGAGCATGTCGTGTTGGAGAAGCCGGGACAGCCGGCGCTCCTCTATGTCGACCTGCACCTGATCCATGAGGTCACCTCGCCGCAGGCGTTCGAGACCCTGCGCGAGTTGGGCCGCAAAGTGCGTGCGCCGGGAAGAACCTTTGCGACGCTCGACCATAACGTCCCGACGATCGATCAGGACAAACCGATTGCCGATCCCGACAGTCGCATCCAAATCGACATGATGCGCAAAAATTGCCGCGATTTCGGCGTTACGCTGTTCGATATCGGCTCGCCCAATCAGGGAATCGTCCACATTATCGGCCCGGACCTCGGACTCACGCAGCCCGGAATGACGATCGTATGCGGCGACAGCCATACCGCCACGCACGGCGCATTCGGCGCGCTCGCGTACGGAATCGGCACCAGCGAAGTCGGCCACGTGCTGGCCACGCAATGCTTGTGGGCGGAAAAGCCAAAGACGCTCGAAATCCGCGTCGAGGGAAAACTCGGATTGGGCGTGACCGCGAAAGACCTGATTCTCGGCATCATCGGACAGATCGGAACCGGCGGCGCGACCGGCCACGTGATCGAATACCGCGGCGCCGCGATCGAGGCGTTCTCGATGGAAGAACGGATGACGGTCTGCAATATGTCGATCGAAGCGGGCGCGCGGGCAGGGATGATCGCGCCCGACAAAACCACGGTCGATTACTTGCGCGGCCGCCGCTACGCGCCCGCCGGGGCGGAATTCGATCGCGCGGCGGAACGATGGCTTTCATTGCGGACCGACGACGGCGCGCGCTTCGATCGGATCGTCACAATCGACGCGCCGGCAATCGCGCCGCAAGTCACCTGGGGCACCAACCCCGGAATGGTGACGGCGGTTACCGGGATCGTGCCGAATCCCGCGTCGTTCGAGAACGAAGACGATCGCAAGACGGCGGAGCGCGCGCTGGAATACATGGCGCTGCGGCCGGGCGAAAAGATTGAAGACATAAAAATCGATCGCGTCTTTATCGGCTCATGCACCAATTCCCGCGTCGCCGATCTCCGCGCCGCCGCCGCGATCGTCAAAGGGCGGCACGTCGCGGGCCACGTCAATGCGATGGTCGTGCCGGGATCGCATATGGTGAAGGCGGAAGCGGAAAAGATCGGCCTCGACAAAATTTTTCGCGAGGCCGGATTCGAATGGCGCGAACCTGGTTGCAGCATGTGCCTGGGGATGAACCCCGACATCCTAAAGCCGGGCGAGCGATGCGCCAGCACGTCGAATCGAAATTTCGAGGGGCGGCAGGGCAAGGGCGGCCGCACCCATCTGGTCAGCCCCGCGATGGCGGCGGCGGCGGCGATCGCGGGCCACTTCGTCGATGTGCGCGAATGGGAAAAGCGGCCGGAGTGAGACACGATGAAAGCGTTTAAGAATTTCACCGGACTGGCCGCGCCGCTCGACCGCGCCAACGTCGATACCGATCAGATCATTCCCAAACAATTTCTGAAGGCCGTCGTACGCGGCGGCCTCAAGAAGGGCCTGTTCTTCGACTGGCGGCTCAATCCCGACGGCAGCGAGAACCGCGATTTCGTGTTGAACAAGCCGCGCTATGAAGGCGCTTCGATTCTCGTTGCGCGCAACAATTTCGGCTGCGGCAGTTCGCGCGAGCATGCCGTCTGGGCGCTCGAGGATTTCGGCTTCCGCGCCGCGATCGCGCCGGAATTCGCCGACATCTTCCACAATAATTGTTTCAAGAACGGATTTCTTCCAATCGAACTAATGCCCGATGAGATCGAACATATCTTCCGCGCCACCGGCGACTATGAAGCGTACCGCCTGTCAATCGACCTCGAAAAACAAACCGTGTCGGACGATTTCGGATGGACGGCGCATTTCGATATCGAGCCGTTCGACAAGAAATGCCTGCTGGAAGGGCTTGACGATATCGCGCTGACGCTCGCGCATGAGAATGAGATTGCGGCCTACGAAGCACAGCATCCAGCGCCCTATCCGGCAGAATAGAATCGCAAATCAGAAAAAAAATACCAAACGAACCCAATTTCCCCAGCGATCGTAAGCACTTTTTTGGGTGGCTGATGTTTATGAGACTGCCTTTATTGTCGTTACTGCTCGCGGCAACATTGCTCGGCGGCTGCTATGTCCATTCGATTGAGGGGACGATTCCCGCTTCCAACTGCCAGACCTCAAGTTCGAGTGTCGGTCCGTTAACCGCGAGCAATACGAATTGCGGCAATGCGATCGCATCGCCAACGCCGACTCCGTGAAGCTGCCCGCAACCATTATCGCCGCGCCCGAACACGACCGGATGCGGCTCGACGTTTTCGTCTCGACTCAACTCGGCGCGGAATATTCCCGCTCGCGCGTGGCGCGGATGATTAAGGCCGGGCTGGTCACCGTCAATGGCGCGACGCCGCGCGCATCGAGCGCGGTACGCGCGGGCGATCGGATCGAGATCGCCGCGCCCGCGCCGGCCGAACGCGCTGCGATTCAGGGGTGCGACGATGGGCACGAACCGCCGGCAATCCCGGTCATCTTCGCCGACGGCGAGATAATCGTTGTGGACAAGCCCGCCGGGATAACCGTGCATCCCGCACCCGGCCATCCCGACGGCACCCTCGTCGATGCGCTTCTGGCGCGCTTCCCGGATTTGGCCACGATGGCCGAGCCGGACAATGTGCTCCGCCCGGGAATCGTGCATCGGCTGGACAAGGACACTTCGGGCGTGATGGTTGTCGCGCGGACGCCGTTTGCGCGCGCGGCGCTTTCGCGGCAATTCAAGGATCGCACGGTGAGGAAGACCTATCTCGCGATTGTCCGTGGCATCGTCGCGCGCGATCGCTTCACCATCGACCGGCCCGTCGGGCGCCATCCGATCGAGCGCAAGCGGATGTCGATTCGGTCGCATGCGCCGCGCGACGCGGTAAGCAACGTGACGGTGCTGCATCGCTTCAAGCCGCAATCGCACGACGACGCGGGATCGACGCTCGTGCGCGTGCGTCCCGCGACGGGACGGACGCATCAGATTCGGGTGCATCTCGCCTCGATCGGGCATCCCTGCCTCGGCGATTCGCTCTACGGGAGCGCGACCAGCAGCGAAAACTTCGCGCGGCAGGCGCTGCATGCGCTCGCGCTGGAGATTGAACATCCGCGCACGGGGAAGCGCCACGAATTTATCGCGCCGCTTTCGGACGACTTCGCCGCGATGCTCGCGCGGCACGGCGTCGCCGCCGAGGCGGCGGACATCCGCCGGTGGATTGATTCGGAGTGACCAGCGATCTCCGCATCCGCCTTCACCCCGGCTGGGAAGCCGTTCCATCTCCCGCCTTGCGGGAGATGGGTATAGGGAACGCGCTTCGCGCGGCTCAGAGGGGGGCGTTGACATGGGGGCGGCGCTTGGGTAGCGTTTTGGTCAGGTTTCCGCACCAAGGACGTACGGACGGGCGGCGCGCGGCGCATCCTGTCTCCATGCGGTCCGCATTTCCGAATCTTAAGGCGTTAGTTGTTCCGGCCTCCGGCCGTTTGGATATTGCAGATCGAACCGACGCATTCTTTTTATGTGCAGGGCCGCGATTATCGGCGATTTTAACCCGTGGCATCGGCCCGCAAAGGCGGCAGGCCGCGAAATTCGGACATAAGTAGAGGGAATTCACTTTGCGGGGTAGGCAAATGAGCAAGGCAAGAGGAGCGGCTAGGATCGATTCCGACGATCGCTACGATCACGGGCAGAACAACGCGCCCCGGCAGGTAAACCTGTCCAACCGCGACGGCGCCGAAGTTGTCCCGCTGATCAGCGAGGAGGGCGTCCTCAATCTGCGGGCGCTCAAACGCGCGCGCATCACCGAACTGGCGCACATGGCGCGCGAGTTCAACGTCGATGGCGCCACCAACATGCGCAAGCCGGAGATGATCTTCGCCGTCCTGCAGGCGCAGGCCGCCAAGAACGGCTCGATTCTGGCCGAAGGCGTGCTCGAAATCCTCCCCGACGGCTTCGGCTTCCTACGCGCGCCCGACTACAACTATCTGCCCGGCCCCGACGACATCTACATCTCACCCAGCCAGATTCGGAAGTTCAACCTGCGCACCGGCGACGTCGTTTCGGGCCTGATTCGCCCGCCCAAGGAGGGCGAACGCTACTTCGCGCTGCTCAAGGTCGAATCGATCAATTACGAGGACCCGGACAAGGCGCGCGACAAAATCCTGTTCGACAACCTGACCCCCCTCTATCCGGAGGAGCGGATCAAGCTCGAATACGATCACGAGGACCTGACCACGCGAATAATCGATCTGGTCGCCCCGATCGGCAAGGGCCAGCGGGGACTGATCGTCGCGGCGCCGTTCACCGGCAAGACGATGATGCTGCAGGCGATCGCCAAGGCGATCGCGCACAACCACCCGGAGATCGTCCTGATCGTACTGCTGGTGGACGAGCGGCCCGAGGAAGTGACCGACATGCTGCGCTCGGTGCAGGGCGAGGTGGTCTGCTACACCTTCGACGAACCGCCGACACGCAACGTGCAGGTGGCCGAAATGGTGATCGAAAAGGCGCGCCGGCTGGTCGAGCACGGGCGCGACGTGGTGATCCTGCTCGATTCGATCACGCGCCTTGCGCGCGCCTACAACACCGTCGTGCCGCCGTCGGGCAAGATTCTGTCGGGGGGCGTCGATTCCAACGCGCTCCACAAACCCAAGAAATTCTTCGGCGCCGCCAGAAATACCGAGGACGGCGGCAGCCTCACGATTATCGCCACCGCGCTGGTCGATACCGGCAGCCGCATGGACGAGGTCATCTTCGAGGAGTTCAAGGGCACGGGCAATCAGCAAATCGCGCTCGACCGCCGCCTCCTCGAAAAGCGCATCTTCCCGACGATCGACATCCAGCGCTCGTCAACGCGCAAAGAAGAATTGCTGCTGCCGCGCTCGACGCTCAACCGCGTGTGGATTCTACGCAAGCTGCTCTCGCAATTGAACGCGGTCGAGGCGATGGAATTCCTGATCGACAAGATGCAGGGCACCAAGACCAACGAGGAATTCCTCGAATCGATGAACGCGTGACGCGGACGCCACGATGGCTCACGCTGAAATCTCGCCGGAAATTGCGAAATTTGCGGCGGAGTTGGAATACGGCCGCATTCCGGCCCGCGTCGTCGAGAAAATCAAGCTGCAAACTTTAAGCGTGCTCGGCGCGTGCTTCGCCGGGGCGCGTTCGGGCGTGTGCGCGAAGATTCACGCCGCCGCACGCGAATGGGGCGAGCCAGGCCGCGATGGTGCGGTCACCGTAATCGGACGGCGCGAGCAATTGCCGATTCATCAGGCGCTCCACGTCAACGCCGCGCAGAGTATCGTTCACGATTTCGACGATTACCTGTTCGCGGGGCATACGGGACACAGCGCGATTCTTCCCGCGCTCGCATGGGCGGAGAAGCTGGGACGCTCCGGGCGCGAGACGATTGCCGCGGCAGCGGTTGCGAACGAAGCTGGCGGACGATTGGGCGCCGCCTTCCTGCTCGGCCCGCAGAACGGCCAGATGTGGTCGTATATCCACCTGCTCGAAGCGGCCTGCGTGGCGGGTCGATTCCTCAACCTCGATGCGGCCGCGATGAATCATGCGATCGGAATCGCGTTCACCCAGCCGCCCTACCCGCTCATCCCCGCATTCTTCGGTCCCGAATCGAAGGCCACGCTCGCCGCGACGCCGATCGTCGCCGGCACGCAGGCCGCGCAAATGGCGGCGCACGGCGTTACCGGCGCGCGCGATATCCTCGGCGGCCGCGACGGGTTTATCCGGCGCGTCGCCGAACGTCCGCTCTATTTTCAATTCTCCGGATACGGTAGTGCGTGGCTTACCGACAGCCTCTGCTACAAGATCGTCCCCGGATGCGCCTATATCGACACCGCGATGGACGCGCTTGAGGCGATCGAATCCGCGCGCGGCGCGCCGTTCAACGCCGATGAGATCGATTCGATCCGGTGCGAGTCAAACTTTCTGACTTCCGGGATGGAACTGTTGTCGCAGCGTTACGGCAATCGCGAGGAGCTGTCGCCGATCACGGTGAACTTCTCGGTCGCGCTGAGCATCGCGGTGAAAATTATCGGCGGCGCGCTCGCGCCGGAAATGCTCGAGCATGAGTATCTTGCGAGCAATCGCGCGCGGATTTGCGCGCTTGCCGATCGCGTCACGGTCGAACTTGACCCTGTGCTGACCGCGAAAATGACCGGGCTGGACAGCGCCGGAATCGATCTCCGCCGCATCCTTGCCGATCCTGGCGGCGATTACCGGCCGACGTTCGAAGGCATCAGTTTTGAGAACTACCGGATGGCATTCCCGGTGCGGCTCACGGTCAAGACGCGGGACGGCGAGAGCTTCGCGGAGACCTGCGAAGTTCCAATCGGCGGCGCAGGGCGGCCGTTCGAGGAGACCCGGGCGGCGGTTCGCAAAAAATTCATCGATAACGCCGCGAAATCGATCGGCGCGGAGCGGGCCGAACACGCCGTCGTGATTATCGAACGGCTTGATGAGCTTGCCGACGTGCGCGAACTGGCGGCGCTGCTCCAGCCGTAATGCACGGCGGCGCCAATACCCCCTTCCAAATCGCGATTGTTGCGAACAATTAAAGATGTCCGCGTCATAAACATTGGAGATGTCCGCTGGATCGGGATCATGGAGTTGTGGAACATGCGGGATCGCCTCCTGAGTTTGGGGTAATAAACATTTTTCCGCCCGTG
>JBOHWK010000027.1:0-57539 GCA_050736715.1 Binataceae bacterium (SeqCode) | reverse complement strand
TGAACATCCCGCTCTGCTGCTCGTCCGTCCCGCGCATCCCCGCTTCCTCCTCAACCCACAACGGTCACCTATCTATCTACCTCGGTGCGGAGCGAAAAGCGATCATTTTTCCGCACCCTGCTAGAAGCGAAAGTACCGCAAATCGTTCTTGAGCCTGGGCAGTCCTACAATCATCAGGTGTCGATCTATCCCACGGCTGGCCGCCGCCACCGCGGCGGATTGAGATTTAGGCTGGGGTTTCTTCGGTTTATTTCCCAGCCGGGCCAAGCCGTGTCAGCAGCCAAAAGGGAGATCTCATGGAGCAACTTCGTTACGGTGCCGCCGACCCGTACGGTGCCCCCCGATCCGGTCAGCGGCTCGGTCAGCGCAGGCACTGCGCCCCCCGATCCCGGCAGCGCCACCGGCGGCGTGACGGTAACTTCTGGGAGCGGTGCGCACCCCAATCCCACCAGCAGCGTCGGCGCAGCTTCTGCGAGCGGTATTTCTCCCGATCCCGGCAGCGGCACCGGCGGCGCAACGCTTATGGGTGTGTACGAGACGTCGGATTTCCAAGGGATATAGCTAACCAGCATTAACGGCCTGCCAGTCGGCGGCGCGATGCTGCCCGGCGGTTCGTCCGCGCCCACGCAGACCTTGAGCGACGGGAACGATTGCGATGGCCAATTCACCGGAGCGTTTACCGGGAGGGGATGTTCGATCGTGTTGGTAGGGAGTGTTCCGCAATTACTTCCCCATACAGCCGCTCGAAGCGCGCGGCGATCTGCGGCCATCCGTATTCGCTTTCGACTTTCTTCCGCGCTTCGATCGAAAGCGCCCGCCCTCGCTCCGGGTCCAATAGCAACTGCGCAACCGCATCGGCCATCGCATCGGCATGGTCCGCGATTAGCGCCTCCTTGCCGTCGATTAGCGGTGTGGCGGACAAACTTTTCGACGTCGAGACAATCGGCGCGCCCGACGCCATCGCCTCCAGCACCTTGATCTTAACGCCGCCGCCGAATCGCATCGGGCTGACAAACACGCTCGCGCTCCGCAGCCACGGGCGCAAATCGGGGACCGCGCCGGTGACATGCACGCCGGACATCCGAGCTAGCAGCCGCACGCGCTCGGATGGTTCGGCGCCGGCGATCCAAAAAGACGCGCCGGGAACGCGCTTCAGAATCTTCGGGAATACCTCGGCGGCGAAGTATGCGACCGCGTCCTCGTTCGGCGGCCAGCTCATATTGCCGGTGAAGACGATCTTTCCCGCTTCCGGCGCCGGCTCGCAGGCAAAGTGTTCGAGGTCGATGCCGGATGGAATCACCGCCAGACACGCCGGCGGCAGAACCCCGCCCAGCGCGGATGCGTCGTCCGGCGACGTCACCACCACCCGGTCCGCATAACGGAACCACCGGCGCTCCTGCCGGCGCGCAATCGCGGCCATTAGCGAAAGCCTGGCGCGGGCCAGCGGCTGGGGTTGATAGCGCGCGAATTCGCGATAACGCATCGACTTGGAATCGTGGACGCATAGCACCTTGGCCACGGATTGCGGCTTGCCGCGCAACAGCGATGCGAGCGACGGCCCCTCGGCATGCATCACGCTTGGGGCCGTGGTTCGCAGGGCCTCCGATGCGGCGGCTTCAAGCGCGGGATCGGCGGCGCCCGACAGCGCGCGGAACTTTGCGGAGATTCCGCCGGCCGGGCGAATTGTAACGCACGAGCGGCAATATCGGCGCGGCCAGTTGGCTTGGGTCTCGCTCTCGCCGCCGTCCGACATGGCGATCAAGTGGATTTCGTGGCGCGCGGAAAGCTCCCGAATCAGGCTGCCGAGCAGGAGCCGGAATCCATCGCGGCACGGGAGATATGGCGCCGCCTCTGAAATTAGCAAAATCCGCATGGCACCGGGCCGGCAGTCAATTCGCGGCGAAAGCCGGAAACCAGGTTTGCCGGTTTGGCGCAAAGCCCGCGCGGGGCGGATGGAAGCATTCGCTCATGCCGCGGCGCATCCGTATTCGGCTAGCCCATCCGGTATCGGGGCGGCAGCACGGCGCTTCGCGCCGACCCCGAACGGCTTCGTCCGGCGCGTCTGGCGCCGGCGGCCATTTGCCGCGAAATTTGGTAGAGATTGGGCGTCAGGCAGACCAACACCCAAGGCTCTTTTACGTACTCGGCGGAAAGGAATATGCCCGCCACCAGAAATCCGATCAGTCCGATTCGCACCGAGCAGGCAAGCGCGGCGAACGCTTCGGGAACCTCCCGGTCCCGCTCGATCGTCCGGCACGTGAACAGCGTCATCAGAATAATCGCCATATACAAGGCGAGGGTCGGGAGGCCGCCCTCGGCGGCCAGTTCCAAGTAGGTATCATGAGCGATATGGCGAACCGGATCGACGATTAGCAAGCGCGGATTGTAACGAATCTCCTGGTTTTTGAACTGCTCCAGGCCGATGCCGAAAACCGGGTGCGCCTCGACCATGTGCAGCGCGGCGCGGTCGAGTTCGAATCGGACGCGCGTGGATAACTGAGCGCCGGATTCAACCGAGCCGGTGAAGCGGATTTCTTCAAGGCGGTGAATCAGATTCCCCGGGCCCAGCACGAGCAGCAGCGCGGCGGCAGCGGCCAATTGCACGGCCCGCCGCAGCTTGCGCTTCGAATTCAGCCAGATCAGGCCGCCGGTGACGGCGAGCGCCAGAAATCCTCCCCGGGACTGGGTGATGAACACGCCGAACGCCAGCACCGGCACGCAAACCATTCCGATCCGCTTCCACCAGCGCGACTTCTCATGTCCGGCAAGCCACAACGCAAGCGGCACCGTCAGCACCAGGGCAAGCGCTTCGTAATTCGGATCGGAGGAGGGACCAATAGGCCGCCACCAATGGTATATGTAGTACTGCCGGTATAGCCAGGTGCTGCCGAACGTTTCGGCCAATACTATTGCCCGAATCGCATTGCGCATCCGCACCGGGGTGCTGACCAGCTCGTTGGTCGCGGCCATCAGCAGCGCAAAAGCAATCAAGGCGGACGCATCGGCGCCAGGAAAGGGGTGCGAATCGAGGAGCGTTCCCACCGTTGGAAATACAATGAAAGCGATGAAAAGGATAAATACACTGCCGGAAGGCCGGGCCGCCGCATCCTTGGGCCGCGGGAGAATCGCTGCCGCGGCCAGCAATACGGCCCCCAGAACCTTGATCGGCGTCACCTGAAACGACCCCAGGTGGATTAGATTCGCTCCCAAAATGTGATGTTCCTGAAACGGGACCAGAAAAAGAAATAGATAGTAAAGAGTCATCAGGCCGCCTCACCCGCGGTTCGCCGTGCGAACATCAACATGAGCGGTATGGGCGCGATGACCGAGATCAACGCGGCGCACGCGGTGCCGGAAACATTGAAACGGACGGTCAATGGGTAAACGATTAGCGCCAGCGCGGCCAGCCGGACCACGGAAAGCGCCAGGCTGACCGCGGGCGTTCCGATTCCCTCGAAGGTTTGGGCCGCCAGCGTAAGGAGGCCGTGAAACATGCCATAGAAGCACAAGAACTTCAGCGGTCCGATCGCGCCGATCCACGCGGCGCCGAAAAACCAAATTAAGAGCGGCCCGCCCCATAAAGTCAGAATGACGGCATAGGCCGCGCCGGCGGCAACCACGGCGATTGTCCCGATCAGAACCACGCGCCGCCGCTCCGGCTGGTTCTTGCTCAGCCGCGCGACCGTCGGAAACATCACTTGCGCGATGCCCCCGGAAAATTCGGCCACCGGCACCTCGCCGACGTTCAACGCCATTTTGTAAGCGCCAAGCAAACCGGGGCCGAGCAGATGGCCGACCGCAAGACTATCCAGCCGCTGCGCCAGGAATTGCAGCGACCGCGCGGCGGAGAGCCATTTGCCGAAGCGGAAGAGCCGGCGCGCCTGATCGAGTTGGAACCGGAATCGCGGCCGGTAGGGATAGATGACATAAGAAGCCGCCGCCCAGCACGCCTGTCCGGCGATTACGCCAATTACAAAGCCGCGCCAATCCTTCAGCAGCAAGATCGCCCCCACGCCGAATCCGAGCGTCGCCGCGAATTCGACCACGTTCAGAATTAGCATATTATGATATTCCAACTCGCGGAACATTTTCACTATTCCCGGACTTTGCAGTTCGCGGACGAGTCCCAAAACGGCGGCCATCCAGAACACCTGGTACAAATCCCCAAGCCGGAAGAAGGCGGCCAGCGGCTTCGCGGCGGCGATCATAATCGCCGCAATCAAAATCGCGCGGGAGATCTCGGAGACCCAGATCGTGTCGAGATATTCATCCGGCGTCTCCTCCTGCTGGATTAGGGCGCCCATCATGTATGACTCCGTAAAGGTACTCAGCACGTCCAGCGAAACGAACGCACTCACGGCGACGCCGAAGTCGAACGGCCGCAGCATCCGGGCGAAAACAATAAAGCGCACAAAGTTGCCGGCGGCCACGAACATCCGCGCCGCGAGCGCCCAGCCGTTGGCGCGCAGGAACCGGCCCAGGACGTCCTCGCGAGCGGGCGCGGGCGGCGCAAGCGCGGCGCGATCGCCGCCGGGAGGAGTCTGGGCGGATGAAGTTTCACTCACGGGTAATAATGCCACACTTGGGGGGAAGCAACCGGTATTTTATCCGATTCGCGCTTGAGTATTCGATAAACGCCGCGTGGGCGCCTTCGTAAGGGCCGTCCTCGCATACGTCATCGACCAAGATGGTTCCGCCCGGCGCCATCAGCGGATAAATAATCTCCAGCGCCGCCTTGGTCGGCAGATAAAGATCGACGTCGATCAGCGCCGTGGAGAATGCCTGCCCGGAGTCGAAATGAACTTTTTTGATGTCCTCCGGGATTATCCTTACGCGCCGCAACTGGTTGTTTTCAACCACGTTGCGGCGCCAAATGTCCGCGGAGTTGTAGGAAAACCCGGTGTACGAATAGTTCTCCTTGCCGCGCTTTAGCCGCTCGTGCTCCACATCCTCCGCAACGAAGCCGCTGAAGGTATCCACGGCGAAATACGCCTTGGGGCTGTTCAACGAATCCAAAAAGCGATTCAGAAAAACCGTGGTTTTGCCGCGGGCCACGCCCACCTCGATGACCTCGCCCGCGAGGGTTTCGCCGCGCTGCAACGCCAGCATGAGTTCGAGGAGCTCGTTCGGCTCCAACAAAAGATCGTAGCCGGTCTTCACCAGGCCCGACCGGAACGCCAGGCGCTTCAACAGGTTCTGGAGGGGAGCCGCCGCTGAATCTTTCTTAGCCATATGCAATCCGCGCGCCTTCAGCCGCGGCGCACCGTGGAAACCGGCGCTTCGGCACCGCTCACAGCAGGCGCTCGCTCATATGCCGCGACATCCTGGACCACAGCGGGGGGCGTTCGGCGCGAATCGACTGGAGCCGGGCCAGCGCCGGTTCCGCCAGCGGCAGGCGGCCGATGCGCGGCAATTTGCGCACGCCGTCGGCGCATCCGCGCAGCCACGAGCCGAGATGGCGCGCGCGCGCCGCGACGAACGCCATCTTTACGCTGCTCGCGCCGGAAACGTACGCCGCCCGAAGCGGCCGGAAATAGCGGTATGCAATCCAGATATTATTGCGGGTAAAATAGTAATAGGTACTCCATCCGGGGCGCGACTCGGCCGCCACCCGATGCACTGCGGAGACCTCCGGCGTGTACATTATCCGGTAGCCGCGATCGATTAGGCGCAAGGCCAAGTCCACCCCCTCGTGGCCGAGAAAAAAGTCCGCCGGATACCCGCCGGCTTCGAGCACCGCCTCCCGCCGTAGCGCCGACGCTCCCTCCAGGATGAAATGCGTCTCGAATTCGCGATCGGCGTGCGCGGCGGGACGCGGATGGCACCAGTCGCGCGCCGAGATTTCTCCGGCTTCGCCGATAACCTTGAAATTGAGGCAGGCGAGCCGATCGTCGCGCGCGAATGCCGCCGCGGCCAGGCCGATCGGATCGCTCCCGCGCAACTCGACGTCGTCGTCCAACGTTATCAAGATGGGCGTGCGCGCGTGGCGCAGCGCGATATTGCGGCCCTCGCATCCGCCATTGTACGGGGCCCGAAGGTAGCGCACGGCGGGAAAATCGGCGGCGAGCAAAGCTTGCAGTTCCGGCTCCGTGGCATTGTCAACCACGATTATCTCGGCTACCCGCTCCGCATAGCCAAGCGCCGCTTCGAGGGCGCGGAGCAAATGCCGGCGCCGGCGATAGGTTAGGATTGCGATGGAAACGGGCTGGTTCACGCGGTGGCAAATCGGAGGTGCTCGCGCCACGCGCCAAGCGCCGCCCGCGCCAGCATCCGCCGCCGGTGCGCAACGGCGGACGCGCGAACATTGAGAGCGGGGCACAGCATCGCGGCAATTTCATTGCCCCGGGCGGAACCCGAGTCGATATCATCCCAAAAGAAATCCAGCATGCAACCGCTGCCGTAAATCAGCGTCGCAAGGGAGCCGGAGCGCGCCGCGGCGATTAACGGCCGCAACCCCAGGCGGCGCAGGCGCTCCGGCTTTCTCAACAGGCGCACCCAGCCGCGAATCCGTCCGTTCAGCGTCTCGATCCTCCGCATTCGGGGGAAAATCAGGCGCCAGTCCGCCGGCTCCGGCGCGCAACCCAGAAGCTGGGCGCTTTCCCAGTGCCAAATCGAGCGCGCGATTTCGGCCGCTTCATGGAATTCGCCGATGGTTTCTTCCGGCACGAACGGCGCGCGGCCAAGCTTTACCGCCATCGCGTTACGAAAGCGCCGCTCGATCCGGGCCGCCACGCCTGGACCGAGCGCTTCTCCCTCCCGGTCGAGGGCGGCCTCGATCGGCAGTTGGCGGTTGCGGTATCCCGGCTCATAGCAGCCGAAAAATACCGACAACGAAGTGCCCAAATCGATCCAGAACTTCACCAGCGAGTAAGCCGCGGCGGCTCCGCCGTCCGCATCGTCGCCAAATTCGGTTCGCGCCGCGATCTGTTCGATGATCCGATTGTTCAGGAGGCGGAAAGCGTCATGCTTGGAGATCGGCGGCGGATCGGAATGCCACGGCGGCATCGGCACGGCGGCCGGGCCACGCCACAAAAGCTTGCCGTGTTCGAATAATTCGCGAGTGAAAATGGCGGGGCCGAGCTGGCCGAGCTTGCGGCTCGTGATTGCTCTAAGTTCGATCCGGAGGCCGCGCGTGCGCCGCGGCGGGTCGAGGTTGAATTCATCCTCGATTTGGCGCAGCGTCCGCCACACCTCTGCGATTGGTGCCGCGCCCCGGTTGATTACCACCAAGCATTCGATGTCGCTCAGCCATCGCACTTCGGTTCCCGGATGCGATACCAACGTGCCTTCGCCGCGGGCGAAGCTCCCGGTCAAGATCAAGCCGGCGAAGGATTTTGCGCGGCCTGAATTTCGGACGCGATCGGACAGCGCCTGCAACTCCTCTTGAACTTCGTTCTGGAAAGCCGGGTCCGCGCTAAGTGCGAACGATCCGGGCGGGTGCGGTGCGAATGCCCCGCGGGTCATCCGCGCCTTCCGTCCTTCGCGTACTTGGAGTATTTCGCGTATTTTCCGTATCGCCCGTAGCGGCCGTAACGCCCGTATCGCCCGTAGCGGCCGTACTTCTCGCTGCGCAACGCCGAATACGACGCCTCGAACCGGTTCAGCACCATCCCGAACACGCTTCCCGGCTCGAACATCCGGAGCGCCTTCGATACCGCCGTGCGCGCGGTGCTGTCAGCCGCCGCGATAAAGATGACGCCGTCCCCCAGCGGGCCGAGAATCTGCGCGTCGGGCGCGAAGAGCGCCGGCGGAGTGTCGATTATGACGTAGCGGCAGGAATCGAACTGTTTTGCCGCGCTCACGAAATCCTTCATTTTGGACGATGTCAGAAATTCGGGAACCCGATCGCAAGTGCCTCCGGCGGTGACGATGGAAAACCCGGGGATCGAGGTGGGCTGAACGCAGGACTCGAATTCGGCGGCGCCGCTCAAGAATCCCAGCAGGCCCGGCCCTTGCGAGACCGGCAGCGAATAATGCTGGAACGGAGCGCGCAGGTCGCCGTCCACGAGTATCGCGTTGCTTCCGGAGGCCGCCAGCGCTGCCGCCAGATTGAGTGCGACGAAGCTCTTGCCTTCTCCGCCTACGGCGCTGGCGACTACAAAAACCCGGGCCTTGCGTTCGGCCGCCCACATCTGAAGCCGGAAGGCCAGCAATTGGAATTCATCGGCGGCGGAAGACATCATTTGGCCGCCCGCCGACACGCACACCGGAGCGGGAAACCGGCGCTGGAATTTTTCCGCCGCCAGCGCGAGCGCGTTCCCTTGGCCGTTGCCCGTGGCCGCCGCTTCCACCATGTCGCTCTCGGCCAGCACAATGGGCGCTCCGTTACCGGCGCCCGATTTCACCGCCACCGGCATCGGCGGCGCCGCTTCCGTTAGCGGCTGGCCGCGGGTGAATAGCCGCCACGATCGCCTGCGCCGCGGCGAGGGATCGACTTCGGGATACCAGGAAACCGGAATCGCGGAGAGGTCCGAAAACTCCGCTTCGACATCTTCCGAATCCTTGAACGACGGATCGCTGTAGAACAAGCCGAACGGAACCGCCAGCGCGAGCAGCAGGGTCGCGCCGAACCCGCCGGCGGCGAGCGCGAGGGCGTTCGGGTAGGACGGCTGGCTCGGCAGGTTGGCCGGTTGCAGGACCTGCAATTGCTCCCCTTCCCCGCGTTTGACGACGGCTTGCATCCCGCGCGTCTCGAACAGTGAATTGGTCAGATCGTTATAATGCGCGGTCAGGAAGCCGAAATCGCGGTTCGCCGCCGCGAACTGTTCTTCATGCGCCGGGGTGGCGGCGATTTGAGTTTGTAATTCCGCGATCTGCCGTTCCAGATCGGAGACCGCCGAATTGTGCGGCCGGCTTGCCACCGGGGGCGGCGGAGCCGCCGCAACTTCCTGTTGCAGGGTGGCGATTTCTTCCTTGGTTTGAATTACTTCCGGGTACGCATCGCTGTAGCCGGCGCGCAATGCGACCAGCTTGTTTTGCAGCGCGGCCAACTCCGCGGCGGGCGACGATTTCGGCGCGCCCGGGGCGTTGGCCGGGCGTTCCGCACCCGAATTCTCCGCTTCCTTTGCCTGCCGCAGTTGCGACTGGAGCGACGCCAGCTCTCTCACGTTGCCGGTTATGTCCTGCGGAAGGCTGCCGTGGAATTTCTCCTTGAGATTCTTTATCTCGCCTTGCACCGCCGTAAGTTTTGCGTCCGTATCGTCAAGTTCGCTCTGGATCAGCTCGATCGTGTCAACTCCCTGCTGAAGCCGCTGCTTTCGATCGACCACGATCATCAGGTCCGCCAGCGCCTCCGCCACCGCCCGCGCCTTGGCCGGATCGAAATATTCGAAGGAAATCTGAAGGGCATCGGGCGGGAGCGCCTGCTGCCATCTGGCCTGAGTGCTTGCCCGCACAATCGTATCGGGAATTGTGATGTTTATCGAGTCGGCCATCTGGCTTTGTGCGTCCGCCGCAGTCGCGCCGCCGCGCCGGTAAAGTCCGAATTTGGCGATGAGCGCCTGTAGGTTCCCGCTGGTGAGCAGTTCGTGGCTCAAGGATTCCAAGCGGAACTCCAGCCGCTGCTCGTTGATGGCGACGGTCGATTCCTGGGTACTGCCGGCGTCCGCCTTTATCATCGCGGGCTGGATTTTCAGCAGCACCGTCGAAGTGTATTGGCGGGGCAATGCCACCAGCGCCAGCGCGGTAAGCGCCAAGCCCACCACCGCCGTGCATAGCGCGCCTACCCGATGCCGGTGAACGATGTCCCAGTATGGCGCTATGCCTAATGCCTTTTGATTACTCATTGCCAGCTCCACCGAAACGCTTCGAACGCAACACTGGCTCCCACCACATAGTAATTTGCCACCGCCTCCCGCCCGATTACCAAATGCGACGGCAGGACGGCCGGATTGAAATTCCCGCTATAGGTCCGCCGCAAGCCGACATACCGCACAAACAAGGTGAGCCAGCGCGTGCTTCGCGTGCTCAGGCCCGCGCCGTAACCGATCAGGCGCGCATCGGCGCCCGCGGGCATTGCGTCCATATATCCGGCGTTGGCGCTCGCGGTCACCCTGCGGGTTAGGCCATAGGAGATTTCGCCATTGCCGAATCTTTGAATCCCGCCGGTCCCGAGCCCGGCAGTAAGGCCCGGCTCCTGGCCGCCGCTTACCGTGGCGTGAAAGCGGCGGTTGCTGTATCTGATCGAAATCACGCCGCCCGGATCGACCCGCGTTCGGCTCACGCCGGTAGTGTTGTAGGCGACCATCGGCCCGACGAAGCCGTCCAGGTAAAGGTCCTTTCGCGGCAGCCAGGTGGCGTACGCAACCGGCCATTGCACTTCGGAATTAGGCTGGGCCGTGGACGAGTACACCCGATCTATAAACCGGTAGCCGGGTCCGATCGCGAAGGCTTCGTTCACATGGTACAGCAGGTTCGCATGCGCGGTTTGCATCGTGCCGGTGCCGCTGTTCCTCGGCGCAAGGGTTTCCTGCTCCAGCCCAAACACGCTACTCCAGCGTGGCGAGTAAGAGTGGGCCGCAACCGCGTTGAAAGTGTTGATTATCACGTGATCGTTGGCCAGAAGAAATTCCGTGAATCCGGGCGTGAATTCGGGCAGCCGATCGCCGGAGGTAAGCGCCATCAAGGTCGGACTGTCGCGAACGAACCACTCGTAGAGGTTAACCTTGGTCTGCGGCGAGATTTGCTCCTGATCGGTGACGCGGAAGAATTGAGCCTGCCCGGCGCGATCGAGATTGGAATGCGAGACGAACAGGCTGCCGAAGGTGGAATACTCCAGCGTCGCATATCTTTTCGGCGTCGATACGTCGAGGTAAAAACCGGCGGCGAAATTCGAATCGAAATCGCCTTGCGCGTTATTCGGCGTAAGATACACGTTGTCGGTGTAGAGGAAATTGCCCTGAAGCAGGGGGAAGAAGCGGAGCAAATTGTCCGCGCGCGCAATCGGCGGCGCGCATCCGACAAACGCCGCAATCAGGACCGAAATCGTTAGCCTTCGCACTTTGTGTTTCATATCATGGCACCGTTATTGTATCTCCCGGCCGGATCGGCACATCGGCCGATACGTCTCCTCCGTCAACCGCGCGGTTAAAGTTGACGGTCATCATTTCGGTCTCCGCCGCGCCGCGCCGCATGATCCTGATTTTGCTCGGGTCCGCATACTCTCCCAACCCGCCCGCTTCCGCGATTGCCTGCGACAAAACTTCACCGGAGTGAAGCTGGTACACGCCCGGGTGGCTCACGTTCCCGGTGACATAGAACACGTGGCTGGCCGGATTGCTGATCCGAACCGTCACGTTCGCCTGGTGCAGGTAGCGCGAATAGCGGCCCTGCAGGTCGTCTTTGAGCTGATCCGGAGTCCGGCCGGCCGCCTGAATGCGGCCAATGAGCGGCATCGTGATGGTGCCGTCCGGGGCCACGACCACGTTGCCGCTCAATTGCGGTTGCATCCAGACGATTATCTCGATTTGATCGTCGCGGCCGATTATGTAAGGCGCGGAACTTTCTCGCGACGCGTTCCGGATCGTCCGGGTCTGGACTGCGGGACCGAAACACGCCCACAGCGCCAGCGGAGCGCACAATGCCATCGCGGCAATCGCGATGCTCGCGAGGCCGGCGCGGCTCGACAATGGCTGTGATTTGCACATCCTGGCCTTAAGTTCCTCTAATTCCTGCCCGCACTCCGCAAGATGCCCATAGCCTCGGCGCACTCCGCTGCCGGATCGATCGCGGCCGCCCGCTCGCGCCGCGGCGGCCTCGGCTCGACTGAACGGCGCTCCTCGCCGATCGGCCCGGAAATATGCGCGTAGCCCCACCTGTTCGATTCCCACCCGCCGCTTAAGACATAGCGCCGACCCCGCCGCTCGATCAGCCCGCGCCGCTCCATCCGATTCACCAGCCGGCTGACCAGCGGACGCGATCCGCCAATCATCTCCGCCAAGTCTCCCTGAGACAACTCGGGGATTATCAGCGTTCCGCGATTATCGCGCCTTCCGAGCCGCGCGGCAAGGTCCGCCATGATGGTTTCCAGGCGCCCTTCAAACGGCATCCCCATGAGGCTGGCCCACCAATGGAGAGTGCTGGACCAATAAGTGTTCAGCGACTGAAACAGTTCGATCAGGCGTTCCGGGCCGGCGGCCCGGAGCAATCGCACCGCGTGTTCGCGGGTGAACAGGGCAACCGAGCAATTCGTGAACGCCCGAGCCTCGAAAATTTTCGAGCGCCGCCCGCGCGAATCCTCATAATCGGCGAAGCCGATAATGTCGCCCGGCCCCGCCATCCGCACCAGCACCGCTTTGCCGCCGCTCCGGTTGCAATAAACCTTCACATATCCGCTCAGAACGCATCCGAACAAATCGCCCAGCGAACCCTCGACGAACACAGTGGCGCCATGCGGATACTTTACGGCGGCCTGACGATCCGCCAGTTCGTCAATCAGGCCGGCCGGAACCCGCCAGCGGCTGAAATTGGCGCGCAGGCGCGCAATCCCGTCCTCAGGCATCGGCGCCCGGTTCATCCCGTCCACAGCTAGGTTTGCCGCTCGATCGTTCATCGCCGAATCCGCATCTCCCGCTCAGGCCTGCGCTCGCATCACTCCGAAAATGTCCGTGATTTGGTACAAACTGTCGCCGTAGTCGGCCGATGAGACGAATGCCGACCGCGACCACGCGGCCGCCGGATGAAACCCGTGCATTCCCGCCAGCGCGTGCCGCCCCATATGGCTCGGCGCGATGACCGCGCCCTCATCGAGCAGAAATATCTCCTCGCCGTATCGGCGATCGGGAAACCAGGCGCGCAGCTTCTCGAGTTCCGCCCGCTCCAGCCAATGGCCGGGCAAGTCTCCGTCCATGCCCGACAGCACCCGTTCGCGCGCGCGATCGGTAAAGAACCAGAATCGCGCCATCGTCGAATCCAGCAGGCACAGATAATCGTCCGGCGCGGAGATCGGCATTGCGGCCAGCCGCGCCGCGATATCGACGGCGCGCCGCGTCGGCGCCATTCCGTGATCGCCGAACACGTGAATCTCCGCGCGCCCGTAAGTTCCGCGCGCCACGGCCAGCAGATGTTCCAGGGCGTCCGCGTAGCGGCTCAGAACGGCGGCCACGGAATGCGCGTCGTCCGCGTGCCGATGCAGGAATGCGTCCAACTCCGCAAGGTACAGGAAGTAAAACTTTGCCGCTCCCGCGCGCAGGTCCGATTCCGCGGCTTCGATTAGTTGCGAATCCGGCCCGTCGTGGTAGCAATAGGTCCGGTACGGCGTTCCACGCTGTTCGAGCAGATCGAAAATCGAATCCGAGCCGTCGATACCGCCGGGCGCGTAGATGTTGCGTTTCTCGCAGATGTCGAGCTTGGGCAGATAGCGAAGCGGCACGCCGTAAAGCTGGAAGTAGCCGCCCCAGCGATTCAGGCGGCGCGCCATCCGCTTCACTCCGTAGCGCACGTAACGATTCTCGACCATCGCCGGCGGCATCGCACAAATCCACTTGAGCGCGCCGAACGGCGAACGCTCCGCCGCCAAGTGGAACAGCGACAGCCGGCCGTGCTCCTCGGGGAATTTTCCGGTAAGAATCGACGGGATCGCCGCCGTGCTGAATCCCAAAACGGAATCGAGCGGACGCCGGTACGGCGCCGCATCCTTCAGAAACGGATGGTTTTTGATCCATTCCCAGCCCAGCGCGTCGATTAGCACGAAGATGCTGGCGTTCATGGCGCTTTGGGCTTCCTTGCGATCGTCAGAAGTCCCGACCCATGCTTGGTCGGCGTCCTAAGTTCCAGAAAACTCAGCATCAGGAGGAACGGCAGCGCGCCCGCGAAAACGATCGGATTGGGCTTGCTGTCTCCCAGCACCACGAACAGATCGTGGGCCAGATTGCCGAACGGCCCGTATGTCCATTGCACGCGAACCGGCTCCAGCCCCGCTTCCCGCGCGATCGCATTGATTCGATCGGGCGAATAGCCGGGGCGCACGTGGCCAATGTCGGCGGGCGTGAATCCGATCCGCCGGTCGCGCCACTCCACGAGTCGCAAATGCTTGCGCTGCGGAATCGAGGGGAAAGTCAGCACCAAGTAGCCGCCCGGCTTAAGCGCGCGGGCCAAATTCGACACGGCGCGGCGGTCGTCTTCGATATGCTCGAGCACGTCGGTGCTGGCGATCAGGTCGTATTCCGAAACCTCGGAGACGGCCAGCAAGTCGTTGCGGCTGAACCTCGCGTTGTCCAAATTAAGCGCCGCAGCCGCCGCCCGGCATCGCTCGACGCGATCGTCGATGACATCGATTCCATGCACCCGCCATCCGGGGAATCGCCGCGCGCAATGCAACGCGATGTCGCCGCGGCCGGTTCCGGCATCGAGCAGGCTGATTCCCGCTTTCGGCAGGCCCAGCGAATCGATCGCGCGAAACACGTGATGGATGCGGATTCGGCCCGGAATGTGAATTTCGCCGAACAGGCGATAGGCGCGCCGGCGCATGCGCGACGGTTCCGCCACCGCCTTTTCGATTCCAAACCGCGATGCGAGCACGGCGCTCAATTCGAGATTCCCCTCCTGAGACCCGGTCCCACCGCTCGCGCGACACCCAGCGGCAGATGCCGCCAGATGCGGCTCATCGTTTGCAGGCTCTTGCGCTGGCGGGGCGCGGCCGCGCGCGGATGAAGATACAGCGTGCTCCAATACGATTGAACCGCGGATGGACCCCACTGCCGTTTGAACTCGAAGATGCCGGAATTGAACGTCGAACGGCCGAAGTCGAAGGTATGGCAGCCGCGTTCGATTCCCAGCTTTATCCCCGCCCAATACAGCGCGTTGCTGCCGTACACCGGCCGGGCCGCGTAGGTCGCGCCCGTCCACGGCATCGACAGCCAGCCCCGGAACTCGAACGCGAGGCCGGCCGCAATCGGACGATTCCGATGGCGTACCGTAATCAGCGACAGCCGCTCCCGCAGGCGCTCCGCCACGTGCCGGAAAAAATCGCGGCCGTGGGCGGGCGAGCCGAGGTCGCGCATATTCTCCGCATAGATCGCGCAGAACGCCTCCAACCCCGCGTCGTCCGCCGGGTCCGAAATTTCCGTCGATAGCCCGTGCTTCTCGCAGCGCTTGAGCCGGTTGCGCCGCTCGGACGGCAATCGCGCGAACTGCTCCTCGGCGGAACCGGCGAGCTTGAGATGCTGCGTGACCTTTTCCATGCTCACCTCGAACGGCGGCGGCAGCTCGCGCGGGCTGCGTATATGCAGGCGTTTGGCATTGAGCCGCTTGGCTAATTCGTGTGCGGCATCCACGATCGCGCGGTCCGCCGAATCGCACGCGTCAGGCGCCAGCCCGTCGATATGGCAAATGCCGCCGTAGTCGATGTAGGGCATCGACGCCAGTTCGTTGCCGTACAACCGGCTGCGCACGAAGATGAACGGAGCGGCGGCCACCGGCCGCCCGCGATCGTCCTCGGCAATTAGATGATGCGAATCGAATCCGTAGGCCGCTCCGACGATCTCCCGCCATTGCCAGAGATGGCCGATGGTGGCGTCGGTGGATTGTTCCACCACGCGCTCCCAATCCGCGCGGCGGCTTTCGCTGCAGATGCTGACCTTCAATCCAATCCCCGTCCTACAAATTCCTCGGCTTCCAGACCACCGGCGTCTGTCCGGAACAGCAGCGCCACAGCCCCACCGCCTGAGCGCAGTTCAATGCTACAAATTGATACACGAATGTGACCTGGCTTTCCAACCCCTTCCGGCTGGCCGCCATTCCCAATCCCGCCGCGATCGCGAAGACCGCCTCGGCGGCGAATGCGCCGGCGTAGATCCCGCCCCGCGGCGCCAGAATCAGCGTGGAAACCATTAGCGCCGCGAGAATCGGAGCGGTCAGCCAGCGAAGCATTTTGTGGGAAGTCAGCACCGCGATCGAGCGCCAGCTGCCGGCGCGGATCAAATCCGGGAGGAAGCGGAAATAGACCAGCGCCGCCTGCGACACCATCCGCACCTGCCGGGCGAATTCGCCACCGGCCGAAAAATCTTCGCGGCAAACCGCGCCGTCCGCCAGCACCGAATCGAATCCCTTGAGCGCCGTTAAAATCGGATGGGTGAAATCGTCGATCAGGATGGGATCGAGTTCGCTGAACAGCGCGCGGCGCATCGCGTAAATCGCGCCGTCCGCCGTGGCGATCGCGCCCAGCCGCGATTCCATCCGCTTGAGCATCAGTTCGTAGCGCTGGTACGCCGAACCGATCGTGCCGTCGGGATAATGCGAGACGCCGCTCACCAATCCGATCCGCGGATTTGCGAGCGGCCGCACAAGGGCGCTTAGCGCGGCCGCGTCGAACATCGCGTTCGCGTCGCTAAAGACCAGAACCTCGCCCGCCGCCGCCGCCGCGCCCGCGTTGACCGCCGCGCCCTTGCCCTGCCGTTGCGGCCGGCGAATTACCCGGACGCGGTCCGAGCGCAACGACTCGGCGACTTCGGCGGTCCGGTCCTCGGAACCGTCCGAGACGACAATAATTTCGGATTTCCCAGGATATTCGCCGGCGAGGAAATTCTTAATCTTTTGCGCGATCACGGCCTCCTCGTTGTATGCCGCGACGACCACCGACAATGACGGAGCGTTTGCGGCCGTCAAGGCGCAATCCGCCCCGGATTTCCCGCGCCGGATTGCGCTGAACACCGCGAGGCACACGGGGTAGAGCGCGTATGCGTAGAGGATCAATCCCGCGCTGATGAAAAAAATCGCCTGCACCATCCGAATCGTCCCGGCTGGCCCGTTCAGGCCGCCACTCCCTTGTTATCCACGCCGATCAGTTCCCGGTAGAGCGCGATGGTTTCCTCGACTTGCCGGCGCAATCCGAAATTTTCCCGCACGTGCGCCTGTCCCGCCGCTGCGAGGCTCGCGCCCAAAGCCGGGTCCGCGAGCACTCGTTCGATAGCTTGGGCGAGCGCGCCGGGGTCGGCGGGTGGAACCAACAATCCCGTCTGCCCGTCGATTACCACCTCCGGGGTGCCATCGACCGCCGTGGCGACAATCGGCTTACCGGCGGCAAGCGCCTCGATCGCCACCAGCGGCAATCCCTCGTACAGCGACGGCAGCGCGACGAGATCGGCGGCGGCAAGGAGACCGCGCACGTCGCCGCGATAGCCGAGGAATCGCACCTGTCCGTTAAGTTTGAGCGCCGCGCATTGCTCGCGCAGCGCGCCCTCCAGCGGCCCCTCGCCGGCGAAGAGCGCCGTTAGCCGCGGCCATCGGGGCACGAGCCGCGCGATCGCGTCGATCAGATGGCGATGCCCCTTTTGCTCGGCCAAGCGGGCGAGCACCAAAATTACCGGGCCGCCGCCGAGGCCGAGTTCGCCGCGGATCTTGACGCCTTCCTCTTTGCTTTGCGGAGCATAACGATCGAGGTCGCGCCCGTTGCGGATCACGCGGACCTTGGCCCGCGGCACGCCTTTGTTTTCGATTAGGTGGCTCGCGGCGGCGGGCGACACCGCAATGTATCTATCGACCAGCCTGCTCACTTGTCGATCGACCCAGAAACCGCCGCGCAGCCGCTTGCCGATTCGCCAGACTTCGGGTCCATGGCAGGTTTCTATCACTGTGCCCACGCCCGCGATTCGCGCGGCACCCGCACCAAAGAGGCTCGCGATAAATAGATGACAGTGCAGAATATCGATTCGCTCGCGGCTTAAGATGCACGCCAGCCGCGCGCCGGCCGCCAAATCTAAACTTGAGGAAACCTCAAGCGGGACGCAATTCACTCGCGCCGCCCGCAACTCCGGCTCCATCGCGGCCAAGAGCGCGGACGGAGCGGCGAAATACGGCTCGAATCCGAATTCGCGCAGATTCACGAGCAGCGACAAGGCCTGCTCCTCCGCGCCGGCGCGCACCTTGGAGGGAAGCAGGTGCATCACCCTAGGCGAAGAGCGCAACCCGGCGGCGCTCTGTGCACTGAGATTTCCGTTCAACATCGAAACAAATCCATAACGATACGGTAGTATCCCACCGAATCCGCCCCACACGCGCTTACGATCGGCTAATGCTAACGATTAGAATAACCCTGGATGTGTCAAGTGCATAGGCTTTACCTGGCCAAATTGGTGCATTTTCACCGCTTCTCGACCTTAAGCTGAGAGCTTTTAGCGGATGCGGTGCAATTGTCTTGAGTGGAGGCGGCAGGTTTGCCGTCCGCCTCCCCAATAGGATTCGGCGGTGCGAATGCGATTACGCTACTTGCCGGTCCCCGCCAACGGCACCGATTGCGGAGCGTTGTCGGCATTGTCCTCAACCGTCATCGTGCTGGATTGGAACCCCGGTGTGGCCGGCGCGAAGCCCACCACGAGGACGCAATGTTTCCCCGGCGGGAGGACGGTACCGTTGAAGCAGGTGTTGGCGGACGAACTGGGAAAGCCGAATACCTGAGGAGTGGCAGGAGGAACGGAGGCGCCCGATAGCGTGATCGAGGGACCGCCCTTTTTGGCGAGGTTTTTCAGGTGAAACTTCTTCATCTTGAGTTTGCCAATCTTCCCGTTGCCGAAATTTCCGGTAACGGGAGTGATTCCCAGCGCGGCCGCGACTGTCGGTAACGAGGTCGGCATCGCGGTCATCGTCGGAGTTACGGTCGCAGTCATCGTCGGAGTTGCCACGCCGGTTGGAGTAGGGCCGACGGTGGGTGTGAAAGTCGCGGTGGCCGTGGCAGCCGGCGAATCGTTCAGGAGCATCGTATCGAGCGCAAAATCGGTCACATCGCCGTCGGTATTGGTGGTGCTGACGATGCTGAAGACGACCTTGTTGATATTCGTGCCGGAGGTGTCCTTAACGCCGATGTACACGGGGTCGCCATTCGAGTCGCTGTTCTCGCTGTAGGAACCAAGCGACGTCACGCCATTGAAAACTTGAATTTCGGCGGTGAATTGGCCCGGCGCGTCCTCCTGAATAAGCGCTCCGGCACCCGACACGCTCGATCCGAGCGTTAGCGTGACGGGACCATTGCCGCTGCTGCCGGCGTTTGCCGTCCAAATCAGGCTATCGCCCCCCGAAAACGGCGTCGATCCGCTGGTTCCCCCCGACCAACTGCACGGCGATGCGGTACACGCGACTGCGATTAAGCTGGTTGGAGTGGAACCGGCGAAACCGCCCGAGACGGAAATCCCCTGCGCCGAAGTTGCGGAGAAACTGGTGCCGAGTTCCGTTGCGTCCGCGCCCAACTGCGACCAACTTGTGGAGTCGTTTGCGCCCTGCGCTCCGGCGCTCGTTATGTCGGTTAGAGAATCGGCCCAAGCGGCAGAAGCCGCGAAGAGCAGCATAACAATCAGCGCGCCAGAGGCGCGAAATCCGGCCCGATTAACCACGAAATTCCTCCGTCGCCCTTCGGCGGCCATCGAAACGATCGGCTTGCCCTGCATTTTCAATTTGGTTCTCCCCCAAAAATCGCTCAAGTGCAGGGCGCGCCCGCATCGCTGGTGAAGGTGTCGTTGTTGGAAAACCAGCCGTTCACTCCGATCGAAGGCGACGAATAGAACCATGAGAAGAACACCAATTCCTGCAGGTCGTAGGTGAAGCCGTCGGGCATGCTCACGGGCGGGATGAAAGTGCCGGTCAACGCATCGCCGACTTCAAGATTATTCTGGCAGTTGGGCTGCTGCCCGATGTGTCCCCACGCGGGAGTCGGATTATTGACCAGCGGATCGTCCATCCATTCGCCCATCTCATGGGCCACGGCGCCGGTATTATCGAACCCGGTGCCGCTGTTTCCGTCGCCGTTGGTGGTATCGAAGTCGTTCACCGAATAGGTCTGCGGCGGGCTGCCCTCCACGTCGTGATATACGAACCAGCCGCTGCCGCCGGAAATGTCAGTGGTGATGGCCACGTTGTTGAGGAGGAGAATCGGGATGACGGTGGGATTGACTCCCTGTCCCGACAGCGACGAGAGAATGGTGCCGACCTCGCCGCTGCCCGCTTCGCCATTCGCGGACGGATCCCAGTAGTTGACGTTGATGAGTCCGAAGTTCGCGCACAGCAGGCCGGGATTATCGATCGCCGGAAAGGTCGCGCCGTCGCCGCTCGGCACGTTCACGGTCTGCACGGGAACGGTGGTAATCGGGCTTAGCACCGTATGATAACGATTTCCCGTTGCGGAGATTTCGGAGAAGAAGTTGGCCCGCTCGAAGGCATCCTCGTATTGGACCGTGCCCATATCGGTGCCGCCGAAATTAAAGTCGTGGGTCAGCATGATCGGCGAGTTTTGCATCAGATTCAGCGCGTTACCGCCTCCGGCGCACGAGTCGCCGGCGGTCGGGTCGAACACTCCGCCGTCGGGCATATTCACTTTGAGCGGAATTATGACGGCCGGGATATTGGTCGTCCTTTTGCCGTGGAAAAACGGACTCCGCCCCACCATTACGCCCGAATAATTGTTGCCGTCGCGGTTCGACGTGATCGTATAGCCCCACATCGGAACCGTGGTCGCCGCGGCCGCGTTGGCGCGGGCGGCGTCAGGGTTGATGCTGTGCCCATGCCCGTACCAATAGTAGGCGTGTGAATCCGGGGGCAACACGTTTTGCCCAAACGCCGGCGAGATAAACAAGCCGATGACAGCCGCAATCGCAAGACCGAGCGGCATCCGCGTACGCTTCATTATTAGGAATCCCCTCTCTCGCAATTAGATCTTCCTCCCGTGGCGACCGAATGGTTCCCTGCTACTAGCACGGCGCGCGCCACGAGTGAAGCGGGTATGCGGCGGAGATTTCAGCGGGCGGGCGGCCGATTTTCACGCCGCCCGATCCCGCCGCGCAGCTACTTTCCGGTCCCCGACAACTGGACGGTTTGGGGGGCGTTGTTGGCGTCATCATTGATGGTGAGCGTGGTGCTCTGGAGTCCGGCGGCGGTTGGCGCAAAAACCACCGCGACGAGGCATTTCTTCTTCGGGGCGAGAACCATCCCCATCGTGCAGGTGGTTTTCGCGTCGAATATCACGAACGCGGGCCCGTTCATCACGCTCCAATCCCGGATCGTTATCGAAGGGCCGCCCTTCTTGGCAGGATTCTTCAAATGAAATTTCTTTACCTTGCTCTTGCCAATTTTCACGTTCCCGAAGTTGCCGCCCGCCGGCGTCACCAGCAATGCAACCGGCACCGCCGTCGAGGTGGGCGTGGCGGTGGGCGTCGTGGTTGGCGTGACGCCGCCGGTTGGGGTGGGGCTTGCGGTCGGCGTCGCGATGGGAGACGACGGATTGTTCAATTGGAGCGCACCGATCGCGAAGTCGGAAGGGGCGCCGCCGGTGCTGGTGATGCTGAATTCGGCCTTGTTGATATTGGCGCCGCTGGTGTCCTTCACGCCGATATAGATTGGATCGCCGTTCGAGTCGCTGCTCTCGCTGAAGGAGCCGAGAGAACTCGCGCCGTTGAACACCTGAATCTCGGCAGTGAACGTGCCCGGCGCATCCTCCTGAATCATAGCGCCGACCCCTGACACGTTCGTGCCGATAGTGAGCGTGATCGGACCGTTCCCGCTGTTGCCTCCGTCCGCGGTCCAGATCAGGCTGTCGCCCGCGGCGAACGGCGTCGAACCGTCTCCGCCGTTCGCCCAACTGCATGGCGTCGCGGGACAGACGGCCGCGACGAGGCTCGTCGGGCTGGCGCCGGAAAAGCTGCCGTTCACCTCATAACCCAACGACGAGAATGCGGTAAAAGTAGTTCCGAGTTCGGTGGCGTCCGGCCCCAACTGCGACCAGTTGGCGGAGTCGTTCGCGCCCTGCGCGCCGAGCGCCGTTATGTGGCTGAGCGAATCGGCGCGGGCGGAAGCCGCAACAAACAGCATCGCAATCGCCATCGCGCCCAGCACGTGAAAGCCGCTCCCGCGATTAGGCGCCGGAATCGTTCGTTTGCAGCCTACAAGCATGGATAGGCCGCATCCGACGTAAAGCTTTCATTGTCGGAAAAAAAGTCGCCCGCGCCGATCGAAGGCGACGAGTAGAACCACGAGAAAAAACCCAACTCCTGCAGGTAGTACGTAACGCCGTTGGGCATCGTCGCCAAAACCAGGTTTGGTGTGCCCGACAGCGGATCGCCGACTTCGAGATTGTTCTGGCATCCGCTCACCTGCCCGGTATGTCCCCATAGCGGAGTGGAATTGTTGCCGGTCGGGTCGTCCATCCATTCGCCGACTTCGTGAGCGAAAACCGAAGTGCCGCCAAGATTCTGGAAAATGCCGGTGCTGTCGAAGTCGGTGGGCGAATAAGTCTGGAGCGGATTGCCGCCTCCGCCGTGATAGCCGATCACGCAGCAGTTGGAATTATTGATGTCGTCGCCGGGATCGCCCATCACCACGTTGTAGAGCATAAAGAACGGAAAATTGGTGGGGCCGACTCCCGCTCCCGCCAGCGAAGAGATTTCACTCGATACAAAACTGTCCATCGCGCCGAGGTCCACCACGCCGATATCGCCGCATCCGCCGGCTTTGACACTGGCGGCATTATAAGTCTTGCCCTTGCCTGACGGCACGTCGAACGTGACGGCGCTCAGCGTGGTCACCGGACTAAGAACTGTGTGGTATCGATCTCCCGTGACCGACACATTCGCCGGGCTGTCAAAGAAGTTCGCCCGCTGGAACGCATCGGTGTACTGCCCCGTCCCGACATCGACGCCATTCATCGTCCAAGCGGACGGCGGTGCCTCAAATATCGGAGATTGCTGCGAAAGCGCCAGCGCCGTATCGCCGGTGGGCAGGCATCCGAACGGATCGGTGGCGGTCGGATCGAAGGTATGTCCGGTATCGGGCATATGGACCTTTACCGGGATGATGAAAACCGGGATGTCGGTCTCGCGGGCGCCGTTGTAAAAGGGACTCCGCCCCACCATCGTGCCCTGATAAGTATTGCCGTCGCGGGTTGAAGTCACCGTATAGGTCCACAGCGGGATTGTGGACGAGGAGGACGACTGGATAAGCGCCTGCGCCGCCGTGCCTTCCCGCCACGGCTTGACCGTGGTGTGCCACGGAAGGCCGACGGATGGCGCCGACTCTTGCGCAAACGCGGGGACGGTGACGCACCAAGTCATCGTCGCCATCAGCAGCGAAAGCAAAATCGGTTTCATTCGAAAGCCCACTTTTTATCATTACCAAGGCGAAAGCCGCAACGCCAATGCAGCCAGCCGTCCTTCGGCAAGCGCATCGCGTGTTAGCCGATTGCGAGGGCAGCGCAAGTCGTTGATCTGTTTGAACTTCCAACCGACAAACGACGTTCTAAGCCTATTATTGACGGCTTCCATTTGACTGCGATGCCTGCCGCTCCGTATGATCCACAGATGCAATCGCAATCGGAGGCCATCCCGTGAGAATGATTGTTCCACCGGTCGCCCATCGGCGCGAAATCGATCGGAACCTGGCCGAATTCTTCCGCACCGATCGCCCCGCCCGCTTCAATCGGGCGATTTCCGGCCTATGCCGCTACTTCAACGTCAAGCGGCCGCGAATCGAATGGTACGAATATCTCGATTGGGGAAAGACCGCCGGCAAAACCTTCGAGGACGGCCGCATCCATCTGGTCCATCCTTCCAACTGGAAGCGCGGACGGACTTATTACACCGAGCGCCAATGGATTCAGATGATCTATCACGAGATGGGCCATTTCCTGTTCTGGACCGACGCCGAACGCAAGGCCGATCTGTTCTCGCGCCGGATGGTAACGGGATTGCGCTCCGCGGCGCGCCGCGGCGGATCGCGCCAGGGCGCTTTGCGCGCAGGTCTCGCCAGCCGCCGCCGCTCCGCACAAAGGATTCGGCGCCGCCGGCCGCGCGCGGCAGTCGCGGGCAAGCGGCGGAGCGCCGCAAGAATCGGCGCGCGCTGACCGATACCGCATTATCCGATGCCCAACAAACCGAACGTCGAGAACCGCTGGTGGGTCGAAACCCGGGTCAAAAAGCCCAAGCAGGCCAAGACCGAGGCGGAGATGCCGCAGTTGCCGGTCGCGATGGCCTTCTACGAGGTCGCGCGCGGCTACGATCAGGATCGCGCCAAGGACGATTTGACCGACAACAACCTGCGCATCGCGCGCGCCGCGAATCCTCCGCAGGGCGGATG
The DNA here is from genome assembly GCA_050736715.1 of Binataceae bacterium (SeqCode). GTDB lineage: Bacteria > Desulfobacterota > Binatia > Binatales > Binataceae > Binatus. The sequence continues at coordinate 33,494 of JBOHWK010000027.1, read as the reverse complement.
GACCCAGGTCGAAATGACGGAGAAGCACGCGCCGGCCAACGTGATCGATCGGATCAAGAACGAATTCAAGCTCCCGCGCGAAGCGCGCGGCATCGTGCTCGACCACGGGCGCGTCGTGCGGCTGTTGATTTGCGGGCCGGAACTGGAGGATTGGATGCTCGACGTGACGCTGGGCGACGAACCGTCGGTCGATGCGTACGTCTGGAACGTGATGTACCGGGAGAAAATCTTCAAACGCGCCGAGGATGCGCTCCGCCAGGCGCGCAAGTGGGCGCTCAATCTGATCGAGTTTCCGCCGCCGCGCGACGAACCATTCCGCGGCGCATTGTTGTAACCGCGCTTGCGGCTAGCCCGCCGCCTTTTGCAATTCGCTGAACGACGTTCGGATCGCCGCGATTATCTCGCCCAGATCGGGCAGCGCGTCGTAGTCGGCGTTGAGTCCCCAATGGAGCACGCCGTTGTAGCTGAGCAGCGCGATATTGAGCGCCTGATTCTCGAATAGCGGACCCATCGGATACGCCGCCAGCATCTTCGCGCCCAGCAGGTAGAGCGGCATCTGCGGGCCGGGAACGTTGGTCACCGTAATGTTGTAGGAGCGCGCCCGCGCCGTCATCCGCATCGCCACCGACAAGAGCGTCGGCGCGGTCCATTCGCTGACCCGCGACAGCACTTCGGCGCCCATCGCCTGGCGCGATTGTTTGAGATCGCCGGTGGTCGCACTCACCGCCTTCAGGCGGCGGTGCGGATCCTTCTCCGCAATCGGCAACGGAGCCGGCCACGCCGCGATCCGGTTTCCCACCGTGCCGCGCTGCGCCGCGGTCCTCAAGCTCACCGGCACGAGCGCGCGGAAATCGAGGTCCGCGAGCCGTTCCGGCGCGAATCCGCGCCGCCCCAAAAACGAGCCGATCGCGCCGGCCACCGTCGCCAACACCACGTCGTTCACCGTACCGCCGAGGCGGTTCTTTATCCGCTTCACGTCGGCCAGGTCCATCGCCATCCAGTCGAAGCGGCGATGCGGCCCGATAGGCTTGTTAAACGGCGTGTCCGAGGCGGGGAACAGACCCGCGCGCAGCGTCTCCCCGATCGCGCCGAGTTCTTGGGTAAAATTCCCGATCGCTTCGACCGGATTTTCGAGCGCCTCCCGCACCGCCGGCGCCAACTCGATCGGGGTTTTGATTCTGCGCGCGGCCGCGTCGAGCAATAATTCCCCCGGCGTCGGCACCGGTTCCGGCTCCCAAGGCGTAACGGGCGGCGGCTCGACCGCGTCGGGCGTGGTGCTAAGCAGCGCACTCACCAAATCGACCGCCGCGATGCCGTCGATCATGCAATGATGCGTCTTGCTGATCATCGCGAAGTGGCCTTCGTCGAGGCCCTCGATCACCCACGTCTCCCACAGCGGCTTGCCGCGATCGAGTTGCTGGGAGAAAATCCTCCCCGCCAGGCGCTTGAGCTGCTCCTCGCCGCCCGGATGCGGCAGCGCGGTGTGGCGGACGTGATAGTCGAGATTGAAGCGATCGTCGTCCACCCAGACCGGATGGTTCGCAATCGGAACCCGCTCGATTCGCTGGCGGTAGCGCGGCATCATCGGCAGGCTCGCGGCGACGCCGCGCCGGATGCGATCGATGTCGATTCCGCCGCCGGGAGTCGTGAGCGGCCCCGCCTCCAGAATCATCACGCCGGCGACGTGCATGTGGCTGGCGGGATTCTCCACGTCGAGAAAGCTGCGGTCGAGGCTGGACAATCGTTCGTACTTGGGCATCGGATGGCGCACTCCAGCGGAACTGTACCCCCGTTGTAGCAAGAACCGCCCCGGCCTGCCTAGCGCACGAAGTAATGCGGTCCGTTTCGGCGCTCGCCGCTCGCCGGCGCTTACGGCAAAATCTGTTAGGCGGCGAGTTTGTGCCTGCCGCGCGCAACGGCGCGGAGGCCGGCGTCCTTCCCGCGCCCCGTCAGTGATGACGGTGATGCTCGTTGACGCGATGCGGCTCGTGCGCGTCGCTCAGCGCCATCGCGATTGCCTCGATCTCCGATTCGCCGAAATCTTCGAGCAGGAATCCGTCGCAACCCTGTACGCTCTCGCAGCGCTCGTACAAATCGCAACACCAGGACACCGGACCCAGTTTCTTGGTCCTGAGCACGAAAATGTTTCCGCCGACCACTTCCACCCGTTCCATTTAAACCACCTCCGGTTCCCGAAATGGCCGTGGGTTCAGGGGGCCTTGAGGATTAGAAATCTAGCACAGATTCACGATAAATGCTAATGCCGGCTGCCAAGAATTTACTCTCTGGAATCAGCGGTTTCCGCATTGCCGATGCTGGAAGCCGCTCAAATACCAATAAAATCAAGCGGTTAGCCGGCGGACCAGCGCCTCGCCAATCAGCAGTAGCATCGCGGCAAGGATCAGGTATGGCGCGAGCGGCGTGCGCCGTTCAATCAACGGATGGGCCAAGGCGGCTTCGTCGGGTGGCGGATTCAATTGCCCGCCGGTTGCGGCGGCCAGCTCCCGCAGCAGTTCGTAGTTGGGTTCGGGACGCGGCAATTCCGCATCGGCGGCCGGGCTGACGGTGTAGGCGAGCGGCGGGAACTTCCGCTCCGGGCCGGAGGCCGAACGGACCTCGAAGAAATAATCGCCGGGCGTTGGGGCTTCGACCGAGCCGGATAGTTCGCCGGGCGCGGCTTCGGTGAGTATGGTTTCGGATTTGGTCCCATCGGGGCGCGTCACGATCACGGTTGCCGGATGGGCCGGCTCGGCGGCGGCCGCGCTGTAATCGGTGAGTTCAATTTCGATTCGGCCCCGCGCGTAGCCCATCGCGGCCGCGATCTCCGGTGCGGCGGCGGTTTGCGGCGTGAGCCACGCAAGAATGCGATCCCATAGCGGCTGGAATACGCCGCCCCTGACCCACGCCCCCGACCATCGCCCGCTCGCGTCGGTGGTAACGGCGATCGCGCGGCCCGCGCCGTATTTCCAGCTTGCGATCACCGGTTCGCGCGCGCCCGCGCGATCGACGTACATGTCCATCTCGGCGCGCGGCTTGAGCGCGGTGGAGACAAAGCCCTTAATTGGCGGCATCTTCCGGCCGGCCAAGTCCTTCAAGATCGGATCGGGAACGGCGGTATGGGGCGTGAAGATCGATTCGGCCATCGTGGTCTCTCCGCCGTGGGCGCGGAAATCCTGCATCGTGAGTTGGGGCAGGTTGCTTGCGCTGCCGGTTTGGTAATAAGCGCCGCCGCCATAACGGCTGATCGCCTGAAGCAGGGCAGTACCTTCCGCCTCCCCGCCGATTGCAATGGTGGAGATCGTCGCGCCCAAATCATGATGCATCCGCGAAACGATATCGTAGTACATGTCGGCGGTGCCGCCCGTCCCGCCGTCGGTGAGGATCACCACGTGCTTGATTTGCGCGCTGCTCGCGTCGAGCATTCGTTCCGCTTCTTGCATCGCGGGCATCAGGTAGGTCGTGCCGTGGGCGGCGAGGCGGTTAACCATCCGGTCGAAGTAAGGCCGGCTTTTTTCGAGCGGTTCCAGCGGCACAACCACGAACGGCTGAGAGTCGAAGCCGATCACTCCCACCAAATCCGAATTCTTGAGCGTGCCGGTGACGGTTTCGGCGGCGGCCTTGGCGTAGGTAAGCTTGTTGTTCCGGCCCATCGAGCCGGACTTATCGATTATCAAAAGCAGCGCGCGGGTGCGCTCGCGATGCGCCGGCGGCTTCATCGCGACCGGCATCGCGGCGGCAATCGGAGTGCCGATATATCCGCCCAGCCCGAAGCTCGAATCGCCGCCGATCATCGCGACCGATCCTCCTCCGCGCGCGTAATCCGCGATGGCCGTTTGCGCGGCGGGCGCGATTCGCCCGGCGGGAAGATTGTCGATCAGGACCGCATCGTACCCCTTGAGGCTGCCGTTCCATGCGCCGGAGGTGACCGGCACGACGATGGGCGACAGCCCCATCCGCTCCACGGCGGTTCGCAGATAGGCGGCGTTCTTTTCGCTGTCGGCAAGGATCAGCACCTTGCGCCGCGCGCCGGCTCCCGTCCACGCCTGAAGCGAATCGTCCTGGGGGTAGGCGTCCTGAGCGGGATTATCGGGTTTGAATTCGGCGCGGTAGGCGGCGAGCCCGGGCGATTCGCTCCCGACGTCGAAATCGAACCGCTGCGCTCCCGATGCGGGGAGCGTGACGCGCCGGGTCGCGAACGGAGCGCCGCCGCGGTACACCGCGATCGTTCCGGAGGCGGGCGCGGCGTTGAAATTTTCCATCGTGACGCCAAGCGCGAACGGCGCGGATTTTTCCATCGCGTGCGGCAGCGTGAGTCCCGTCATCGCAACATTGGGAATCGAACGCGCGCCGGGCGGCGTGAAGATGTCGAGCGGAATTCGTGCGGCCAACAGCGCGCTCGCCGCGCGCGTGGCGTCGCCGCGATTTTCCCATCCGTCGGTGACGAGCGCGGCCGGCCCGCCGTGGGCAGCCGGGTCGGCGGCTAAGCGGGAGAGCGCCGCTTCCAGATTCGTGGCGTTCGGCTCGCATTTCACGCATGGATTCCCTCCGGCGAATGCCGCTTCGGCCGCGCCCACGGTTTCGGAAACCGGAACGGTTGCGAAGGCGATCGCGGGATCGTTCGGACGCAGGCCAAGGCCGCGCAGGAGCGATGCCGTCCACGCGCGCATCGCGGTGGTGATGCTGGCGCTGGCATCGACCACGGCAGGCCGCGCCGCGCCGGCCCATTGGGTGATGCGTTCGGGCCCCGCGATTGCGAGCGCGAACAGCACGATCGCAAGCGCGCGCATCAGCGGCGCAACCGCGCGCCATCGGAGTCCCGCGCCGGCCAAGCCCCACAGCGCGACAATCGCGGCGGCGGCGATCAGATAAAGCGCCCCCGGATGCGCAAGCATCAGGTTATGCGGCATCGCGGTAGGCATCTTGGGCCGCGTCATACGGGCTTTTTCGGCGCCGGTACACGATCAGCGCTTCGAGTAGACACAGCGCGATTATCGCGGCGAGCAGGTAATCGGCAAGCGGAAATTTTTCGATTACCGGATGGACGGCGGGAGCGTTCGCGGCCTCAATCCGAAGCGGCGGCGTCCGCTCCAGATCGGAGACCGAAAAGTCGGCCAGATTGACCGCGCGCAGGATCGTTTTGCCGTCCGCGCTTTCCAATTCATAGACGCCCTGCTCCGCGGCCTCGGTGAACAGCGTGCCCGGCTCGGCTGCCACCTGCTTGCCCGACGGGAGGATGACGCGCACGACGCCCGCCGGTACTATCCAGGGCTGTCCAGTGCGATATCCGGCTTCGCTCGCGCCGACCCCGGCGAGGTAGCCAAGCACATTGAGCGTCAGGATCGACATCGGGAGATTCCGCTTGCCGAGGTACGGAAACGGATTAAATCCCGTCGCGACGAAGCGATGGCCGCCACGCTGGCCCGCGAGCATCAGCGCGCCGCCATCGCCGGTCACGATTGCGCTCATCCAGGGATGCGCGCGGAAGTATTCGCCGCCGCGAAGATCGAGCAGGCGGAAGTTCACCGAGTCGGTAAGCGGGTCGATTTTGCGCCAATCCGCGATTCGGACTTGTGTATCCGGCACAACGCCGATTCCGAACACCGGATCGCCCGGCGGCGGCATCGCCAGCATCGTGTTGACGGCGGGCAATTCCTTGGGAACGGAATACTCGAAGATTGCGAGATCGGCGCCCGCGAGATCGTCCGGCGTGTAGGTATCGGGCGTGCGCACGATTACCCGCACGCCGGGAATCGAGCTGAGGCCGCTGGCGTCGGCGGGAGTGGGGCTGACGAAAAGAATCGAGACGGCGCGGACGGCGCCCGCCGCGGCATAGGCCACATTGTCGAGCGCGAGCGCATCGTCAGGCTTGAGTTCGGCCCGGTAAATTCGCGCGGGCGGGAGCGCGGGAAATTCGATGGCGCTCGCCGCGCCGGGGCCGAGCGTGGCGCGGGCGTGCGCGAGTTCGCGTCCGTCTCCCGTCACGACGGCCTCGACCGTGCGGGATTCGGCGCTGAAGTTGCCGATTGTGAGTTGCGCGCGGAGCGCGCTCGCGCCGAAGGCTTCGCGCCGGAGCGTGAACGATCCGATTCCGGCGTTGGCGGCCGAATCGCCCACCGCGATCGCATGGATTCGCGGCGGGATCGGCGCGGCGATCGCGTTTGCGCCGGCGAAAATCACCGTGCCGGCGTGCGCATCCGCGGCCAGCCCCGACAGGAAGTTCGTTAGCGCCGCAAGGTCATCGGGCGCGCCGGAGGGCTTGAGCTTTTGAATCGCGCGGCGCGCCGCCGCGATCGAATCGAACGGCGGAGCGATCCGCTCCGGCCGCGGCGCCGTCACGTAAACGGAAACGCTGCCTCCCCCAGCTTCCGCCGACAGCATCGCGTCGAGCTTTGCCCGCGCCGTGTCGAAGCGGGTTTTTCCCGTGGGGACGAGCGCCCGCATCGCGGCGGAATTGTCGAGCACCGCCACGATCGGATTGGATTCGCGCAGCACGTACGGCTCCGCCATCGCGAGCGCGGCGAGCGCCAAAATCGCGGCCTCGGCGAAAAATTTCCAATCGAGCCGCGGCCGGCCGAAGAAGCGCTCGCGCTTGAATCCGCGCAGCGCGCGGAACGCGAGCACGCTTGAGACCGTCACCCGCGCGGCCCGTTCGCGCGCCAGGTAGGCGAGGACCAGCGCGGGCACGAGCGCGAGAAATCCGAGCGCGCCGGGATGAAGAAGCCCCATCGCTCACCCCATGCGGCGCTAATGCGCGAGGCCGAGGTTGGCGGCGGCGCGCAAGAAAAAGCGAACGAAATCGTCGCCGGTCGTGTAGAGCGCGTAATGGAGTCCGCGCTTCAGGCAAAACGATTGAATTTCCCGCGTCAGGCGGATCAGCGTGTCGCGGTATTGACGCCGCTCGCGCTCTCCGATCGACACGCGCACCCGCTCGCCCGATTCCGCGTCGATCGCCTCGACATCGCCGTCGAGGCCCTGCCCGTCCAGTTCGCGCGCGCCGATAATCTGCACCGCGGTCAGGTCCATCGCGGCGGCGCTGAATAGTCCCAGTCCGCGCGCGATGGAATTCAGCGGCATCAGGAAGTCCGAAATAACGAACACCTTGCCCGCGCGCCGGATCGCGTGCAATTCGGCGGCGAGCGCATTGGCAAAATCGAATTGCCCGCCCGGCTTGAGCGCGGACAGCCGCCGCCCGAGTTCGACGATCCGATTGCGTCCGTGAACGAACGCCGGATCGATTTTTCCTCCCGCGCCGCCCAGCACGCGGATCATCACGCGATCGCCGCTGGCCAGCGCGACGTAGGCGAGCGCGAGCGCGCAGGCGATTGCCGCGGCGAACTTGCGGTCGCCCGCCGGAAACGCCATCGACGCGCTCGCATCAAGGAAGATGTACGTCAGCAGGTCTTCCTCTTCCTTGAACAACTTAATGTAAAGCTTGTCGCTGCGGCCGTATAGGCCCCAATCGATGTGCCGGAAATCGTCGCCGGGCGAGTAATGGCGGAAATCGTGGAATTCCAGCGAGGAGCCGCGCTTGGGCGAGAGGTGGCTCCCCTTGCCGAGGCCGGGGTATTGCCGGCGGGTCCGGATGCGGAGGCTTTCCAGCCCGGCCAGAAAGGCGGGCGTGAACACGTCGGGCAGTCCGAACATCGGCTCATCGCGGCTGCTTTAGCCGCTTGACCACTTGGGCGAGGATCGCCTCGGCCCCGACGTTCTCGGCCTCGGCTTGGAAGTTGCGGAGCAGACGATGGCGCAGGCAGGGCAGAATGGCGTCGTCGATGTCTTCGTAAGCGACGCTGACGCGGCCCGCGAGGAGCGCGTTGACCTTCGCGCACAGCATCAATGCCTGCGCGCCGCGCGGACTGGGGCCGAAGCGCAGGTATTGCGATACTTCCGGGATCGCGCCCGGGCCGCCGGGAGTGCATCCGCCGATTAGCGCGATAATGTAGCGTTCGAGCGGCTCGGCCACGATTACGGCGCGCACCAGCGCCTTGAGCTTTTCGATCGCTTCGGGCGCCGCGGCGGCGGTGAAGACCGGCTGAATCGGGTTAATTTCCGTGCCGGTGGTGCGATCGATAATCTCGCGCAACTCCTCCGGCTTGGGCGATCCCATGATGACTTTGAACATGAAGCGGTCCATCTGCGCTTCGGGCAACGGATAGGTGCCCTCCAATTCGATCGGGTTCTGCGTCGCCAGCACGATGTAGGGCGGCTTGAGCTTGTAGGTGATGCCGAACACCGTCACCTGATGCTCCTCCATCGCCTCCAGCACGGCGGATTGGGTCTTGGGCGTGGCGCGGTTGATTTCGTCGCCCAGCACCATGTGCGCGAAGATCGGGCCGGGCTTGAATTGGAACTCGCGGCGGCCGTCCTGCTCGGTCAGCACTTGGGTGCCGATGATGTCCGACGGCATCAGATCGGGGGTGAACTGGATGCGCTTGAAGCTTAAGCTCAGCGCCTCGCTAGCCGCTTTGACCATCAGAGTTTTGCCGAGGCCCGGCACGCCCTCGATCAGAATGTGCCCGCCGCAAAAGAGCGCGGTAAGCAACTTGCGGATGACCTCGCGATGGCCGACGATTACGCGCGCGACTTCATTCTCGGCGCGCGAGAAGACTTGGCGAAACTCCGCGACCCGTTCGTCGGGCGATACTTTGGCGGCCGCTCCCATCCGGTTCTCCTTATACCCTGCTACTCAATCATTCCGCGATAGCGCGGCGGGATCGGTTGCCGCTCGTCGGGCGGCGCATCGCTGCGCAGCGCCTTGAGGGGCGCGTTCACGTAGGGCGTCGAGGCGCGATGGCGGCCGGTGTCGAGCACGAGCTTTCCGCCGCCGGCCGCGCCGGACACAATCGCGGCGGGCAGCCGGAACGTCACGTAGCGCGCGTCATGGATTCCGAGCGCGGCGCCCTTGTCGCCCGGTTTCAAAAAGTGCTGAAAATTAGCCGGCGCGGGAATCTCACCCAAATGGGTATCGCCAAGATGCGATCCGTAATCGCGCTTGACGCCGGAATTTCCGCCCGCGTTTGGCACATTACGGTCGCCACGATTCGACGCTTGCGGCGTTTGGCCCGGCAGGTTTGGATTAGTCCCATTGCCGGCGCTCTTCTGATTCGGATTTTCGCCGGGTTTGGGACCGGCCTGATTCTTCCCGCCGCCGGCCGCTTCGGTGGCGGAATTTTTCTTCGCGCCCTCGGCCTCGATTTGCGCTTCGGCCTTCGCGAGTTCGTTCTGTAGCTCAATGCTCCGCTGAGCAGCTTTATTTTGTTTGCCGTGTCCGGCGCCCTTTTCGCCGGGCTTGGAGGGCTGGCCGCCGCTGCCCGCGCCTCCGCTCCCTACGGTAGCTTCGGATTTTCCGCTGCCGTTGCCTTTGGCGCCGCCGTTTGCCGATGCGGACTTGCCCGCGGCTTTTCCCTTACCGGTTTTTTCCGCGTGGCGTTGTTGCGCCGCTTGAGCGGCTTGCCGCTTTGCCGCTTCGATGCGCTGGCGCTTCTGTTCGGGCGGCAGTGTGGGATTTTCCAGCGCATCGGCGGCGGCGCGAACACTTTCAGCAAGCGCGATATCGGCCGGGCCTGCGTCCGGTTTTGCAATCTCCTTCGCGATCTCGCGGAGCCGGGCCGCCTCCGCCGCTTCGGGCGAAGGTGCGCGCACGAGGCCCATCGTGGCTATCGCCATTGCGATCGCGACAATCGCGGCCATCCCCGCGGATCGCTTAATCGGGCCGGCGGCATCGAGCCTGAACTCGCGTTCGACGTTGACCGGGCGCAATGCGTCGGAGGCGTGGCGCCACAGAATCGGAAAGAGCGGGGTGCGGTGCGCGATCGTGTCCGCGGGCGCGTCCGGGCCGGCAATCGAGGCGAGTGTGACGATCTGCTCGCGGCCTTGCACGCGCCGGTCCAATTCGCCGGCCGCGCCGGCGAAGTCATCGGCGTTGCGCCACGCCATATACGCCGCGATCCCGCCCGCCGCAATCGCAATCGTAGCGCCAATTAGCAGGCCGATTCGGAGCGCGGCGGCAGCGCCGGGCGCCATCGAATAGCCGAGCCGCGTCCAGGTTAACCGGCCGATCGGTTCGAGCGCGAGCGCAAGCGCCAGCGCCGCCAGCGCCGGTCCCGCCGCCTGAATAACCGCGCGAATCGCGGCCAGCCGGGCGATCCGGCGGCGTGCGTCGCCGATGATTTCCAAGGGGGTGCGCACTAAAAAATTATGCCGGAAAGCCGCCGGAACGGCTACCGCACGGCCCAATTAAGATAGGATTTGAACTGGGGAGGGATTTGAACGATGAACTTTTTGCTCTATTGGCCGGCCGCCGCGCAAACCATGTTTATCCTCATCGTGTTCGGCGGCGGCAGCGTCGCCGGGCTTTACCTGGTCAGGCGAATCGTCCCGCTCGAACAGTTGAAAAAGAACCACGAAATCGCGGGCGTGACCTTTGGCGTGGTCGGCGCATTCTATGGCCTCGTGATCGCCTTCGTAATCGTCGCCGCGTGGGGGCGGTTCGATCGGGCCAACGAGCAGGCGCACACCGAGGCGACCGCGCTGGAAAGCCTGTACAAAATCGGCGCGGCCTTGCCGGAACCGGTTCGCACCCGGCTCGATTCGGCGGTGATCGCATACACGCGGCGGACCGTCAATGAGGAATACCCGGAGATGGCCAGCAACGCCTTTCCGATGAAGGGTGAGGGCGCAGATCGGCTTTGGCAAATCGTGCTCTCGTTCACGCCGTCGAATGCCAAGGAGCAGATGCTGACGGATCATGCAATCGACGAGCTAAACCAGATCACTTGGGAGCGCAGCCTGCGGATTCTCTATTACGGCAGTGATTTGCCGTCGGTCGTTTGGGTGGTGATCTACCTCGGATGCGCCATCACGATCGGCTTCGGCTATTTCTTCGGCGGGAACATCTTTCGCTCGCAGGCACTGATGTGCGGGATTTTCTCGATTCTGCTCGGAATGACGATTCTCGCGATTCTCGAACTGGCCCATCCCTATCAAGGCGTCGTAACGATCAGCGACGAACCGTTCCGCTACGCGCTGGCCCGGATGCAATTATTCTCCGCCGCCTACCAGATCGCGCCCCCGCCGTAGCTGCGAACCGCCGCCGCGCCCGGCGCATCCTTGCCGGCCGCCTCGCGCGAGCATAGACTGGTTGGCAGACTAGCCTGTTTGCAGGTCCGCGATGAAAGAGATCGGCGCCTTCGAGGCTAAAACCAACCTCTCCAGCATCCTCGACCGGGTCGAAACGGGAGAAGAGGTGATGATTACCCGGCGCGGAAAGGCCGTTGCGCGGCTGGTTCCGGCGCAATCCGGGCATGATCGCATGCGCGCGCGCCGGGACGCCGCCGAACTGCTTGCGGCCAGCCGGGGCGTCCGTCTGGGCGGCCTCAAAATCAAGCGCCTGGTGGACCAAGGGCGGCCGTGAGCATGGTGCTGGACAGTTCGGTTGCGCTTAGCTGGTGCTTCGAGGATGAGCACACTCGCGCGGGCCTGGCGATCTTGGAAAAGGTGGCCGAAGACGGCGCGGTGGCGCCGGCGATATGGCCGCTTGAAGTCCTAAACGGCCTGCTGATGGCGCAGCGCCGGAACCGGCTCGACGCCGCCCAGCGCATTCGCATGACCGGCCTGCTGAAGGCGCTGCCCGTCAGCATCGATGCCGACATGGCGGCGCAAGCATGGACCGAAACCGCGCGGCTGGCCGAGCGCTTCCGTTTGACGCTTTACGACGCGGCCTATTTGGAACTTGCGGCGCGCCGCGCCCTTCCGCTGGCTTCGCTGGATCGAAGCCTGCGCCGTGCCGCCACCGCCCTTGGAACCGACCTGATCGAGACCTGACGCGGCGCACCCGTCGTCCGCTGCCGCGCTATCGGTAGGCGCGGGCGGCTTCGATCGGCCAGACCGCGACGACTTCGTCGCCGCGGACCACGTGGTACTCCGAATGGAGATTGATCGTCGTGTCGTTATGGCTCGGCACAAGTTCGATTTTCATCCCCGGTGCGATATCGGCCGTCCCGCAATCGAGATGGCCGTGCTCCTCGGACAGTCCCGTTACCTTGACCGGCAGGTCCTTGCCGCGTGGCGGGCCGAATTCGTTGGTTAGCGCCTTCATCCCCGCGTCGATAATCGCATGGCCGCTGCGGCGTGAAATTACCGTGGTCAAGAGCGTCAACGCGGGCTGCCCGAGATCGGGCCGCACGAAGCGATATGCGCCGTCCATGAACACGTATGAGCCGGCCTGCACCTCCGTCACGTCCGGCCACGATCCGGCAAGGTCGTAAGTGCCGGTTCCTCCCGCACTGACGATTTCCGGCGCAAGTCCCGCCAAGCGGAGCGCCTCGGTGTGGCGGCTCAATATCGTGAGCGCGTCGCGGGCAATCTTGGTCCGCTGCTCCGCGTCCGGAATCAGCACCGCGTGTCCTTCATAGCCCATGATTCCGCGGTAGCGCAGGGGGCCGCGCGACATCCGCCGCGCCAATTCGACAGTTTCCTCCGACGATTCCGTACCGCAGCGATGCATCCCGGTGTCAACTTCGATTATCACGTCGAGCGGACGGCCGGCGCGCGCCGCGCCCTCCTCCAGTTCGCGGACATTGAACTCGCTTTCGACCGTCCCGATTATCGGAACCCGCGCGGCAATCGCGAACAGGCGATCGACCTTCGCCGCGCCCGCAATCTGGTTCGCGAGCAGAATCGGGCCGAGTCCGGCGCGCGCGAGCACCTCCGCCTCGCCGAGCTTCGACACGGTGATTCCGATCGCGCCGGCGGCAAGCTGGCGGCGTGCGATTTCGGGAGTCTTGGGAGTTTTGAAATGGGGCCGCAATTTTTGCGGGCGATCACGGAAGTACGCGGCCATCGCGGCGATATTCGCCTCGGCAACGCCGAGGTCGAGAATCAGCGCGGGCGTATCGATCTCATGCTTGCGCATCGGATCACTTTAGGCCGCTGCGATTAGATCCGGCAATGTGCCGGGCAATCTACGCGAGCCGCAGATTCACAAATTTTTGGAAATCCGCACGGTTGGCCGTCGCAAGCGAGGCTTCAGCGCGAATCGCCGCGGCAGCGATCATGCAATCCACAAACGACCCTCTGCGCCGGCCGCTGCCGTTAAACAGCTCCGCGGCGATTCGCGCGTCCTCACCGGCGAATGGCACGGGGTTGCCGACGATTGCGTTGGCCAATTCCAGTTGACGGGCGTCGAGCGGGCCGCAAAGGAACTCCGACCAGGCGACGGCGCTGACCGCCAGTTCGGCTTTTGCCGCAAGCCAGCGGTGCAGTTCGCGGTCCTCGACCGACCCGCGGCGCAGCGCGCGGATGAGAAAGCTCGTGTCGAGGTGGATTATCGTTTGCGCCATTCGCGACGGAGCGACCCGCTCTTTCGCTCTCTCCGAGCTTCGCGCGCCCAGTTTTCGGCGTCATTCGCGCTTAGCTCGAGGCTTTTCTGAAGCACTTCGAGCGATTGGACGGGGGTAAGTTCGCGCGCTTCCGGTTCGTTGGCGGCCAGGTCGATCGCGCGGCGGAGAACCTCCGATTTGGAAACCCGCCATCGCGCCGCCATCCGATCGAGCTTGCGAACGGTGTCCACATCGAGGGCGTAGGTCGATTTTATCGACGTTCGGGCCATAACGAAATGATTGTATGGCCACCTTATGCAGCTAATCAATCTTGATTCGCCATTGCGGTAGTGGGCCCGTGAATCATTTCGCGGCGCGATGCTCGCCGATCTGGCGCTGGTGCTCGGCGAAGGTCCTGGAGAAGACGTGGGCGCCGCCCGGCCGTGCGACGAAATATAAATAATCGGTCTTCGCCGGATAGAGGGCGGCCTCGATCGAACTCAGTCCGGGATTGGCGATCGGACCCGGCGGCAGGCCGGTAATCTCGTAAGTATTGAACGCGGACGGTGTTCTGACGGCGGCTGCGGGGCGCAGCGATTCTCCGCCGAGGCCGTACTCCGCGGTCGGATCGGATTGCAGCGGCATTTTGAGCCGCAGGCGGTTGTAGAAGACTCCCGCGATTAGCGGGCGCTCGCCGGGAACGTGCGCTTCTTTTTCGACCATCGAGGCCATCGTGACGATCTGCCGCGGCGTCATCCCCAGCGCGAACATCCGCTCCTCCGCCGCCGGTGTCAGCACCCGGTAAAATCGCGCGAGCATCGTTTCGAGAATCCGATCGACTGTGGCATTCGGCGGGAATTTGTAGGTTGCCGGGAAGAGATAACCCTCCGCGCCGAACGGGATGAGGCCGAGCGCCCGCACGATCGCACCCGATCGCGCCGCACGCTCGAAGTTGTCCGGACAGGCCAGTCCGGCGTCCCCGAGACGCTGCGCAATCTGATGGACGGTCAGGCCTTCGGGAATCGTAACCGTGACGGCGATAAAATCGCCGCGCACAAGATGGCGCATCACCACCGGGATCCGCTCGCCGCCCCGGAACTCGTACTCGCCCGGCTTCACCCGGCGCGCCGCGCCGCTCAGTTCGGCGTAGATTCTAAGCGCAAATCCGCTCCGTACGACGCCATTTCTGGCCAGCGCGCGCGCAATTTGCGGAAATCGCTCGCCCCGTTCGATCATGACGCGCGCGGGCGGAACGAGCGGCGCGGCCGGACTGAACCAGTAGTATGCGAGCGCGGCGTACCCGGCGATGACGGCCGCGAGAATGGCTGCGGCAACGATTGCGAGCTTCGATTTGGACCGTGGCGGCATCGTCCGGATCGAAGATATGCCCTCGGCAACCGGGTTTCATCTTTGCGCGGCCCGGGCGGCGTGCCATCCTTCAAGGATTACCGCGGCGGCGATCGCATCGATCACGCCCTTCTTTGCGCCCTTGCGCGGCGGCGTCCCGCGCAACCGCGTCTCTCGGAGCCGGTCCCGCGCCTCGAAACTGGTCAAGCGCTCGTCGAATAACTCGACGGTCACGCCCAACGATTCCGCGATCCGCGCCGCAAACGTGCGCGCCGATCTCGCGGCCGGTCCTTCGCTGCCGTCCATGTTGAGCGGCAGCCCGACGACGATCGTCGCGACACCGCGCCCACGGAGCATCGCGACGATCGCGGCGGCATCGCGCGCAAACGAACGGCGTTCGATTGCGCCAATCGGGTAGGCACCCGTTCCGCCCGGATCCGCGATTGCGACGCCAATCCGGCGCCGGCCCAAATCGAGCGATGCGACCGCCATTGGTCCACTTAGTCCTTCCGCACCGCAATCAGTTTGCCCGCTAATGCCGCCGCGTCCAAGGGGGAAGATAGCGGGTTGCTTTGAGACGCCAAATAGCCTAGCTTTTGGCCTATGCGTTCTCGGGGGAGAATCGCACGGGAATTTGTGCGCCTGTTCACGGTATCGATGGCGTTAGTCGTCGTCGGGTTCGCCGTTCATCAACTATTTTTCCGAACGAAATCGAATGGTTACGAGTCTTCGCGCCAGCCGCAATTGCGGCCGGGGAAAATCCGGACGGTGGTTGTCGAACAGCCCGACACCGCGCGTCCTGCGCCACCCGCAATCACGATCGGCACGACGCTCGATCGGACCGCTCCCATCGAGAGATACCTGCGCGCCGCCGGTTTGGACGCCCATAGCGCGCGGCGCTGGGCCGCTCATTTCACCCGGCTCACCGCGAATCGATATTTCCATCGCGGCCACCCGCTCACCATCTACAAGGATCCTTCGACCGGCGAAATGCGCGGCTTCAAATACGATTTGAATTACAAGACCTCGGTCACCGAGGCGCAATTGGGCGACGGGGTGATCAAAGCGGCCGCCGCGCCAATTCAATATGTCGATAAACCGGTCAAGCTGACCTTCAAGATAAACGACGGCTTCCGGCGCGCGGCGGCGCTGAACGGCATCCCGGCGCCGATCATTGAGACGCTCGAAAACGCCTTTGCCGATCGCCACGACCTCGACCGCCTGGCGCGCGGCTCCGCCGTCAAGCTCGTGTACCGCGAGAAGGTCAGCCGCGACGGAAGCTACCGGCTGGCGGAGGGCGTCGAAGCGGCGCAAATCAAGTTCGGCGGGCGCACGATGAATGCGTTCGCGTTCGACGATGCCGAGGGGCGGCCGCATCTATACGATTCGCAGGGCCGGGTGCTCGGCCGGCGCGCGCTCCGGTTCCCGCTGCATTTCAAATACATTTCGTCCGGCTTCAGCTTTCATCGCTACCATCCGATCCTCCACGAATACCGCCCGCATCTGGGCATCGACTTGGTCGCCCGCTACGGCGCTCCCGTCGAATCGGTCGCTGACGGGCGGGTAGTGAGCGCTGGATGGCAGGGCGAACTCGGCAATTGCGTGCGGATACGGCACGCGGGGGGGATCGTGAGCCTGTACGGCCATCTGTCGAAAATCAGCGCTGGGATCGTGCGGGGGGCTTATGTTCGCGTCAGCGAGGTAATCGGTCGCGTCGGCTCGACCGGGCTGTCCACCGGCCCGCATCTCCATTTCGGGATTGAGAAAGACGGCCGCTGGGTCGATCCGCTGCATATGCGGCTGGCCGCGACTCATGAGCCGATGTCGCCGCGGATGCAACCCCTGTTCAACCAGATGAAGCGGCGCTATGAAGCGGTGCTCGCCACCCTTCCCGACCTGACTGCCGTTAGTCTCAACGCAACGGGCGGCGCCAATTCGAGCATCGCGCGGCGCGACGCTCGTAAGGCAACCGCCCATCGCGTGCGAGTGTCGAGCCGCAATGACGCGGCCGGCGCAATTCCCGAAGCGGCGGAATCGTACGGGCCGGTTGGCGGCATGTAGCCGGCCGCCGAATTTGTTAACCCGGACACCGCCGGCATTTGCCGCGGGAGTCCTCCAAAAGAAAGGCGCGGCGCATCCGCAATGCCGGTTCGATCCGAAAGCGATTTTTTCAGCCTGCCGCCGCCGCGTGCGATGGGCCATCGCGGCTCCGCCGGTACTCATCCCGAAAATACCCTCGTCTCCTTTGCCGCCGCCGCTGAAGCGGGCGTCGGTTACGCCGAACTGGACGTCCACATGACGCGCGACGGAGAAATCGGCGTATGCCACGACGACAACCTGATGCGGACCTGCGGCCGCGCCGGGACGATCCGCGAAATGGCGTACGCGGAGGTCGCCACAGCCGATGCGGGAGCGGCGTTCACGCTCGACGGGGGAGCGACGCATCCGTTTCGCGGCCGGGGCGTGACGATTCCGCGCCTGTCCGAAGTGCTCGCCGCGTTCCCGCAACTGCGGTTCGTGATCGAAATCAAGCAGACCTCGCCGAGTCTCGTTGCGCCGTTGCTTGATGTAATCGATCGGGCCGGGATGCGCCGGACGGTGCTAATCGCAAGCGAACATCAGGAGCCGCTCGACGAGGTGCGGCGGCTCGCGCCGGAAATTCCCACCAACTTTTCATATCTTGAAGGCGGCGGATTCTTTCAGGCGATGGCCGCGCGGGACGCGAACTACCGCCCGCCGGGCGCGGCGCTGGAGATTCCGCCGAGCTACGAATCGTGGCAACTCGTCACGCCCGAAAGCGTCGAGTTTGCGCATCGCATCGGCGTCGAAGTCCACGTCTGGACGGTGAACGAGGAATCCGAAATGGACCGGCTGCTCGATCTGGGCGTGGACGGCATCATCAGCGACAACCCGCGCCTGCTGATGGCGGTCCTCCGCCGCCGCGCGGGTAAGTCTTTCGCGGACTAACCAATCCCAGTCATTTTCAGGTAGGATTGGGAGCGATGATGCGCGAGGCTCAAATCGACGCGCTGGCGAACCATTTCGTTCGCGGGCTTATCGCCCTCGGGGTGATTGCGCCCAAGCGCGATGAGAAAGAATTGGTGGCGTGCGTGACGGAATTGCTCTCGGCGAATTTCGAGGCCGAGGCGCGAATCGACGAGGAAGCCGACCGGATGGCCGAGGAACTCGCGCGCCAGGATTCGCGCGCCGACGTGACGCGGCTGCGCAGGATGATTCGGAGCAGGCTCGCCGAGAAAAAGGGCTTCACGCTGTAGGGATGCGATGAAACTCGGCGAAGATCGGATACTCTTTCTTGCGCGCGAGTCGCTCAACAAGCTGCGCGCGGAGGGCCTCGCCGAAATCGCGAACTATTCGCTCGCGCTGCGCATGGCGCGCGAACTGATCGCCAAGTTCAGCGAAGAGGGCGACGAAATCGATGCGCTCGTGCGGCGCAAGATCGCCTCGATAAAACGCGGCATCGTCGAGGGCGGCGCCGAATGGACCGTGCTCTACCGGCGCTACCGCGACGAGGAACTCCGAAAGCGCGGTCCCGCCCACTGATGCCGCCCGCCGCGGATTCGCCGGCGATTCCGCCCGGCGACATTATTGTAAATACGCGCGCAGGACGGCGCGGGCTGTTCGCCACGATGCCGCCGGGGCGCCTGCTCGATATCCCGGCGGGAGGCGGTCTCCAGACCGCGACGCTCCTGGCGCTGGGCTACCGGGTCGTATCGGTCGATCTGTTTTCGCATCGGGCGCGCCGGGAGGGCCAATCGTGGATTGCGGCCGACGCGAACGCCCCCCTTCCATGCCGTGACGCCTCGTTCGATTACGTTCTCTCGCGCGAAGGAATCGAGCATCTGACCAACCAAATGGGATTTGCCGGCGAATGCGCGCGCGTGCTGCGGCCCGGCGGGAAAATCGTGCTGACGACGCCCAACCTGATGCATCTGTCCGCCCGCGCCAGCATCTTCCTGACCGGACAGCGCAATCTCCGGCGCGGACTGGTGAACGAGATTCAGACGCCGCGCGGCGGCAAGGGGCCGCGCAAGTATCACGGGCACGCCTTTCTGCTCGATTATTTCCGCGCGCGCTACCTGATGCGTTTGTCGGGTTTCGAGCGGCTTGAGGTTTACACCGATCGAGTGAGTCCGACTTCGATCGCGATGGCGCCGCTTGCCGCGCCGCTGTGGGCCGCGATGAAATTTTCGCTAGTGGTGTCGAAGCGCAACGCGCGGCGGCGCGGTTATCCGATCGCGCCGCGCGAAGTGACGGACGAGATCGTGCGCCACGTATTGTCCCCGGCGCTTCTGTTCGGCAAGCGGATGATTATCGTCGCGGAACGGTCCGCGTAGCCGGGTTATCGCGTCCGCGCGTTCTGGCGTTCCTGCTCTTCCCGGTAAGCTGCGTCGGTCAGCGGATCGAGCGCATCGTAGAACTCCTTGATGCGGCCAATGTTTGCGCCGAGGTCGCCCGGAACGAATCGCAACAGGGAATCGGAATCGGGCCGCGCCGCGCCCGATCGCGAGCAGACGCCGACTTCGCCATCGGGACGCACGGTGATTCTCAAGTCGTCCTCCAGCTTAAAGATTCGCGACGCATAGACGCAATCGATCGTGCCGGCGGCGGGATTCGCCGCGGCGATTTTCCATCCGCCGAGCGAATCGACGGCATCCCGCGCGAGATCGAACAGCTTCCGGCGCGGCAGGCCGGGGTAACTGCGCATCACCAGTTCCGGGTAAGTGTCGCCGGGCGTGGGCGAGGCTGAAGGCTCAGCTTTCACGGCTTCCCGAGCAGTTTTTTGCGTCTTACGGGAATGGCGCCGCCGGTTCGTTTCGGCGGGCGATGCGGCCGGTTGCTTGGGCGGGGGTTCGCTCATGTCGCAGGCGACCGCACCGGAGCCGGATTTACTGGTGGCCGCGGAGTTCACCGTTAGGAAGCGAACGATCCGCCGGCTCGCGCCGGGTTCCTCGAAGACCGTTTCGTTGTTCATGATCGTCGCGACTCCGGCGGCCGCAGCCGCAAGCGGAACCACGATAATTGCAACCCGAAGAATTATTCTGACGGTCCGGCGAATTGCGGGAACGAAAACGAATGCGGCGAGCGCGATCAGAAGGCCGCCGATCGGCAGCGGGCCGAGGTTCATCGCGATTCGCCAAAGCGCTGAAAAAACGGCGCAGCCACCTGCGCGGCTGCGCCGAGGTTCGGGCGAATTAGAGTCCGCCCATCAGGCGGGCGCCGCGGCAAACCCGTCGCCGTCGTCGTCGCCGCGCAGGATCGCGTCGAACCGAATCGCACCCAGATAATGGCGGCGCGCCTCGGCGTCGGTCACCGCCACGCGGCGAACATCACGGCGGCGAATCGGCCAGATGCCGCCGACCATCGGATGGCGTCCCTGGCGGTAGCTGAAAAAATAGTAGGTGAATTGCCGCAGCACCGAGCGGCGCGCCTCGGTGCCCAATCCGTGACCGGCGCATACCGTGAAGATCGTGTGCAGCAACTGCGGAATCGAATAGAAGCCGGTGAAGGCGTCGCGATAGGCGGCGAGCCAGCTTTGCTTGTCGAGCTTGTCGTGCTTGATGGTCACGTGCTGCGAGTCGAGTTGATTGAAATCCCAGTCCATGATCGAGCCTTCTTTCGCCAGGCGGACCTGATCCTCGGTGCCGGGCAGCGGAGTCATGATGAAGAACGACACGATGTCGAAGCCGATCTTCTTCAGCATCTGCGCCGCTACGCGCCCGCAGTCCGGGCCGTCGAACGGGAAGCCCAGCATATAGCCGGCATGGGTCGAGATTCCGACCCGGTGCCAGTTATCGACCACGCGCCGGTACTTGTCGATCACGTGCGCGCGCGCCTCTTCCAGCTTGTACTTGTGCTGGCGATCATCGGTGTTCTGGTACTTGGTGGCGAAATTGAGGTTGTCGGGATTTAACGACTCGATCCCGATGAATGCCTGATAGCATCCCGCGTTCGCCGCCAGTTCGGTAAAGCGCTTGCTGCGGCGATGCTTCGCGGTTTCGGTCTCGCCTTCGGCGAGGTTGGCGTAGCAGGAGGCGTCCACGTCCACCTGCATCATGAAAGAGAACTTGGGAAATTCCTTCTTTACTTCGACCAGCCCGGTCAGGATTTCCTCCCAGCGCGGCGAGCGGAAGAAATCGTCGTCCACCAAGAACAGCGACTCGATTCCGTGATTGTGGCACGCGTCGCGCACCCATTGCACCACCGCGTCCGGCTCGCGAGAACGCATCGTGCGGCCCATCACGTTCTTGACACTGCAATACGAGCAGGTAAACGGACAGCCGCGCGACGTGTCCAGCGTGGTCATCGCCGTGTTGAAGAAGCGCGTCAGGTAGCGGTCGTCGAGCGTGGGCAGGAGCGCCTCGGTGATCAGCGGCACGATGATGTCGCTGCGGCCGGTCTTGGCGCGGATGCCTTCGGTAACACAATAGCTCTTCGCGAGTTCGCCGCGCAGGAAATCCTCGACGATTTGGCCCCAGATGTTTTCGGCTTCGCCGACGATCGTCGTGATGCCGCATTCGTTGAGGAACTTGACCGAATCGGGATAGCCGCTGACGTGGAACCCGCCCATCATCGTGGGCAGCCCCGCCGCGAGGAATTGCAGGGCGACATCCCGCCCGCGCGGGTACTGGTTCGATTGCACGCCCGCCATGCCAATCAACAACTCGACGCCGTCTTCGCGCGCTTTTTCTTTGATTGCCTTGATCGTATCGGGGCTGATGATCCCGTCGCAAATTTCGTCCCAAATTACCGTTTCGAGATAGACGTTGCGTTCGGCCGAGTAGCGCTTATTGAACGCCTCGTTCAGCGCCGTCAGCACCGTCAGCGTGTTGTTCGGCTGCACGCCGTACCGGAAATAATGAACGTAGCCCTCCTCGTCATACCGCGAGGGCTTGATGAAGTAGATGCGAATCGTGCGGCAAGGCTCCGGCTTGACCGCCCCAGACGCCATCGCGCCTTCGCGCGCCGTCAGTTGCAGTGGGACGGCAGGACGGTCGCCGCCGTAGCGGTTCGTCCCCAAGAGCCAATAAAGAATTCCGGCGAACATGGCGCCGAAGGCCACTAGCGCGGTGAGCGTCATAAATATTGCCATTGTCAATTCCTTCTCTCCTCAATCATACCCGATTTCAGGCCGGAGCCAACCTCTAACCGCTCGGTCAGAGTAAACCGGTCCCGCATGAACAAGTCAATCGTTGCCACCCTTGCAAGCGCCTGAAAGTTCCGGGCTAAAAATGACGAAAACCCGGCCCAACCGGCTTATCGATACATCTCCACCAGATTTATCAGCCCCAAATCGCGATAGCGTTCGACCAAGAAGCCCTTGATTTCCTGCACGGTGGCCATCTGAAGCGCCTCGCGGGCGATCTGGCGTGCGGTCTGGAAATCGACCTCGCGAATTATCTTGCGGACCACCGGGATAAAGAGCGGGCTTAGGCTCAATTCGTCGAGCCCCATTCCGACCAAGAGCAGCGTGGCGAGCGGGTCGCTCGCCATTTCGCCGCACAGGCAAACCTCCTTGTCCGCGCCGCGGGTGACGTTGACGACCTCGGAAATTGCGGAGATTACGGCGGGATGGAACGCCTCGTACAAGTGGGCGACCTTGGGATTGTTGCGATCGGCGGCGAGCAGGTACTGGATCAGATCGTTGGTGCCGATCGAAAAGAAATCGACCTCGCGCGACAGGCGCGGCGCGAGCCACACCGCTGACGGCACCTCGACCATGATCCCGACTTCCAGGTTCGGATCGTGCTCCAGCCCCTCCTTGAACAGTTCGCCCTGCGCCTCCGCCAGCAGTTCCTTGGCGCGGTGCAATTCCTCCAGGCTCGAAATCATCGGGAACAGGATGCGGACTTTATGCCGCGCGGCCGCGCGCAGAATCGCCCGCAACTGCACCTTGAACAGGCCCGGCATCTCCAGCGAGATGCGGATCGATCGCCAGCCCAGGAACGGATTATCCTCGCGCGGCACCCGCATATAGGGCGGATATTTGTCCGCGCCGATGTCGAGCGTGCGAATCGTAACCGGCCGCGGCCCCGCCGCCTCGATCATTTTCCCGTACAGCGCCAGTTGCAGGTTTTCGTCAGGAAAATCCTCGTAGGTCAGGAAGGAGAATTCCGACCGCAACAGCCCGATGCCCTCCGCGCCGTAGCGCAGCGCCATGTGAATGTCGGCGAGCAGGGCGATGTTGGCGAGCAGCATGACGCGATGGCCGTCGCGGGTGGCGGCCGGCTCGCCGCTCTCGCCGATCAATTCCTTCTTGAAGCTCTCGTAGCGCTTCGCGAGGCTCGCGTAGTCGCGCTCGATCTCCACGCTCGGATTCACATGCACCAACCCGGAATTGCCGTCGAGCACGAGATGATCGCCCTCCACCACCGATTCCATCAGATGCTCCGCGCCAACCACCGTCGGAATTTCGAATGCGCGCGCGAGAATCGCCGCATGGGAGGTGACGCCGCCCGATTGCAGCGCGATGCCAGCGAGCTTTTCGTGCGAAACCAGCGTCAGTTGCGAGAGCGTCAGCTCCTCGGCCACAAGTATCGTGGACTTGGAGAACGCACCCTTCTTGTCCTCCTGGCGCAAATGGCGCAGGACGCGATGGCCGACGTCGCGGAAGTCGGTCGCCCGCTCGCGCAGGTAGCCGTCCGCCACCGCCAGCATCGAGGCGGTCAACTCGTCAATCACGCGGAACAGGGCGCTTTCCGCCGAGTAGCCGGCGGCGATCGTTTCGCGGATGCGGCCGATGAATTCCTCGTCCTCGAGGATGAGGCGATGGGCGTCGAAAATTTTGAGGTCGGTCTCCGGCATCAATGGCGCCATCCGCGCCCGGAGCGCCGCAATCTCGCTGGTGGAACGCCCGAGCGCCTCATCGATCCGCCGCTGCTCGGCCTTGGGATCGGAAGCGCGCTGGTTTCGATCGATCGTGCTGAGAAACGTGCCGACCACATGCGCCTGCCCGATCGAGAAGCCCGGCGACGCGGGTAGCCCGACCAGCCGCGGACGGCGAATTTTGAGCCGCGTGGCAAGGCGGGTCTTGCCGCCGATCTTTTCGTAATCCTTTAACTGGCGGTTGGCTTCGATCATCCGGCGGCGGTATTCGAGGCGCTCCTGCTCCTTGGTTTCAAGCGTCTCGCGCAGCCGGAACGAGGCCAGAATCTGCGCGATCTGCGCAGCCGCGGCGCCCAAGAGCCGGATTTCGGTCTTCGATACTTTGCGCCGCTCCAGCGTCTGCACCGCCAGCACGCCCATCGGCTTCTTTCGCCCTCCGTTCACCGGCACGGCCAGAAAGGTGTGAAACCGCTCTTCGCCGGTTTCGGCAAAATACTTGTAGCGCGGGTGGCTCATCGCGTCGGGCACCCACACCGGCTCGTTCTTCTCCAGGACGAGGCCCACCAGGCCCTCGCTCGAACGCATCGAGACCTTACCGACCGATTCGCGGTCCAGCCCGATGGTCGCGCGCAATACGAGCCGCTCGCGCCGCGGGTCGAACAGATAGAGCGAACAGACTTCGGCTTCCACTCCGTCCGCAATCGCCTCCACGGCCTGATCGAGCGTCTCGCGCAGATCGCCGGTGTGTTCGGCGGCGATCGACGAGAGCGACTCGATCAGAGCGAGCCGATCTTTACGGGTCTTTGCCGTTTCCGCTTGAACGTTTGCCGCCATGCCGGGAATCCGTGCGATTGCGCACAAAGTTTATCGTGGCCGGCGCACGCCAGACAATGGCGCGCGCATAAATAGTGGATTAATCAGGCGCTGACCCGGTGAAAACCGGCCCGGCTCGAAGCTTCGAGCCGGGCCGGGATTGAACCAACCTCGCGCGCGGGAATGCGGCCGCGCGATTGCGACGCGCTGGGCGCCGTTTCGCGGTTACCGCCGATGCTTGCGGCGGCGGCGCTGGCGGCGGGTCAGCGCCGGCGGCGGATCGACCGCGATTCCACGCGGCCCGTACAGCAGCGTGGCTGGCCCCGTGATATCCACCACCGGCGACACGTTCGGGTAGTTGGCAGCCCCGGTGAGCGCCGCGAGCGGCGGATAGACCGTCACGCTTCCGGTCTCGCCGAAATTCGACACGTAAATCAGCCCGTTCGCGTCCACGGCAATGCCGTTGATGTCGTTCAAGAGCGTGTAGTTTTTCCCGGTCTGCGGCCCCACGATCTCCGCCGCAGGCGCGACGTTATTGGGATTGCCGGTCTTGCTGGTCAGCGGCTGCGTGTAGATCGTGACCGCGCCGCTCGCGCTCGGACCGCCGTCGTAGTTCGCCACATAAATGTTGCTGCTTGCATCGACTGCGATCCCCGACGGTTGACTGAGTCCCGTCATCGAACCGACGATCATCGCGGCCGGCGATTGGTTCCCGCTCGCACCCGCCGCGTACTCCGTCACGCTCCCGTCCCCGTTGGTCCCGATCGGCCCGCCCAGATTCGCGACGAAGATGTTCCCCGTGTTGGGATCGATCGCTACACCCTGCGGCGAATAGAGATTCGTATTCGAGCCGGTGATAATTGCGTCAGGCGGCTTATTCCCACCCGCCACGATCGTGGAGTTCTTATACATCGTGATGCTGCCGGAGAAGCTCGTGCCGCCGGCGCTGTTCGCCACATAGACATCGCCGCTGGCGCTATCCACCGCGATTCCCAGCGCTCCGGCCAGCTTCGTCTTCGGGCCGCTAATCATCGCGATCGGGGTCTGGTTGCCTCCCGCCTGCCATTGCGCCATCGAATAGACACTCACACTCGCACCGCCGTAATTGATTACGTACAAGTCGCCATTCCCCGTATCGTACGCCAGCCCGAACGGATAGCTGAGGCCCGTCAGTGTGCCCGCAATTGTCGCGCTCGGCGGCGCGCTGCAATTGCTCCCCGGCGGGAAAATCGTGATGGTCTGGTTGTAATTGCTGGTGAAGATCGTCGCCGTCCCCGTCGCCATGCATCCGATCTTCTGCACGAACGCATTGCCGATTCCGGCCTGATTTGCCTGGAATGCGCCTGCGGAAGCGGGGAAATTGCTCGAATAGGTAAGGCCCGTCAAGTACACGTCGCCCGCCGGATCGAGGGCGACACCGTTGGTCTGCTCAACTCCCGCTCCGCCCACGTAGGTCGAGAACTCGGCATTGAGGGGAGGAGTGCCGCCCGGCGCGGCCATGAATTCCAGCAGGTAGCCGTCCCGGTCTCCGCCAAACGTTCCTTGAATCGTGGAGCAGGTCCCGGTCCCGGACCCCGTGCAGCAGGCAAAGGGGACTCCGTAGCTGCTCATGCCGGGTCCGGTGCATGCCGCGTTAGTAGTGATCGGAAAGCTGGCGTCGTCGTCCCGGCCGCCGACAAAGACATCGCCCAGCGGATCGACCGCGATGCTGCTCGCATACTTGTCGCATCCGTCCAAGCTGCCGATGAAGGTCGAATATAGCAGCGTGCTGGCGGTGGGATTGAATTCCGATAGAAAGCCGCCCTGGCAATAGCCCGGAGGAGTAGGCTCAAACGATCCGGTAGTGGTCGGAAAATCGCCCGAGGTGGTTTTCCCGACGACATAGGCGTCGCCGTTGGCGTCGATCGCGATGCCGTGGGCCAAATCTAATGGGTATGGTTCCTCGGGGGGCACGGGGGTGGTGCCACCGCCGAGCAAGGTCGAATAGACCAGCCCCGTACCGGCAGCGTTTAGTTTAGTAACGTAGGCGTTGTCTTCGGTATAGGGATTCACCTCAGTCTGATACGCGCCGGGGGTGGTGGGAAAGCCAACGCAGTAGCCGGTCGCGAACCCGCTGCAGCAATTGGACGGATCGAAAAGCCCCGTGCAACTGGCATTGAAAATGGATTCCGTATCTCCGGCTACATACGCATCGCCCGCCGGATCGACTGCGATGGCGCGGGCGAAATCGTCGCTATCGTCGTTATTTCCGCCCAGGTAGGTCGAGTAAACCAAGTTGGAGCCGTCGGCGGTCAACTCCGTTACGAAACCGTTTTGACACGCATACGTATAACACCCGGCGACCGCAAATCCGGCCTGCGGTTGGAACGCGCCGGCCGTAGTGGGAAAATCGTACGACTTGGTGAAGCCCGTCACGTATGCGTTGCCGGCGGCGTTGAGCGCGATCGCATAGCCGCGGTCGTGATTGATGCCGCCCAGAAACGTCGAATAGACCAAGCCGGAGCCGTTGGGAGTCAGCTTCGTTACGAAGGCATCCTCGGCGCCGCCGTAGCACGGTCCGCTGCTGCCCGATCCGGGGAAGTCCGGGGAGGGAGGGAACTCCGCGGGCGCTAATTTTCCACCCGCCGATGCGGTCGCGGCGGCATGGTTGCCGTGCTTTGCCTGATGGCGGGCGGCGCGGTGGGCCTTGCGCGCGAACCGCTCGCGGCGGCTGCGATGGCGGCTGCCGGCTTTCCCCGGCTTGCTGTTCGCGCCGGGCTTCGACGGCGCCCCGCCGTCGCCGCATCGGTACGTGTACAACCCGCTTATGTAATCCTGAAACGCACCCGGGGTGGTGGGAAAGTTGGGCGCCCAAGTGAAGCCGGTCACGTATGCCGATCCGGACCCATCGACGGCGATGCCCAAGCCTTCGCTAACTCCACCGCTGCCGCCCAAATAGGTCGAATAGACGAGCCCGGTGCCCGTGGGATTGAATTTCGTTACAAAGGCGTCAAGTGAGTTCGGTTCCGTGGTTCGATACGCCCCCGCCGTGGTGGGGAAGTTGCTCGAACTGGTGAAGCCGGTCACGTAGGCGCTTCCGGCCGTGTCGGCGGCAATTCCCGCCGCGACGTCGAAAATGCTGCCGCCCAGATAGGTCGAATAGACCAGCACCGGGTCGATGATTAGCGGCTTGGTCCGGTCATAAGCCGCAACCGCGAAGCCCACCCGATCGGCGCCATGCATCGCGTATGCGCCCGCGATCGGACGGCGATGCCCGCCGATT
Source organism: Binataceae bacterium (SeqCode) (assembly GCA_050736715.1). GTDB lineage: Bacteria > Desulfobacterota > Binatia > Binatales > Binataceae > Binatus. The sequence continues at coordinate 5,909 of JBOHWK010000027.1, read as the reverse complement.
TCCTGATAGACCGCCGGCACGTGCTCGGTCACTTCGCCATCGGCCAAGTGCAGAATCAGTTCGCCGTCCTTATCGATCGTCAGCCGCTTGATGCCGGCGAAGCCCAACTCGATCTTCCGCGGATCGGCGCCCGGCGCGACTTGGAAATCGTACTCCAATTGCCGCTGATTGCTCCCGTGGTAAACCAGATCGATCCCGGGATAGACGCCGTCGTATTTGACCTGCGCGAAGGTCGGGATGTCTTTGTGCCATTTCGCCGAGTCGTTGCCGATCAGGTAATTCACCTTGCCCGCGAGCTGGTCGGTCCCCTCGATTTGCGGATTCGGATTGGCGCCGGCCAGACTCAGCCGCAGCACCGCCGCAGTGCGCGGCGCGCCACTCGCATCGGCGGAGGCGGCGCCCTCATCGCTCGTGACGGCGGGCTTGGTCAAGGCCAGGACCGCCTCGGCGGGAGTGAGGAACAATTCGTAGCCTGCGCCGCGCGAGAGGAATTTCACCTGGGTCGCGGTCTGGCCCTCGTTGCGCTCGAAGCTAAGCGGAATCTTCAAATAGCTCGCGGTCATTTCCGCGCGCGACATTTGTTTCGCCGCGGCCAGCGCCCGCGGATGAATCGCGGACGCCGCCGACTTTGCGGTATCCGCCGCGAGCGTTCCCGCGATTCCCAATAGGCCCAGAATCACTCCCAGGCCCGCGATATTGCGCACTGCGATCTTCATCGGCTCTTCTCCCCTCGCAAACGGTGGTCCATAATTGGCTCCCGCCCGGAGCGCAGCATACTATGATTCCCGGCGGTTGAAAACAGGTCCGTTGCCGAAAAAAGACCTGAATTTTCTTAGTAAATCGGCAGACGGATGCCGGCGGTGACCAGCCCGCCGCTCGCCACGCCCATCAGCGCCTCGCCCGCGACGAGGCCCGCTGCGAGCAGAACGCCCGGATCGCTGTCGCCGCCGTCGCGCGAGCCAAAAAATGCGCGTGCGATCGCGCCGAGAAAAATCGTGACGCTTAGGCCCATCGGCAGATACAGTCCGATCGCCACCGGCATGATCGGCGTGCGCCATTCCGATCCGATTCGCTCCAACCGGCGGTCGGCAATCTCCAGAATCGCGGCGAGCGCGGCGCCGGCGGCGATCGTTCCGATCGGCAGCCCGCCGTGGAACACGCCGTCCGCCACCTTCGCCATCAGGAATGCCTGCGGCGCGGCCAGTGCGCCCGCCCGCGCGGTGGGAGTTCCGGCGATCCCGTAGCCCGCGATCAGCAAGTTCAGAATCGGCGCCATCAGGAACGACGCCGCAATCGCGCCAATCAGGACGGCGATTTCCAGCGTACGCGGCGTCGCGCCCAGATGCCATCCCGCCGCCAGATCGTGCAGCGAATCGCCCGCCATCGCCGCCGCCGTGCAGACCACCGCACCGGCGAGAATCGCAAGGCGCGGACCGGCATCGTGAGCCACGCCCGCGAACCGCAAGAACAGCGCGATCACAATCAGCACGATTACCGTCACGCCGGAGACGGGATTGTTCGAGGAGCCGACGATTCCGGTCAGATAGCCGGCGATCGCCGCCGCGAAGAATGCGATCGCCGCAAGCAGAACCGCGAGCGCGGCGCTCAGCCACATCGATCCGCTTAGCGCGAGGCAGATTGCAAAGATCGCGGGGATGCACAGCGCGGCCGTGACCAGCACCGATCGCGCGGAGAGGTCGGTATCCTCGCGCGGGACGGCCGCCGCGGCCGGGCCGCCGGAATTTTCGCGGCGGACGGCGCGGAGACTTTCGGCGAGCGCGGCGGAAATCGGCGCGCGCAAGCGCCATAGCGTAACGAATCCTCCGGTCAGCATCGCGCCGACGCCCAGATAGCGCACCTGCGCGCTCCAGATTCGAGCGGCGGCGGCAGCCGCGCCGGAGCCGCCGTGGGCGGGACCAATTGCCGACAAAATTGGAATCGCGGCGAGCCACGCGAACGCGCCGCCCGCGAAAACCAGCGCCGCCGTGCGAATTCCGATGATGTAGCCGACGCCAATCAGCGCCGCCGAAATGTCGGCCGATCCGGCGAGCGCGGCGCTTCCGATCCATCGCGCGCCCGAAATCGCGCCGGGAACCAGTCCGAGCACGTCCTGCGCCGCCTTGAGCGCCGCAGAGACCGCGCCGCCGATCGCAAGCGGACGCAGGTTGGCCGAATCGCCTCCGGCGCGCAGCACTTCGGCGCAGGCGAGTCCCTCCGGGAACGGCAGCCGCTCTTCGACGACATAGGGACGGCGGAGAAACGTCACCAGCATCGCGCCCAGCGCCGCTCCCGCCGCGCATAGCGCGGTGACCTCGGTGTACGGAAGCGAACGCGCGCCGCCCAGAATTACGAGCGCGGGAAAAGTGAAGATCGCGCCCGCCGCGACCGCCTCGCCCGCCGAGGCGATGGTCTGCACCGCGTTGTTTTCGAGGATCGTCGCGCCGCCGATCGCGCGCAGGATTGCCATCGAGATCACCGCCGCCGGAATGCTCGCCGATACCGTCATCCCGGCGTACAGCCCAAGGTAGGCGTTGGCCGCGCCGAGAATCAGCGCGAGCGCGACACCGAGCACGATCGCGCGCGCGGTCAGTTCGCGCTGCTCACCGGCGGATGCGGACGATTGCGGCGGAATTCCCTGCACGCCGCCACTATATGCGATCCCGGCGGCGCCGGGATGAACCGGTGCGGGTCAGTCGTGCTTGGATGCGGGAGTAAAGCCCTTTGGTATCGTGACCGGTTCGCCGGCCGTCTTCCAGCCGAAAATGCCGTCCGCCATGACGTTCACGTCGGTATATCCGGCGTTGGTCGCGCGCCGCGCCGCCTCGTGCGAGGCCATGCACTTCGGGTCGGCGCAATAGAAAACGAGGTCCGCGTTCTTGTCGGCCGGCAGCGTCCCGGTGACATCGTACTTGTCGGGGCTGGTGAGCAGACGAGCGCCGGGGACGATGCCGACGCCCGCCCGCACGCTCCATCGGTTGGCGTCGTAAACATGGACGTGGGAATTCTTGTCGGCCATCAGTTTGGCGAGGTCTTTGACGTGAATCAGCTTGAAATGGTCGGGCGGCGTGGGGTCGTTGGCGATGAGTTTGCCAAGATCGAACGCCCGCGCGGGAACCGCAAGCGCGGCGACCGCAACGATCGCGCCAAGCGCGAGCATCGCGCACCGGAGGAATGAGCGATGACGAGCCACCCGCTTCATGGCAACCATCCTAGCAAACCGGCGTATTTCGGCAAAGCGCGAGCGGCGGCCCATCGCGCGGGAGCCTTTACATTGCGCCGCCAAATTTCCTATAGTGTCCCCTGTCCGTCGAGGAAGCGTGCTTCCCGGCGAGACGGAGATTGCGAAAGAAGACGCCCGGGGGAATGGGCGTCGAAAAACATAGCGCCTGCTCGCGCCTGGATCTGAGAGAATTGGACCGGGACTCCGAGATGGTGAGCGCGCTTTTTTCGTGAGTTCGCTCTCATGCGGGGTTGCTGTCCACGACGCGGCAGCCCGCTTTATTTGGAGCGAAGACGATGGAACACGAAAAGGTTCGCGTGCCCGATCTGCGGCGGATGAAAAAGGCGGGGCGGCCGATCGCAATGATCACCGCCTACGATTTCCCGTTCGCAAGAATCTTCGACAGTTGCGGCATCGATGTCCTCCTGATTGGCGACAGCCTCGCGATGACGGTGCGGGGCGAGGACAGCACCCTCGGCGTCACGATCGACGAAATCATCTATCACACCCGGAGCGTCGCGCGGGCGCGCAAGCGCGCGCTGGTAATCGCCGACATGCCGTTTCTCTCCTATCAGGTGACGCCCGAAGAGGCGATTCGCAACGCCGGCCGGCTGGTCAAGGAGGGCGGCGCGGAAGCCGTCAAGCTCGAAGGCGGCATCGCCATGGCCGAGACGGTGCGGCGAATCGCCGACATCGATATTCCCGTCATGGGCCATATCGGCCTCACGCCCCAATCAATCCATCGGATGGGCGGCCATCGCGTGCAGGGCCGCAAGGCGGGCCGCGCGCCCGGATGCCGCGAGCGATTGCTCGAAGACGCGGCGGCATTGGAGGCCGCGGGTGCATTTGCAATCGTGCTGGAAGGAATGCCGCCGTCGCTGGGCCGCGAAATCACCCAAAGCGTGCGCGTCCCGACGATCGGAATCGGTGCCGGACCCGATTGCGACGGCCAGGTGCTGGTAATGCACGACTTGCTCGGACTGACCGAATCGTTCACTCCCCGCTTCGCCAAGCCGTTCGCGCATTTGTGGCAGGAAGCGGCATCCGCCGCGTCGGCGTATGTGCGAGAAGTTCGCGAGCGCTCTTTCCCCGCGCCCGAGAATTGCTACGCGGAGGCGCGCGGAGCCTAACGATGGATACGAAATTCCGCAACCTCACCCCCTGTCCCCCTCTCCCTTTTGGAGAGGGGGAACGTAGCGCAATCTGCGTTTTCCGGTTCCCCTCTCCTGAAGGGAGAGGGGTTAGGGGTGAGGTTTTTTGATAGGTGCAACTGTGGAAATCATTAAAGCACCGGCGGAGATGACGCGATTTGCCGACGCGGCGCGCATCCGCGGCGAACGAATCGCGCTCGTGCCGACGATGGGCTTCCTGCACGAAGGGCATCTTGCGCTGATGCGCGAGGGGCGCAAGCGCGGGGCGATTCTGGTGGCATCGGTCTTCGTGAATCCCACGCAATTCGGGCCGAACGAGGACTTGGCACGCTATCCCCGCAACTTCGAGCGCGATTGCGAATTGATGCGCTCGATCCCGGTCGATGTGGTATTCGCGCCGGAGCCGTCCGCGATGTATGCGCCGGGTGCGCAGACTTGGGTCGAGGTGACGGAAATTACGCGCGGGCTGTGCGGAGCGCATCGCCCGGGACATTTTCGCGGCGTCACGACCGTCGTGGCCAAGCTGTTCAATATCGTGAAGCCGCACTTCGCGCTCTTCGGCGAGAAGGATTTTCAGCAGTTGCGCGCGATTCAGCGGATGGTGCTCGATCTGAACTTCGACGTGGAAATCGTGCCGGTGCCGATCGTGCGCGAGTCCGATGGCCTCGCGATGAGTTCGCGCAACGCTTACCTTTCACCGGACGAACGCGAGCAGGCGCTGGCATTGAGCCGCGCGCTCAAGGCGGCACGTGAAAAGTATCGCGCCGGGGCGCGCGCCGCGGACGAAATCGCCGCGGCCGCCTCGCGCGAGATCGAACGGACTCCCGGCGTCGCGCCCGAATACGTCGCGGCGGTGGACGCCGAAACTCTCGAATCGAAACCCGCGCCCGGCAATTCAATCCTGGTCGCAATCGCGGCGCGAGTCGGCAAGACGCGCCTAATCGATAATACCGTGTTGAGTCCTCTGGAGGGATGAGAATGGCAACTCGCAACCTGCTTCGCGCAAAACTTCATCGCTTGCATCTGACCGGCGCAAACGTCGATTACAATGGGAGCATCGCGATCGATTCCGATCTGCTCGGCGCGGCGGGTATCCTCGAATACGAATTGGTCCACGTCTGGAACGCGACCAACGGCGAGCGGCTGGAAACCTACGCGATCTCCGCGGCGGCGGGGTCCGGCGAAGTATGCCTGAACGGTGCCGCGGCGCTGAAGGGCGCGCCCGGCGACATCGTGATAATTGCGGCGTTCGGGCAGATGGACGAAGCCGAAGCGCGCCGCCACGAACCAACCGTCGTGTACGTCGATGCCCACAATCGCATAAAACGCCCGGCGATCGCCGTGGCGGGCTGACGATCGCTTCGTTCACAATCCCTGACGCGGAATCGAAAACCATAGTGGCCAACCATCATGTTGCGAACAATTAAAGATGTCCGCGTCATAAACATTGGAGATGTCCGCTGGATCGGGATCATGGAGTTGTGGAACATGCGGGATCGCCTCCTGAGTTTGGGGTAATAAACATTTTTCCGCCCGTG
>JBOHWK010000026.1:0-4685 GCA_050736715.1 Binataceae bacterium (SeqCode) | reverse complement strand
CGCACCGCGTTCGCGGGCGGCGCGGCTGCTCGCGGCGGTGGCCATACTATTCAAATCACGCAGCATTTTAACATCGCGCCGGGCGCGGACGCGGACGCATGGAGGCGCGAAGCCAACGCCCACGCGGGCGAGCTAGCGGACATAATCGCGGGCGAACTAGAGAATCGCGATCGGCGGAAATTTTGATGCGGATCGCCGTCACCATAGTCGTGATACTACTTTCGGCGCGCCTCGCATTCGCGCAGCTTCAGCAAGAGGTCAACCTCAATGTCGGCCACGTCCCGGTGTCGGCGACGAATCCTGTGCCCTGCTACATAGTGTCCGCCACGCCGACCGCCACGGCCACGGCGACGCCCGCGCCAACATGATGAACTTGAATACACATCGCGCGGCATTGAGCATTGGAATTATCGCGATTGCGATCGCCGCGCCGCCGCGCGTGCGAGTCGCCACGCCGCGGGCGGATGAGGTTGACGCCGTGAAATCGTCGCCAAAGATTGAGACGGCATTAAGGGTACTCGACTCATGGGACATAGTTACCACCGGCCAGTTTTTCGATTCGCTCCGGGCGCGATCGTGGACGGGCGAACAATTGCTGGTTTGCGCCGTACTCCGCGACGCCGTGGATTGCCTGTTTGGTCAAGGCTGGCCGTTCGGGCCTGCGGCGACGCTTGAGTTTTATCCGGGGTCGCTCCGCTGGCATATGCGCCGTGAGGCGCGGGCGTGGATATTTACCGCCGTCCCGGAGCGGCCGTTCAGCTTCACTTGGTGCTGTGCGGCGCTCAATCTTGACTCCGATTGGCTCCGCGATAAACTCAAGCGCGAGGAATCGCGCCGCCGCGAGGGTATCGCGTGATGACGGCCGGCGCAAATCGGCGCGCGGAAATCGCGAAAATTCACGTCGCGAAAAAACAACTTGGCCTCGATGATGAGACCTACCGCGCGATCGTCGCGCGCGTGTCCGGGCAGTATCGAGCCAAGCCGGTTGCGTCATCCGCCGCGCTCGACGATCGCGAACGCGATGCTTTGCTCCGCGAGTTCGAGCGTCTCGGCTGGAGGGCGACGCAACCAGGTGGGCGGCGCGATGATTGGATCGACTCGCGCGAGCCGCACGTTCGCTTGTTGATTGCTCTTTGGGGCGATGCCTACGATGCCGGAATCATCCGCGCGAAGGCGCGCCGCCCGGCGCTCAGGAAATTCGTGAAGAGGATGACCGGCCGCGATGCGCTTCAGTGGCTATCGCCGGAGGAAACCAATACCTGTATCGAGGCGCTCAAGGCGATGCTCAAGCGCGCGGAATCGGCGCCACAGGGCGGCGAAACAGAAGAACAGCCGGGGCTTTAATCGAGACCTGATAGGGCGCGGCGGGCATCGCCTGACGCGGCGGCGAGGACGATCTAACGGTCGTCCTCGTTTCGTTTGCGGGCTATTTGCGGCGGCTTCACGGCGGCCTTGAACGGCCTTCGCGATGCCCATAAAGTGGCCGCACGGGGGGTCGGCATCGGCCGCCACGCCGGATGCGTCAGTTAAGCCGCGCTAATAGGATTGCGGCCGTTCCGGCGGCCAAAAGGGCGCGCGTGAGTTGCTTTTTCCGGGATGAGCCAAGATGATCAAATCAAGGATCGCAGAGGATCATTTCAAGGATCGCGCAACACAGAAGCAAGCGCCGCGCCGCGGACCCTCTCCCGATCCGGGAGAGGAGCTTTCGCAGCGGGAGAGGGGCGGGAAGAGGAGCGCAGCGCGAGCGTTGCGCCATCGCGCGTCAGAAACAAGGTGTAGCCTTCGCCACGCGAGAGGAATTTCACCCGCTTATCGGTCTGGCCGCGATTCGCCTCGAACGTCATCGGCAGATTGCCGAGCGAAGATGCGACGCGGGCATTGCCTGACACGGACGTATCGTGCGCTGGGTGCGGGTTTCGGCTTCCCCTTCGACGTTGCTCAGGGCTTCGGTTCAGGGATGCTCCCGGGAACGCCAATCTCCCGATTGGCGGGGCGGCAGGCGCCAATCGGGAGATTGGCGTTCCCGGCGCGATGGTGGCGATGCCACGCGATGCGGCGATGGTTGCAATCGCGATAACCGTGACTGCGATGGCGGCAATCGACGCGATGCCGAATACCTTCCGTGCGGACGATTTCATAACCAACTCCTCCCTCGAAGCCGGCGTTTCGACCGATGCGCTATTCTCCGATGCGCAACTGCCACATCATCCGCTACAATGTCCCAGATAGCTCGGTTAAAGTCAAATAAATTAACCCAGCGTGAATTACTCGAACACGGCGTCCCACTCGATGCCGAGGAAGTTCAGCACCACTTCGGCATAGACTTTGAGTCCCCAATGGAAGCCGGCGACCGACAAGCGCTCGTCATTGCCGTGAAATAGCGATCCGAACGGAGTCTCCGGCGCGAGCTTCATCGGCATGAATCCATAGCAGGCCGCGCCCAAGCGTGAATACTGTTTGCTGTCGGTGGCGGCCGGAATCATCCACGCGATCGCGCGCGCTCCCGGATCGGCGGCTTCGAGAGTGGTGCGCATCAAGTCGAACAGGGGAGTGTCGGCGCTGGTTTCGACCGGCTGCCCGGTCTTTAGCAACTCGAACTTCGGTTCCTCTCCGACGATCGCGCGCAGTTCCGCCATGAAGCTTTCCGGGTCGTCGCCCGGCAGCGTGCGGCCGTCCAGCACCACGGAAGCCTCGCCCGGAATCACGTTGTCGCGGTAACCCGCGCGGACCATCGTCGGCGACACGGTATTGGAAAGCATCGGCGCGAATGCCGGTATCTCTACGTCCTCCGGCAATCCCATCGTGGCCATCGTGCGGCGCATCAGCGGCGTGACCCGCCGGCGCATCGGTGTGCGCACGATTTTTGTAATCAATTCGGCGAGCTTGGCAATTGCGGTGTTCGGCCGCGGCATCGAACCATGTCCGGGCGGCGCGCTGACAGTCATCTTCACGGTGACGAAGCCCTTCTCCGCCACCTGAATCGGATAGAAGCGGCGGTCGCCGAAATGGACCGTGAAGCCGCCGATTTCGTTCAGCACCCACGCCGCGCGCACGAGATCGGGATGGCGCTCGACGAGGAATTTCGCGCCCATTTCGGAGCCGGCCTCTTCGTCCGCGACGGCGGCCATAATCACGGTGCGGCGCGGCACGGCGCCGGCGCGCTTTATCGCGCCCATCAGGATTAGGTCCATCGCCGTCTTCGATTTCATGTCGATCGCGCCGCGGCCCCATACGCATCCGTCCACGATTTCCGCGCCGAACGGATCGCGCGACCATCCGTTGCGCTCGACTGGGACGACATCGACGTGCGAGGAGAGGAGCAGTGCGCCTTCGGCGGGATCGGAGCCGGCGATTCGCGCGGCGAGATTCGCACGGGTCGGTGCGCTTTCGCGGATCGTCGATTCGATCCCGTCGCGGCCGAGCGCCGCCGCGATATAGTCAGTTGCGATTCGCTCGTTGCCGGGCGGATTGCTGGTGTCGAGGCGGATTAGATCGCGCAGCGCCTCAAGCGCTTGTTCTTCAATGCGTTGCCAAGGGGTTCGCATTCCAATGTTCTAATTCGGATCGGCGATTTTCAGCAACTGCTTGCCGAGATTGGCGCCGGTGAAGAGGCGGATTATCGTCTTGGGCGCATTCTCAAGTCCATGGGCGAGGTCGATTTGATTCTTGATCCTGCCTTCTTTGAGCCACTTTCCGAGTTCGGTGCGCGCCTCCTTGAATTGACGGGCATACTGAATCACCAAAAACGCCTGCATCTTGCCGCCGCGCTCGCTTAAGTTCGCGTAATTCTTGGGGGGCGGCGGGAACGATCCCTCCGGGTCGTTGTAATGGGAGATCGAACCGCATTGAATGACGCGCGCGTTGGGATTCACTCGCGCAAGCACCTCGTCGAGGATTTCCCCGCCGACGTTGTCGAAGAAGATGTCGATTCCCTTGGGGCAGTTGCGCGACAAGGCGTCGCCGACCTTCTCATTTTTGTAATCGATCGCGGCGTCGAAGCCGGCCTCCTTGACGAGCCATCCGCATTTGGCCGGGCCGCCCGCGATTCCCACGACGCGGCATCCTTTGATCTTGGCGATCATTCCGGCGACCGAGCCGGTCGCGCCCGCCGCTCCCGAAACCACGCAGGTCTCACCCGGCTTCGGCGTTCCGATTGAAAGCAAGCCGCAATACGCCGTAAGCCCGGTAATTCCGAATAGCGAGAGCGCGAGAATCGGGTCGGCGCCGGGGCCGAGCTTTTCCAGCCCGAGAATCGACTCGCCGCTGGTGGCCGTGTAGTCCTCCCACGCAAACAAACCCTGCGCGAGGTCGCCCTTAGCGAAGCCCGGCTTGCGCGATTCGACGACTTGGCCCACGCCGGCGGCCTTCATCGGTTCGCCGATCGGAACCACGGGCAGGTAGGTATCGCGCGACATCCATCCGCGCTGTGTCGGATCGAAGGACAGCGCGAGATTGCGGACGAGCATTTCGCCCTCTTTCGGGATTGCGGCCGCAGTTTCGTTCCAGCGAAAGTCGCTCTCCTTGATGATTCCCTGCGGCCGCGCCGCGATTAGCCATTGACGATTTTTCAGTTCTGCCATCGATTTCACCTCCACGAGAAAGAGACCTCACCCCCTGTCCCCCTCTCCCTTTTGGAGAGGGGGAACGCAATGCGCTCTTCGCTGTCTGGTTCCCCTCTCCTGAAG
>JBOHWK010000025.1:0-5107 GCA_050736715.1 Binataceae bacterium (SeqCode) | reverse complement strand
GCGTTCCCCCTCTCCAAAAGGGAGAGGGGGACAGGGGGTGAGGTTGTTCGGGGCAACTCTTTGTTTAACAACCTTCAAGCCAAAATCAGTCAGATGGACGCAGCGAGCAAATCGGGCGCGGTTTTATTTCAAATGAAACAGAAAACTGCCAAACGAACCCAATTTCCCCAATGATCATAAGCATTTTTTTTCGCGACCCCGCATCCAGTTGAGGTAATGCAGCCTCTTGGACGGTTCGATTAACATCCGGGGCGCGCGCACCCACAACCTTGCGGGCATCTCGCTCGACATTCCGCGCGGCAAGCTCACCGCAGTGACGGGAGTGTCGGGATCGGGCAAATCGAGCTTGGTGTTCGATACCCTCTACGCCGAAGGCCAGCGCCGCTATGTACAAAGCCTTTCGACTTACGCGCGGCTGTTCCTCGAACGGATGGATCGCCCGGATGTGGAATCGATCTCCAATATCCCGCCCGCGCTCGCGCTGCGGCAGAAAAACACGATCAAGAATGCGCGCTCCACCGTCGGCACCGTCACCGAAATCAGCGACCATCTGCGCCTGCTCTTCGCCGCCGCCGGACATACGATCTGCCCGCGATGCGGCGGCGAGGTGACGCGCGACACCGTCGAGGGCGCGGCGGCGATGGTCTCCGCGCGGCCGGGAATGTACCTCGTGCTCGCGCCGTTCGAGGCGGGATCGCGCCCGATAACCGAAGCGGCGAACTACCTGATCCAGAACGGATACCATCGCCTGTACCGCGACGGCGCGATCGCCGAGACCGCCGACTATGCCGCATCGGCAAACGGCTCGGCTCCGAATGCGCCGCTGATGGTGGTCGTCGATCGCGTGAAGGCCGGGAGCGCGAGCGACGCCGGCCGCTTGCGCGAGGCGCTGGAGCGCGCATTTTACCTGGGCGGCGGATGCGCCCGCGCGGTCCGGGCCGAGCCGGTCAACGGCGGATTTCATGCCGCGGACCCGCTCGATTTTGACCGGCGCTTCAATTGCTCGCGATGCGCCGCGCCGTTCCCGGAACCCGCTCCCGCGCTGTTTTCCGCGAACAGCCCGATCGGCGCGTGCCCGCAATGCGAGGGCTTCGGCCGGACCGCCGAACTCGATCTCGCCAAGGTGATTCCCAATCCGAACCTATCCATCCGGCAGGGCCTCGTCGCGCCGTGGCGGACGCCCGCCTATCGCGAGATGAACGCCTGGATGCTCACGATGGCCCGGCGCGCAAAAGTCCGCACGATGGAACCGTTCGCGCGGATGACCGACGAAGAGCGGCAATGGATTCTCGACGGCGACCCGAACCGCACCGGAGGACGCGAGGACGAGCGATGGCCGGGGGTGCGCGGCTTTTTCAAATGGCTGGAAGGACGCCGCTACAAGACCCACGTCAGGATTCTGCTCGCGAAGTATCGGCGCTTCGCCACCTGCCCGTCATGCGGCGGCGCGAAGCTCAAGCCCGAAGCGCTCAACGTGCGCGTCGGCGGGAAATCGATCGCCGAGGTGGGCCGGATGCCGGTGCGGGAACTCGCACGATGGCTCTCCGCGATCGAGCGCGATCCCGTCGTCGCGGCCCGCGCGGCCACAGTGATGCGCGAGCTTAAGAATCGCGCCGCGTATCTGATTGAAACCGGCCTTGGCTACCTTACGATCGAGCGCCAGGCGCGGACGCTGTCGGGCGGCGAGGCCCAGCGGATTCATCTGGCCAGCGCGCTCGGCAGCCTCCTCACGGGGACATTGTACGCATTGGACGAGCCGACGGTCGGCCTTCATGCGGTCGATTCACGCCGCCTGCTCGAGGTGCTCCGCCGTCTGCGCGATCTCGGCAACACCGTAGTGGTGGTGGAGCACGACCCCGCGATGATCGCCGGTGCGGACCATATCGTCGAACTCGGACCGGGCGGCGGTTCCGCGGGCGGACAACTGGTTTACTCCGGCAATGCGGACCACGCCCGAATCGAAAGTATCGCGGAGGCGCCGGGCCGGGTGCTGCTGATGCGCGCGATTGCGCGCCGGCGCAAATTCGGAAAGGACGATCCGGCGATTCGAATATTGGACGCGCGCGAAAACAATCTGGCCGGCATCGACGCGGTCATTCCGCTGGGGGGAATGACGTGCGTGACGGGAGTGTCCGGATCGGGAAAATCGACGTTGATCGAATCGGTGCTCTACAACAATTGGCGGCGGCGGATCGGCGACACTTCGGCCGAACCGGGCAACTGCCGGAAGATCGAGGGATTCGAACAGATCGGCGCGATGGTCCACATGGGACAGGAATTGCCCACGCGCTCGATGCGCTCGAATCCGGCGACCTACCTGAAAATTTACGACGATATTCGAAAGCTGTTCGCGCGCGAACCGGAGGCGCGCCGGATGGGCGTGGCGGCGCGGCATTTTTCCTTCAACGTCGCGGGTGGGCGATGCGAACGATGCCACGGCGCGGGCACCGTCACGATCGAAATGCACTTCATGGCGGACTTGGAGGTCAAATGCGAGGCGTGCGACGGCCGCCGCTTCCAAAGCCACATTCTCGCAATCCGCCACCGGGGCCGGAACGTCAATGAAGTCCTCGATCTGACGGCGGAACGCGCCCACGAATTTTTCTCGCATTGCCCCGCAATCGTAAAACGGCTCGACGCGCTGATTGCCGTGGGCCTCGGCTATGTCCGGCTCGGGCAGACGACTTCCACCCTGTCGGGAGGAGAGGCGCAGCGGCTCAAGATTGCGCGGTTCATGCTCGCCGATCTCGAACCGGCGCCGCTCGACGATTCCGGCCGGCGCATGCCGCGGATGTTCCTCCTCGACGAACCGACCACGGGCCTCGCCGCCACCGACGTTCGCCGGCTGCTAAAGGCGCTCGCGCGGCTGGTGGCGGGCGGAAACACACTGGTCGCTATCGAGCACCATCTGGAGTTCATTGCGAATGCCGATTACGTGATCGATCTCGGTCCGGGCGGCGGCGCCGACGGCGGCCGGATCGTCGCCGCCGGCGGGCCGATCGAAATCGCGGCGTGCGACAAATCGGCCACCGGCCGGGAATTGCGCCGCCTGTTCGGCTTGCCGGAGAACGTCCGCCGCGCACGCTCCGCAGTGCGAGTTGCGGCGGGAGCATAGCCGATGGATCGCGCGGCCGAAGCGGGCGAAAGACTCGACCGCCATCTGGTCCGCATCGGGCTTGCGCCCTCGCGGCGCACGGCGAAGAAGATGATCGCGAGCGGGATGGTGCGCCTCAACGGAGCGGTCGCGGACCGAGAATGCGAACCGGCATCCCCCGGCGACCGAGTCGAAGTCATCGGGACGTGGGAGCTGTCGATCCGGATCGAGCCGAATCCCGCGCTCCCGCTCAAGGTGCTTTACGAGGACGCGGCGGTAATCGTAATAAACAAGCCGGGCGGTATGCCGTGCCATCCGATTCGTGCCGGCGAGCTTGAATGCGTGATGAATGCCGTCGCGGCCCGCTTCCCGGAAACCGCCACGATCGGCGATAAATCTCACGAAGGCGGCCTTGTCCATCGCCTCGACAACGGAACCTCCGGGGCATTGATTATCGCGCGCACGCCCGAGGCGTATCGCGCGCTGCGGGCGGCGATTAGCGGCGGCCAGGTGGCGCGGCGCTACGAGGCATTGGTTGAAGGCGCGATGGACGACGCGGTGAAAATCGATCTGCCGATCGCGCATCATCCCCGAATCGGGCGCAAGATGACGCTCGGCGATCCGGCCAGCTCGATTCCGAAGCGCGCGGGCCGTCCCGCCATGACGGTCATCGAACCGATTCGGCGCGTGGACGAATGGACGCTGGTGGCGGCGATTCCGGCCACCGGATGCCGCCATCAGATTCGCGTGCATCTGGCAAGCACTGGCCATCCGATCGTGGGCGATGCGCAGTATGGCGCACAGCCTAACGAAGCGTTTGCCGGCCGCCGCTTCTGGCTGCATCTATGCGAGGTGGAGTTCGAGTCGCCCGCGGCGGGCCGCATCAAGGTATCGGCGCCGTTCTCGCCCGGATTAAAGCGATTCCTCAATTAGAGAACCTCTAGACGAGCCGATCGGTCCTGCAAAAAGGAACCCGATGGATCGGCGGATGAGGAGGCGCGGCGCCGGGTAACGTTACAGTTCGAAGTCGGCGGCTTCGAGGATTCGGGCGGTCCGGTACAAAAATCTGTTGCCAAACACGCCGTCGATTACGCGATGGTCGTAAGAGAGCGCAAGGTGCATTATCCATCGGATTGCGATCGCGTCCGTACCGTCAACCTCGATCGCAACCGGGCGCTTCTTAACCTCGCCCATCCTGAGGATGCCAACCTGCGGCTGATTGATAATGGCGAAGCCATAAAGATTCCCCTCGCGGCCGGGATTTGAGATGGTGAAGCTGCCCCCCGATAGATCTCCGGCCGTGAGCGTTTTCTCCGCCACCTTTCGGCGCAACCGCTCGATCTCGCCCGCAAGCCCCGTGACCGAGAGGAGCTCCGCACCCTTGATTACCGGAACGACCAGCCCCTCCTCCGCGTCCATTGCGATTCCGAGGTTGATCTCGCGGCGGATGACTACCGAATCGCCCACCAATGAAGCGTTCATCCGGGGAAATTCCTTGAGCGCCCGCAACGCCGCCATCGCGGCGAGCGGCAGGAGGGTCAGCGGAAAGCCCTCGCGTTTTTGGAACGAATCCTTGTGCGCCTCACGCAACGCCATCGTTTTACTCAGGTCCACCTCAGCGACCGTGCCAACGTGCGGCGAATGAGTCTTGGAATAAACCATGTGCTCGGCGATGAGCTTGCGGCGGTGGGTGAGCGGTTCGACGAGGTCGTCCTCGCGCGGCTCGTAAACGGGCGCCCGAAAGGCCGTGCCCGCAGCCGGCGGGATCGCCGGCGGCGTAGTTGGCGGCGCAGCGGGAGTTTGCGCAACTGCTCTGGCGGCCGGCCCCTGCCCTGGCGTTTCAAGATAACGATCGATGTCACGTTTGCTGACGCGGCCGCCGGCGCCCGTGCCGGGGATCAGGTTCAAGTCGATGCCGCGCTCCTCGGCAATCCGCAGCACCACGGGCGAGTAGCGGCGTGGCGGACCGCCCACGGCGGAGGCCGGCGTACGGACCGCCGGGGCGGGTGGCGG